>NZ_CP021382.1:1704166-2045000 GCF_002162135.1 Cellvibrio sp. PSBB006 | reverse complement strand
TGTGACTGCGTACCTTTTGTATAATGGGTCAGCGACTTATTGTCAGTGGCAAGGTTAACCGAATAGGGGAGCCGTAGCGAAAGCGAGTCTTAATAGGGCGTTCAGTCGCTGGCAATAGACCCGAAACCCGGCGATCTATCCATGTGCAGGTTGAAGGTGAGGTAACACTTACTGGAGGACCGAACCCACGTCTGTTGAAAAAGACGGGGATGACGTGTGGATAGGGGTGAAAGGCTAATCAAGCCGGGAGATAGCTGGTTCTCCCCGAAAGCTATTTAGGTAGCGCGTCATGTCTCACCCTCGGGGGTAGAGCACTGTTTGGGCTAGGGGGTCATCCCGACTTACCAACCCCATGCAAACTACGAATACCGAGGAGTGCAATCATGGCAGACAGACAGCGGGTGCTAACGTCCGTTGTCAAGAGGGCAACAACCCAGACCGCCAGCTAAGGTCCCCAATACCAGTTAAGTGGGAAACGATGTGGGAAGGCTTAGACAGCTAGGAGGTTGGCTTAGAAGCAGCCATCCTTTAAAGAAAGCGTAATAGCTCACTAGTCGAGTCGGCCTGCGCGGAAGATGTAACGGGGCTAAAACTGGTAACCGAAGCTGCGGATGCAACTTGTTGCATGGTAGGGGAGCGTTCTGTAAGCCGTTGAAGGTGAGTTGAGAAGCTTGCTGGAGGTATCAGAAGTGCGAATGCTGACATGAGTAACGATAAGGGGAGTGAAAAACTCCCCCGCCGGAAGACCAAGGGTTCCTGTCCAACGCTAATCGGGACAGGGTTAGTCGGCCCCTAAGGCGAGGGCGAAAGCCGTAGTCGATGGGAAACAGGTTAATATTCCTGTACCTCTTTTTACTGCGATGGGGGGACGGAGAAGGCTAGGCCAGCACGGCGTTGGTTGTCCGTGTTTAAGGTGGTAGGCTGAGATCTTAGGTAAATCCGGGATCTTAAGGCCGAGAACTGATGACGAGTGTTCCTCGGAACACGAAGTGGTTGATGCCATGCTTCCAAGAAAAGCCTCTAAGCTTCAGGTAAAAAGAGACCGTACTCGAAACCGACACAGGTGGTCAGGTAGAGAATACCAAGGCGCTTGAGAGAACTCGGGTGAAGGAACTAGGCAAAATGGCACCGTAACTTCGGGAGAAGGTGCGCTGCTGGCGGTGAAGGACTTGCTCCGTAAGCTGCTGGCAGTCGAAGATACCAGGCCGCTGCAACTGTTTATTAAAAACACAGCACTCTGCAAACACGTAAGTGGACGTATAGGGTGTGACGCCTGCCCGGTGCCGGAAGGTTAATTGATGGGGTTAGCTTCGGCGAAGCTCTTGATCGAAGCCCCGGTAAACGGCGGCCGTAACTATAACGGTCCTAAGGTAGCGAAATTCCTTGTCGGGTAAGTTCCGACCTGCACGAATGGCGTAATGATGGCGGCGCTGTCTCCACCCGAGACTCAGTGAAATTGAAATCGCGGTTAAGATGCCGTGTTCCCGCGGCTAGACGGAAAGACCCCGTGAACCTTTACTGTAGCTTTGCACTGAACTTTGAACCTACTTGTGTAGGATAGGTGGGAGGCTTTGAAGTTGAAACGCTAGTTTCAATGGAGCCGTCCTTGAAATACCACCCTGGTATGTTTGAGGTTCTAACGTAGACCCGTAATCCGGGTTGCGGACAGTGTATGGTGGGCAGTTTGACTGGGGCGGTCTCCTCCCAAAGAGTAACGGAGGAGCACGAAGGTTGGCTAATCCTGGTCGGAAATCAGGAGGTTAGTGTAATGGCACAAGCCAGCTTGACTGCGAGACTGACACGTCGAGCAGGTACGAAAGTAGGTCATAGTGATCCGGTGGTTCTGTATGGAAGGGCCATCGCTCAACGGATAAAAGGTACTCCGGGGATAACAGGCTGATACCGCCCAAGAGTTCACATCGACGGCGGTGTTTGGCACCTCGATGTCGGCTCATCACATCCTGGGGCTGAAGCCGGTCCCAAGGGTATGGCTGTTCGCCATTTAAAGTGGTACGCGAGCTGGGTTTAGAACGTCGTGAGACAGTTCGGTCCCTATCTGCCGTGGGCGTTGGAGATTTGAGAAGAGTTGTTCCTAGTACGAGAGGACCGGAATGAACGCACCTCTGGTGTTCGGGTTGTCGTGCCAACGGCACTGCCCGGTAGCTATGTGCGGACGGGATAACCGCTGAAAGCATCTAAGCGGGAAGCCTCCTTCAAGATGAGATCTCCCTGGGGCTTTAAGCCCCCTGAAGAGCCGTTGAAGACTACGACGTTGATAGGTCAGGTGTGGAAGCGCTGCGAGGCGTTGAGCTAACTGATACTAATTGCTCGTGCGGCTTGACCATATAACAGAATCGATTGTTTAACGATTGCGTGATCCGGGCTTTTTAAGAGATACCAATTCGCTGTAACAGCACGACTTTACATCCACCACCCTATTTGAAGAGCTACAGCACACCGACTGGTGGTAAGACTGGAATCCTTCATACCGCTTTGCTTGACGATCATAGCGAGTTGGAACCACCTGATCCCATACCGAACTCAGAAGTGAAACGACTTAGCGCCGATGGTAGTGTGGGGTTTCCCCATGTGAGAGTAGGTCATCGTCAAGCTCTTAAACCCAGGCCCCGGTTGCTAATGCAATCGGGGCTTTTTTATTGCTACACTAATCTGCCCTTCCTGCTCGTTCCGTACTTCCAATAATGAATGGTCTCGTCTAAAACTTTCTATCATCAACATTGTTGATGACTTTATATATTGAAATGTTTGTCTAGGGTTAACCCAGCATCGTATCTTAACTTTTTTTACTGCCTTATAATTTGATAAATCAAAAATGCGTGGTTAGCGTGGGATTTACGATGAATAAAGACAAATTAGTTATTTTTGATACGACGTTGCGTGACGGAGAACAGAGTCCGGGTGCGTCTATGACACGCGATGAAAAGGTGCGTATTGCCCGAATGTTGGAGAAATTGCGAGTCGATGTTATTGAGGCTGGTTTCGCAATAGCCAGTCCCGGGGATTTTGAATCTGTGCGAGCTGTGGCGGAAGCAGTTAAAGATTCAACAGTGTGCAGTCTAGCGAGAGCCATCAAAGGTGATATCGAGCGCGCTGCAGAAGCAATCAAGCCTGCAAATTCGGGGCGTATTCACACGTTTATCGCTACTTCACCCATTCATATGCAGTATAAGCTGCAGATGGAACCGTCGAAAGTGTTAGAGCAAGCGGTGGCGGCAGTTAAATTGGCTCGTCAGTTTACTGATGATGTGGAGTTTTCGCTGGAGGACGCCAGTCGCTCAGAGTTTGGGTTCATGTGTCGCATTATCGAGGCCGTGATTACGGCCGGTGCCCGAACAATCAATTTGCCTGATACGGTTGGTTATGGCGAACCGGATGAATATGGCATGCTCTTCCGTCGTTTGATAGAGGCTATCCCCAATGCGGACAAAGCAATCTTTTCGACGCATTGTCACAATGATCTGGGGTTGGCTGTGGCTAACTCTCTGTCTGCTGTGATGCATGGTGCACGCCAGGTGGAATGTACTATTAATGGGTTAGGTGAGCGTGCGGGTAATGCAGCGCTGGAAGAAATCGTGATGGCGGTCAAAACACGAAAGGATATGATGCCCGTTGAGACAACTATTGATACCGTCCATATTGTCCCGACTTCCAGACTGGTTTCCAGTATTACTGGTTTCCCCGTGCAACCTAATAAGGCGATAGTCGGTGCAAACGCATTTGCCCATGAGTCCGGTATTCATCAGGATGGGATTCTCAAGCATCGGGAAACCTATGAAATCATGCGTGCTGAAGATGTAGGCTGGAATACCAATAAATTGGTGTTGGGTAAGCACTCGGGGCGGGCAGCTGTAAAGGCGAGGTTTGAGGCTTTAGGTATTACTTTTGCGGATAGTGAAGCGCTTAATGCCGCTTTCACTCGCTTCAAAGAGTTGGCCGACAAAAAGCACGAAATTTTCGATGAGGATCTTCAGGCTTTGGTGAGTGACGCTCAACCTCATACTCTTCATGAGGCCTATCATCTTGGTGACATGGAGGTGGTTTGTAAGACAGGAACCAATCCTTATGCGAAACTGAATGTCGTGATGAATGGCGTGAGTCAAGCCGCAGAGGCAAGTGGTAGTGGACCTGTAGATGCCACCTTCAAAGCGATCGAAAAAATTGTTAATAGCAATGCGCATCTACAATTGTATTCAGTTAATGCGATTACAGAAGGGACTGATTCTCAAGGTGATGTTACGGTTCGGTTGGAGAAAAATGGCATCATAGTGAATGGGGTAGGTGCAGACACGGATATAGTGACAGCCTCTGCCAAAGCTTATCTTCATGCATTGAATCTCTTATATTCACGTGCGGAAAAATCGCATCCTCAACGGGATGGAATTTAAATTCGTCATGAATGAATATCAACGCCAGTCATATCTAACGTCGATGGGTATAGAGAACTATATGCCTCGTTGGCGTTTGGCTCTTGCCCCTGTTCCTGTCGCATGTGCGTTGCCTGTCTCAGACACAGTATTTCCACTTGGCGAGGAAGAATCACCGCAAACGGATACAAATTTACGCAACATGGTGGATAAGCCAACGGCGGTTGCGGATGTGTTACGTGACCTGAAATTGGATCAACCAAAGAAGACGGATGCACCGAAGCCGGAACAAAAAAATGATGTCGGTCTAATATCAACGCCAGTCGTTAAGACAATCCCGGCATTTGCATTAAGCATATGGCGGCCTCAACATGATCTGTTGGTTATCGATTCTCGCAATGCTCAGCTAGCTTTGCCTACTGAATTATTATTACAAAATATCCTTCGTGCTTTATACGGCGTTCCTTCCAATTCAGGAAGCGAAGATATCCTGCGTTGGCCGCTGATTGATAACACCTTCGTATCACGAACAGTTGATGATGCACGAAGTGTTTTGCAGGTCTGGCTGGAGGTTGAGTTGGAGCGTAGGCCAGTCAAGCGGCTTTTGTTAATGGGATATAACGCAGCACAATATTTTCTGGAATCGGAGAACTCATACCAGTCTTCGTTATTCCATATCTTGGCGTTAACACAATTTTCCACCCAAGCAATTATTGCCCCAAGCCTTGTCGAGTTGCTGCAAAAGCCTGAGCAAAAGCGCAGCTTATGGCAAGTGCTACAATCATGGCGCTCCGCAGCATAATCTATGTTTACGCCTATTACGTTAGATACCTCATCAGGGTTGCTGCTGAACATGCGTTTGCTGGTCGAATCAGACCTGGCTGATGTTTTACTGTTGGAACGCAGTGTTCACTCTCATCCATGGCGGCAGTCCAGTTTTGAAGATTGTCTAGATGGGCGGCAGCGCTGTTGGTTGGCTGAATGCAACGGTGTTCTGGCTGGTTACGTCGTTGTAACGTATGGCGGTGGTGATGCCGAATTATTGAATATCGCTGTAGCACCTAAGTATCAGCGTAAAGGTATTGGAAGTTGTTTGCTGCAGTATGCCGTTAGCTATGTTAAAGATCACGCGGATATGATGTTCCTTGAAGTCCGAGTTTCCAATCGTAAGGCGATAGAGCTCTATGCACGCGAGGGCTTTTTTGAAGTGGGGCAGCGCAAAAATTATTATCCCACTAATAATGGACATGAAGATGCGTTGCTGATGGCCTGTCAACTGTAACCTTATTGTCTTACCGGACGTTTTTGCAGTTTTCGTTGTAGCGTTCGTCGATGCATGCCCAAACTGCGCGCCGTGGCGGAAATATTTCCGTCGTTTTCCTGCAGCACTTTTTGTATGTGCTCCCATTCCAGTCTGTCGACTGACGGGGGATTAGCCGGAATCTCCAACTGTTTAATTGCTTGCAGATCAAAAGCGGCAAGAATATCTTCTGTATCTGCGGGTTTGCATAAATAATTTAACGCCCCCAGTTTAATGGCCTCTACGGCGGTAGAGATGCTTGAATACCCCGTCAGCATGACAATCTGCAAATCAGGTTGCCGTATCTTGAGTTCGCGAATCAATATGAGGCCGGATTCTTGCGCTAGCTTTAAATCTACGACGGCTTTGCTGAAGACGTATTTATCTACCAACAATAATGCTTCTTCACTATTGCCGGCAGAAAACGCCTGGTGTCCGCGCCGCACAAGTGCTCTGCCAAGTATCTGGCATAGCGTTGGATCATCATCGACCAGAAGAAAAATTTCTTTTGTTTGATGCATTGTCATGATTCTATCCCGAGTGCTGCAATGGCAGGTGTAATTCTGTCAAGGTACCTTGCGGTGAGCGGTTGTAAAGATAGACCTCTCCACCATAGCGATTAATCGTGGCATGGGTTAAAAATAATCCTAAGCCTAAGCCCTTTCCTTTTGTCGTGACAAAGGGTTTGCCTAATTGACTGGCAATTTCCATGGGAATACCTGGACCGTTATCTTCGATTTTCCAACGCATAGCAGCTTTATCCCAGCTGATGCTGATGATGATATTTTCTGGATTAGCATCAGCGGCGTTGTTGAGTAAATTAATAATGGATTGTGCAATGGTCGGGTGAAGATAACAAACAACATCCGGTGAATCCTGATTGATATCCAGAGTGGCGCTAACATCGGGGCGCATGACGAGCCATCGCTCAAGGATGTCCTCACAGAACTTTCGCAGGGATTGCGCTGCAAATTGTCCGTCTTTGCCATATTCAGCTTTTCCTACCAGGTTTTTCAAGGTAATTGAACATTGTTGAACCTGGTCTGACAGCACTTTTAAGTCATCGTATAGCTGCGGCTCATCGCTATATTCATCACGTAATTCTGCCAATAAGACTTTCATCGTGGATAACGGTGTACCCAGCTCATGGGCAGTTCCTGCAGCAAGTGTTGCGACAGCCATTAATTGTTCATCGCGTAGATCGTCTTCACGTTTTTGATTCAGTAAATCATCCTGTCGACGCAGATCCTGAGCCATCTTGACGACGAAATAGGTTATCAGCGCTGCGCTGATGAAAAAGTTCAACCACATTCCGAGGATGTGAAGATTAATATCCTGGTGATTACCGTGATGATGAGCTGGCGATAGCACAGGCAAGGCAATATGAAAAAATAATAAAAGTGTGTAGCTGGCAACGCACAGTGAGGTAATTACCCAGGTATAAGACCACGAAAGCGTCGCAGCCGAGATACAAATCGGCACAAGGAAATAAGAAATAAAAGGGTTGTTAGCCCCACCGCTGAAATAGAACAAGGCGCTGAGACAAAGCACATCAAGCAGCAATTGAATAAAAAATTCAATATCAGTGACCGGAACTTCACGATGCAAGCGTAAGGCTGTTAACCAATTGATAACGATAAAAATCAGCAAGATCGTGGCGAACGCCGGGTAGGGAAGATCCAAATCGCTGAATGTAAATGTTAAGGCAGCCGTTGCACATAGACATATGACTAACAGCCAACGAATCATGACCAGATGGCGGAGATGTTGCGCAGGTGCCGCAAGCGTTAGCGGAAGTTTATCGGTCATGGAATTTCACGGAATAGTTTGGGTCTGCATTGTGTCAGATTATAGCGAAAAACAGCGCTTAACCCGTTTATCTGTACTGCGACATCTTGCCGCAGTTGTTCAACAAAATCCCTCACATCGTGATCCCGGCCTGAAAGCTAGGGCGTGCTGGTGTATACTTTGCCGCTGTTTTTTCGCCCGTCTGATCATCGTTCCCTTGGATTTTAGAGGCACTACCTCAATTATGGCGCAATCGCTACAAGCTACCCTGATTGAGGGCCAGGTTCCGCAACAACTCAAAAACATGGCCGTTCCCATGGTGTGGGGCTTGATGGCCACCATGTCGCTTAATGCCGTAGATACTTTCTTTATCGCGCAAGTGGGTAGAGAGCCCCTGGCGGCGCTGAGTTTTACCTTTCCCGTCATCATGGTGCTGACCAGCCTTGGCATTGGCTTGGGAGCAGGCACCTCATCGGCTGTAGCACGAGCAATAGGCGAAGGCGACGCGCTCACCGCGCAACGTCTTGCTACTGATGCGATGAGCCTGACGCTGCTTGTTTCCGTTGTTATGTGCTTGATCGGCTGGATATTACTGGAGCCATTATTTTTGGCGTTGGGTGCTACCCCGGAGCTGATTCCACTGATTCGCAGTTACATGTCAATCTGGTTTTTCAGCGCGCCCTGTTTAATGGTACCCATGGTCAGCTTGGCCGCATTGCGAGCCATGGGTATGAGCAATATTCAAGGCTATCTGATGAGCGGCGCCGCGGTGCTCAACGCGGTTCTGGACCCTATATTCATCTTTGGATTACTCGGCGTGCCCGCGTTGGGCTTGCAAGGGGCTGCTATCGCTACCCTTATCACGCGTGTGTTGATGGTACTGGTCGCGCTTTATATTCTGCGCTATCGCGTCAGGATGTTGATCAATCCTTTCATTGGTTGGCTGCAACTCCGTGCCTCCTGGAGTGTAATTGTGCAAGTTGGCATTCCTGCCATGGTTGCCAACGTCATTGTCCCCCTGGCCAGTGCGGTGGTGGTCATGATGGTGGCCCGGTACGGTACGGATGCAGTAGCCGGACTGGGTATAGCCATGCGCGTTGAGCCCTTGGCGCTAATTGTTTTTTATGCCTTGTCGGGCGTTATTGGTCCGTTCTTTGGCCAAAATCTCGGTGCTGGAAAGTACGAGCGGCTGATTGAAGCCCAGCGAGTTCTGACCGTATTTTGTTTGGGTTTTGGCGTATTGTTAGCAGTGATCTTGTGGCTATGTGGCGACCTGATTGCGGGCGTTTTCGGCGATCATGCTGAAGTGATTGAAGTCACCGTGCTTTACCTGACGATAGTACCGTTCAGTTACGGGGCCTATGGTGTGGTCATGTCCGTTAATGCTGCATTTAATGGCCTCGGGCACCCTTGGCCTGCCATGCTGATTTCGGCGGGGCGAGTGCTGTATATCTTCTTGCCCCTCGCATTCCTCGGACAGTGGTTGTGGCAGATGACAGGTATTTTTATTGCAACGGCAGCCGCTAACCTGATTATGGGATTCTGGGCCTGGAGCTGGTTGAAAGGATATATCCAGCGCACCCAAAGTGAAGGGCGAACTACGCTATAATCGCGCCCGTTTTTTTAATTTCCTGCGATAGTATATTTATGACTGAATTAACCAGCGAGCTGGCCAAACGCCGCACTTTTGCCATTATTTCCCACCCGGATGCCGGTAAAACCACCATTACAGAAAAATTATTGTTATGGGGAAATGCCATTCAATTGGCCGGCTCGGTTAAAGGTAAACGCGGACCCCACGCAAAATCTGACTGGATGACCATGGAGCAAGAGCGGGGAATTTCAGTCACTTCATCCGTCATGCAATTTCCTTACAAGGGGCGGGTCGTCAATTTATTAGATACCCCCGGCCACGAAGACTTTTCTGAAGATACCTACCGAACCCTGACCGCAGTCGACTCTGTCTTAATGATGATTGACGGTGCCAAGGGGGTAGAGGATCGCACGATTAAATTGATGGAGGTTTGTCGTCTACGTGACACGCCGATTCTGTCATTCATTAACAAGATGGATCGTGAGAGCCGCGACCCGGTGGACTTGTTGGATGAAATTGAACGCGTATTGAAAATTACCTCCGCACCCATAAACTGGCCTCTTGGATCAGGAAAGGACTTCGTCGGCGTTTATAATTTTTATACCGACACTATTCACGTCTATCAGCAAGGTAAAGGCCACACCATTCCGGAAGATGTTCAAATCAAAGGTCTGGATAGCGCAGAAGCCACCAAAATATTGGGCAGCTACGCCAGCGATATTCGCGAGGAAATTGAGTTTGTTCGTGGAGCAACGAATCAGTTTGATATCAATGAATATCTTGCCGGACGGATGACGCCAGTGTTTTTTGGGACGGCTTTGGGGAACTTTGGTGTACGTGAAATGCTGGATGGATTTGTCGAGTGGGCTCCCACACCGCGCAGCCGCGCCGCAAAAGAGCGAACGGTAGAAGCCGGTGAAGAGAAATTCAGTGGGTTTATCTTTAAGATTCAGGCAAATATGGACCCCAAGCATCGCGACCGCATCGCATTTATGCGTGTCTGCTCTGGTGTTTACCGTCAGGGTATGAAGATGCGTCATGTCCGCCTGGCAAAAGATATCAGGATTGCCGATGCAGTGACTTTTATGGCTGGTGACCGCAGTGCGGTAGACGAGGCGCTGGCTGGGGACATCATCGGTCTGCATAATCACGGCACTATCCAGATTGGTGATACCTTCACCGAAGGTGAAGAATTGAAATTCACGGGCATTCCTCACTTTGCTCCAGAATTGTTTCGCCGCATTCGTTTAAAAGATCCACTCAAAGCCAAGCAACTACAAAAAGGGTTGCAACAGTTGTCCGAAGAAGGTTCAACGCAGGTGTTCTTCCCGCTAAACAATAACGATATTGTGGTTGGTGCGGTCGGTGTATTGCAGTTTGAAGTGGTGGCCTACCGCTTGAAAGACGAATACAAAGTGGAGGCTATGTACGAGCAGGTCAACGTCACGACCGCGCGTTGGGTTGATTGTGCTGACGCTAAAAAACTGGAAGAATTCAAGCGTAAATGTGCCGATAACCTGGCATTGGATGGCGGTGGCCATTTGACTTATCTGGCTCCTACAAGAGTCAACTTGTCATTGACGGAAGAGCGTCACCCGGATGTCCGCTTCCGCGCAACGCGAGAGCATTAATCATGTTTGCGACACTGGTACTGACGATACTGATCTTTATCGTAATACTGGTGGTCTTGATGTGGGTTCGCACACCCCGCTATCGTATCCAACGGCATAATGTCATTGCTCTGCTAGAGTTGGTATTGAATGGCCAGGCCAGTGAAAATGACTGGCGTGTTTTCGCAGCAGTACCTTTGCGTCACAATCCCGAACTGGATGAGATTCGCGAGCGCTGTATGGATATCGAAGAGCGTGAATATATCGGGCCCAGCCGTAGTGGATTATTATTTTCCCAGCAGGGGCTTGAAGAGTTACGCGAACTCTTGCAAAACCTGAAAGAAATGGAAAAAGCGTCGAAAGAAAAGGACGCGCGTTGATACGCAATGTGTTTGAGGTAGATTTTCGTGTGTTGATCGATGTGGCTAAACGCCACATCACACTTCGGCGAAAGGGCGTTGGTTGATGTAGCCCCGCTAATTTATATCTACAGGGGATGCATGTGAGTATCGCGAACGACAATAAAGACCTTGTATGGGATCTGGAAGCCTTTAAGCAGCGCCAACGGGCTATTGATTTTGTTATGGGTTTTGAAAATCGGCTGTGTGTTTTTTCAGGGTCGGTTGAACAGCTGTACACCAATTACAATATTTTTTTCCCTAAAGAAGAAGACCGCAAATTGGTCATCTTGCCAAATCCCTATGCTCCTCATGATACTTTTAATGGTATTCCGGCGGAATCAGTGACCGCCACAGGGTTGAATATTATTCCCGGAATCCATGAGGGCAAACCTGCCCTGTTTCTCTCGATTCCATTCCGTGGTGGTCAAAGCAAGTTCAAAAATGTTCCCTTGCAGATGGGGCTGCGTGTGGTCAGGCAACAGTTGCCAGCTAATAAACCATTTTTGCCGGTATTAATGAAAGGTGACTTGCGAGAGCTGGATGCTTCGACTCCGTGTTTGCATCTGCACGCCATTCATCTTGATCGTTTGATAGAGCATTCAGAATTGGAGCGAAAAAGTATCCAAAAAGTGATCGAGCAGCGACTCAGCAAACTTTCTTGAGAACATAAAAAAACCACCTTGCGGTGGTTTTTTTATCTCGGTACTGCCGTTTATTTGGGTAATGCGAAAGTAATGGGGGCAGAGAACTCGAAACCTGAGCCGGGGATGGCATCGGGCACAGCAGGGAAGGGTGATGAGCGCTGAATGGCTTCCCAGGCTTCTTTATTGAGCGTGTCGTGACGTGTTTCTTCCAACCATGACATGCTCTTGATGTTGCCTTGCCGATCAATGGCAATAGAAATCCGCACACCACCTTCATGACCTCGATCCAAAGCACGACGAGGATATTTCACATTGGTACGAATTTTCTTTAATAAATCTGACACATAGAACTGACGAGCCAAAAGCGATTGAGCCGTAAGTGCTGGTTCGTTGTCTTCTTCCTCTTCCTCACGTGAAGGGGGGGCTGCGACTGGTCTTGGCTGCTCTTTTGGCTCCGGTCTTGCCGCAACAGCAGGTTTCTCCGGTTCAGGCTTGGGTGTCTCTTCAGCCAATTTGGGCAATTCCACTTTCGGTGCTTCGATAGCCGGAGTTGCTGTTGGTGTCGCCGGTTGCGGTTTCGGCGCGGGCTTAGCCACTGCTACCTGAGCCGGTGCTGGTTCAGGCTCTTCTGGCTGAGTCCAGGCGGTAACTGCAGCTACACGGGCGGCAGAAGGCTGAATGCGCTCATATCGGCTGCGTAAATCTGCATTCACATCGCCGACTTTTAATAATTCTTCACGGTAAGTTGAGGATAAGGGAACCCGGCCAATCCAGGTACGCAGCAGCATAGGGAAAAACTGGTCGTCGGCGATGCGCCCCAGTTGCACATTATTGACCGAGACGGCGAGCCCCTGACCTGGGGTCTGGGCAAATACTATATGGTCATTGGCTTCCAGCCGGCCCTTGAACAGTCCGTCAAATTCCACCATGTTATCCGCTTGGGCCGTCAGTACGCTGTTGGTGTTATTAATCGCCATGCCTTCAATCCACATACGACTGAAACGGCGAATCATCATTCCACCCGGGTTTACAATCTTGAGTTCCATTCTCATGGCTGAATTGCTGTTAATCAGCGTATCCGCATCGTCCGTTAAGGTCTCCGAATAGAGTGCGCCAATAAATTGCTCGTTACCTAACTCCTGGTGCAGTGCCAGCCCGTTAAGTAAGGGCTCTGCCTGGGCATATGAGCAGAATAGAATTAAAAGCGCAGATAAATAGTCAGGTATTCTTGGTTTTAGACGCATAGGGTTACATCTCTGATTATTTTTTATGAAATAAACCGACGAAAATAAAGGAGGAGCATACATTCACTTATAAGCTCTTCCGCAGTATGTCAGGTATAAAAGTATAGTACAGAAAGTGGATCTAATTGAAATTTGGCCGCCAGTTCAAGGCGGGAAATACTACTTTACAGAAAAATAGCGCGACTGCAAGCAGGGCAATATCAAAGAGCTGACACCGCTGTTTGTCCATTCAGATAATTCGCTTTCGGTTAATCATCTATTCCCGTAATGTACTAATATGTATCAAAGTCCAGTTTGGATACCGCTGGCTTTGCTTGGTTGAGAATCATATATAAGTGTTATGACTTGGTGTTTGTACAGGATAGGACA
The DNA here is from genome assembly GCF_002162135.1 of Cellvibrio sp. PSBB006. Lineage (NCBI taxonomy): Bacteria > Pseudomonadati > Pseudomonadota > Gammaproteobacteria > Cellvibrionales > Cellvibrionaceae > Cellvibrio > Cellvibrio sp. PSBB006. The sequence continues at coordinate 2,031,665 of NZ_CP021382.1, read as the reverse complement.
TGGAAATAAAACCGCTGCACAAGTTTCCCAGAGACACGCTTGAACAGCTGTTATCCGGAATCTCTTTTTTTAAAGCAGTTAAGCAACAGGATTCCTGGCAATATGAATTGTTACTTCAGTCTTCGCGCATTATTTCTTATATCCCCGGGGACATTGTATTAAAACGTGGTGACGCAGATGATTGGCTTTATTTTTTATTAAAGGGTCGGCTTGCCGTTTACGTTGATGATATGGGGCGCGGTGAGTTAGTGAATTATGTGACCCCAGGCGAGGTATTTGGTGATCTCGCACGCCTGGTGGGGCAGCCGCGCACTGCGACAGTGATCGCTGATGAAGCAAGCCGCCAATCCATGGTGTTTGCCATGGATTGCAGTATTTTTGATGATCTTTCTTCTAATCGCCCCATTACCCTCCAGACCAAATTGATTTACTACCGCAACACAGTGCACAACTTGCGCTGGAAATTGGAAGTCTACAGAGCGCAGCATCTACAGCATGAGTTGGCTAATCGCCATCGTCAGGTCCGGCTATATGCGGGCACAAAAGATACTCGGGAAGAGTTGGCGTCACTCCATGAGCAGGCGAAGGCTTTGGCGTTATTGTTGCTGGAATGGAATACAGAGTTCGGCGCTCCGATGGACTCTCCCTCGACCGGAGCGGCTTCCCGTTCTCCATTGAATGAATAATCATCGTTAGCTGTTGAGTTCCGATACCTCCCTTCTTGATACTTTCTATAGCAACCTGTTACATCCTTACACATTGAGCCTGAGGGGCTGCTAAACTGTCATCATTAATAACATTGAGTATCATAGTGCAATACACAATTGCTATTGCAGGTTTACATTACCCATGAAATTTGAAGACCTGAAACTGACGTACGGCTACCCCTTGCAGCTGCAACTGAATAACAGTGCGGGTCAGCCGGAGCGATTTTCTTGCCGTCTCATTGGCTGTATGCCGGGGCGAAGTATTTTATTATCGGTCCCACGCGCATCCGGTAAGCTTTTGCGTTTCCGAGCCGGGCAAAAGATGGTCGTCCGGATGATGGTTGATAACGGAATAGGTATTTTTGCCAGTATTGTAGAAGCGCAAACAGCGGAACCTTATCCGATATTGCATGTGAGCTATCCTGAGCAAGTGAGTTTCAAGGGAATCCGCGGGGCAACAAGGGTCAATGTAGACTTACCCATTCAGGTAAAAAATCTTAGTGCCATCAATGAAGAGATGGTGAGCGGAGTGATTGCAGACATCAGTATTTCTGGGGCGCGCATGGAGTTACCAGAGCCGATCGGCGAAATTGGTGACAAGATACGTGTCAGTGCAAGAGTCACTGTCCTCAATATGGAGCGCGATTTGATCGTCGAGGCGATTATTCGATCAAGGCTGGAGCGAAGCACGCAAGAAACTGACAAAAACTTGCCTGCTGTTTACGGCGTGGAGTTTACAGAAGAGGATGAGGAGAGACGTTTATTGTTGTGCGCCTATGTTTTTGGTCAAATTGTAGATGATCAGCAATTGACCCCCACATAATCGGAAAGCGAACATTTCATCGGCTATCCCACTGTTTAAATAAAAAAGGCGCTCGAATGAGCGCCTTTTTTTCAACCAAACCTGATATGACGAAATTATGCAGTCACAGCAGGAGCAGCAGCCTTTGGCTTGCGGCCACGTTTGGCAGGAGTTGCACCAGCAACAGTTGCCTTCTTGGCGGCTGGCTTTTTCTTGGCTACAGCTTTCTTGGCAACCTTTTTGGCGGGTGCTTTTTTAGCTACAGCTTTCTTGGCGGCAGGTTTTGCAGCTTTCGGAGCAGCTTTTTTGACTGCGCGAGGTGCTTTTTTGGTTGCTGCTTTTGAGCGCGCTGCAGCTTTCTTGGCAGCAGCTTTAGCGCGAGCGGCTGCTTTTTTCTCAGCAGCTTTCTTCTTGGCAGCAGCTTTCTTGGCAGCTACTTTAGCTTTAACAGCAGCTTTTTTGGCGGCCAGTTTGGCTTTAGCAGCAGCTTTCTTTTCAGCTACTTTAGCTTTGGCAGCGGCTTTCTTAGCGGCCAGTTTGTTTTTAGCAGCAGCTTTTTTAGCGGCAGCTTTCAAACGCTTGGCTACAACAGCTTCAGCTTTGGCAACAGCCTTGTCATGCGCAGCGGCCATTTTGTTAGCAGATTTAACAGCAGTAGCCTCTTTTTTGGCATTTGCAACAGCTTGTTTAGCAGCAGCAGCAGCTTTTTTGGCGCTCGCAAGTTCTGTTTTAGCAGCAGAAACTTGTTTGGCCGCGGCCGGAGTTTTCTTTTTGGAAGCAGCAGCCAGTTTGCTTTGAGCAGATTTTACCTGGGCAGTTGCTTTGGCAGCGTCTTTGGACAATGCCGAAACTTGTTTTTGGAGATCAGCAGCTTGAGCGACACGCGCTTTTGCCAACTGGGCTTTCAATTGAGCTAATTGCTGTTCTAAATTTGCAACAGCATCAACCGCTTTTGATTTACGTGCAGCCATGGTGTGTTTCCTTTATTGTTTTCGGAAAGAGTTTATAAAACGGATTAAAACTTCCAACACGCATAAGTTAAAACTTTATAGAAAAAATTCAAGTTTTTTGAAGAGTTTTGACGGAAAAAATGTGTTTTTTTTCTATTTTTTATCAAAAACGAGCTGCTTGAACCTTGGTTCGGAAGAAATTTTCGTAATTTCTTAAAAAGCTTTCGATAATTGGAGTTTTAGCCTCGGTTGAAAATTTACGGATCAGCTGGGTAAAACATCCCCCTTTTGTAATTCATGTGGGCTGAATTTTTTACACAAACCTACGTTGCCCGGTGTGAATGATGAACAGCACTTTATTTTTAAACGGGTGCTTTATGGCTTTGTGCTCAAGGAAATGAAATACAAAAACGAGTTCTCAATGGTAAATGGCGAGGTTTTTTTGCGGAATTCGAACCGAGTACGGCGGTGGCAAAAAAATGCAACTGGATACTTTCATGCAAGCCAAGCCGGCCATGAGTAAGATTTTAAGCTGCGGTTCCCTCAATAAACTTAACTCACTCTGCTGCCTAATCTTGTAAAAGCCTTTCTTCAGCTTATCCGAGTCGCACAATGTGACGATATTCATCTTCCTTCGGGCTACATTACTTCACTTCATTTGAGAGAAGGCTGGATGGGCAATATGTTTGTTTCTTCTCTTATAAAGACTTGTTGCGGCATCTTACTCATTTAAGATACTGTTTATTTAAACAGTTCCATGCGAAATAATGGCTTTTTATCGGTAATCTGCGGGGCGAGATCTCTCCATTGCGAAAAATTATTCATTGTGATGCCGACTGCTTCTTTGCTGCGATAGAAATGCGTGATGACCCAAGCTTACGCTGTCTACCCATTGCAGTAGGTGGCAGCGCCGATAGACGAGGAGTCATTTCAACGTGTAACTACGAGGCGCGTCGATATGGGGTACATTCTGCAATGCCATCAGCCACGGCACGGCGTTTATGTCCTGACTTGATAATTCTCCCGAATCGTATGGATGTTTACCGGGAAGTATCCCTTCGCATGCGCCATATTTTTTACGAATACACCGATTTGGTTGAGCCTTTGTCGTTGGATGAGGCGTTTCTTGATGTGACGGACTCGCCGCATTGCGATGGCAGTGCAACGAGAATTGCTCAACTGATCCGTAGTCGAATTGAGCGGGATTTGGGAATTACCGTTTCTGCCGGCGTAGCCCCTAATAAATTCCTGGCTAAAGTTGCCAGCGATTGGAGGAAGCCGGACGGCTTATTTGTCATTACACCGAAGCAGGTCGAGCACTTTGTGCAACAACTACCGGTGCGCAAAATTCATGGTGTCGGTAAGGCTACTGCGGCGCGCCTGGCAGAAGTGAACGTGAAAACCTGTGGTGATCTGCAAAAGTTTTCGGTGTTTGAGCTTTGTCAGCGTTATGGCCAGTTTGGACAGCGTCTTTACGATCTCAGTCGAGGGCAGGATGAGCGTCAGGTAATTCCCAGTCGGCGACGTAAATCACTCAGTGTGGAGCATACCTATCCGGAGGATCTGCCGGACCTGGCCCACTGTCTGAATCAGTTTCCTGAGCTATTGCAGACCCTGGCCAGTCGGTTGCGGCGTTTGGAAGACGAATACCAGGTTGTGAAAATATTTGTAAAGCTCAAATTCGCAGACTTCTCCGGTACCACTGTTGAGCGCGCAGGGCAAACGTTGAACATGGTTGATTATCACGCGTTATGTGCCCAGGCCTTTGAACGCGGCAACCACAGCCCGGTGAGGTTGTTGGGGGTGGGCGTCCGATTTGTTGATCTGCGTGAGGATCAGGCCTTCTACCAGTTGGATTTGTTCGATTAGGCGGTGATAGACGGGAACTTGGCGACAACCTCGGGCTCTATGGCCAGGTCCGCCCGAGCGGCATGCGGGGCATATGCCTGCGGTGAAGCCGTTATTTTGCCCAATTTCATGCCAATAAAGCATTAGTCATTCGCCCTGGAAAACTGGTAACATGGCGCTCTTGCTGTGCCGGCGCGGCATATATATATAACATTAGCAATACATAACACTAGAGGAGTAATCGCGGTGAGCCGAAGAAAAAAAGGCCGTAGTGCTGACGAGTCTAACGATATTGACCTGACCCCCATGCTGGATGTGGTCTTTATCATGTTGATCTTCTTTATCGTAACCGCTTCGTTTGTTAAAGAAATTGGTATCGATGTCAATATCCCGGAAGATAACAACAACCCTCCACCACCAGATGCCCCTCAGAATATTCTTGTGCGCATCACAGCCGATAACCAGATTTGGATGGAAGATCGCCGTGTGGATGAACGCGCTGTGCGCTCAAATATTGAGCGTATGCGTGCCGAGTTGCCCAAGGCAACGGTGATTATCTCCGCAGACCCGAAGGCTCATGCCGGTACTTATGTACTTGTTGCTGATGCAGCGCGCGAAGCACACGCACCAAATGTTGTGCTGGCTCCGATGAAAAACTGACGGTTGCCGAATAGAAAAAGCCCCGCTGTTGCAAAACAGCGGGGCTTTTTTATTGCCGTAAATTCGTGTTCTTGAGATCTATTACAGACGCATTTCTTCCTGGACCAGTGATACCTTGCGGCTCCTGGTTTTTTCGCGCTTCTTGAGGCGAACCCTTTCAGTACTGAAATGATCGTGCAACTTATCCTGCATCAGCCTGGAAAATTGGCTTTGTTCCAGGCAGATCAAATGCCGATGATCGCCCGCCTCAATAAATACCATTGGTGCTTGCATCAACTCATCATCCCATATGACATCCAGCCCGTAAGCCTCACCCAAGGCCGGTACTGCTCCGGCAGCACAGTCACGGAAAATATCATGTAGTTCATCTTCATCGACCAGCTCCATATGGCGATCAAAAATCTGATTGAGCGTATGACGTAAAATTTTGTTGCGTGATGGGAGGACGCAGAGGGTGTAATGAAAGTCTTCATCGCGGACCAGCACGGCTTTGGCCAGGCTGGTCTCATCAATATGCGCAATACGTGCAGTATTAAAAGATCCTTCGCTGTATTCGTGTTCCAGAAGTGTGAAATCTACACCCTTTGTTTTCAGGTACTTCTCAACGCTAGCAGCAACACCCATAAGACAATCTCCAGAGTGCGAACGAGATACGAGTGGGTGAGGGATATTCGCTCACCATTAACCGAAGTATATGTGTCGTTTCAGGAGAGCGATGGAAACTTTTCAACGGTAAACAGGATTCTTTATACGATTTGGGTCTTTTGCAAAGGGCGGGAAGCGTATGGCAGGCAATTCATATAAAAAAGCCGCCGGCCAAAGGGCCGACGGCTCTGATTAGTTCGTCAATTGTTACGCCAGACCGGCAAGTTTTTGTTTGACCGATGCGAGTTTTACGCAGGTCACAAATACTTGCATGGCAGCAACAACTTCGGGGACTGTTGGTACAGACGGGGCGATGCGAATATTGCGATCTTCCGGATCTTTACCATAGGGGTAGGTTGCGCCGGCGGGTGTTAATTTAACGCCGGCCTCCGCGGCCAGGCGGACAGTTTCTTTTGCGCAATTCTTGCGAGTATCAAACGACACAAAATAACCACCGACAGGTTTTTCCCATGCACCGAGATCGGTTCCATCAAAGGCGCTGGACAATGCACTCAGTACCGCATCGAAACGTGGATTTAACAAGGCAGCATGTTTTTGCATATGTTGCATCAATGCATCTTTGGTGGGTAAAAAGCGGGTGTGGCGGATTTGATTTACTTTGTCCGGCCCGATAGTGCAGGTATTCAGGAATTTTTTGAAACCCGCGAGGTTAGTCGCACTGGCTGCAACAAACGCAACGCCGGCACCTGCATGAGTGATCTTGGAGGTTGAGGCAAACTGGATAACAGAATCCTCTGTGCCGTTGCGACGCGTTGCGGCAAGAATGCTGGCTAATTGCGGTGCATTGGGCGTCAAGTCATGGACAGAATAGGCATTGTCCCAAAACACGCGAAAGTTGGGGCTGGCAATTTGGCCCAGTTTGGCGATGCGCTCAACAGTTTCGTCGCTGTAGACAACGCCCGTCGGGTTGGAATATTTCGGCACGCACCACATACCTTTGATGTTCTTATCTGCCTTGAGCAGCGCTTCAACGGTGTCCATATCCGGGCCGTTGGCGGTCATGGGCACATTCACCATGCTGATACCTAATTGCTCACAGACCGTGTAGTGACGGTCATAGCCAGGTACCGGGCACAGAAATTTGACTTCGCCTTCATTTTTCCAGGCGCTGGCCGCATCTTTCAGACCAAATTGATAGGCAGTCAGCATGACCTGAAACATCAAGGTCAGGCTGCTGTTGCCACCGACTAATACATTGGCGGCGTCAACATCCATGATATTTGCGCCCAATTGTTTGGCTTCTGGCAGGCCGTCGAGGCCGCCGTAGTTGCGGGTGTCAGTGCCGTCGGCGGCGGTGTAGTTGCCATTGAGAATTCCATCCAGTGCATCCGAGAGCGCCAACTGCTCTGCAGAGGGCTTGCCCCGGGTCAGATCCAGATTGAGTTTTTTATCGAGAATAGCTTGATAGTCGGCAGCCAGTTGGCTTTCCCACTGGCGCAATTGTTCCGGAGTCGCTTGATCCAGTTGCAAGGTCTTTACCTCAATGGTTGGTGATTGAATGGTTGTCAGGAGACAAAACGGCCGCATTATAACCGCTCACATAAATAATTACAGGTGATCAGGATCAAGTCGGGAGCAAGGGCGGGACCGGGCAATCCAATCCATCTGCCATTGCGCGAAATAATTCAGCTTCGGCAATAGAGACGACACCATCGTGCAGAATGCATTGACTCATGGCTTTTAAGAGCAGCGGTTTTTGCAGAGCTTTTACCTGATTTAATCGATCCAGGGCTTCATCCAGATGTGCAATTTTCACCACACTTTTCGGCAGAATATCTAACGCTGCCAGACGCAGGTTGTTAACACCAAGTTGAAAAGCATGTGCAGCCGCCTCGTCAGATGCGGCGCCTGCATAAGCGAGGACGCTCAGCAACAACTGACATTCATTCCGCATCTCGCGCAGATCATGTTGCCGGGAGATAACCTTTGGTTCCTGTAAATGATGAATGACGATGCGTTGCAGAGCCCACTCCATCAGATGGATTTTTTTATCCGCCTGAATCAGCAACTTGATACATCCTTTGAATGTCGCCGCCTGTTCCGGTGAAAGCTGCTTGAGTGTCGGCAGGCAAAGCTCAACCAGTGGAAGGCGTAAACGTTCGGATAATGCGCTACTCAGGCGCGCAATCTTTTGTAGGGCTGCAAGCTCTCTTGCCGGTATTTCTTTGGCCAATAGCTGCCACTGTCCTTGTTGTTGATCCGGTTTTTTACTCAGCAACAGCCCGTAGATAAGCGCTCGTGCGGAAAACGGATCATGGGCTGCTTCGCGAATCGCCTCATTGAGGGTGGCGAGAGTCTGTTGTGCGTAATCGATATGCGCAGTATCGGGCTGCCCGATATGCGCAAGTGTTGCATCAATATCGATAGATTGTTTGCGGCTTATTTCAGCAAATTGGGCGCTGCCAACCGTTTGCTGAACACTATCATCATCTGCTGGCCGGTTGTTTGTGAGTGTGATTTCGACCTGTGGATACTGCCCATTCCAACGGGGTTCTATGCGCTTTATACGTTGATCAAGCGGAGGATGCGTAGCCATCAATGCATTAAATGCCGTGCTCACACCTTGGCTGAAATACATATGGCTGAATTCAGCCGCATTAGCAGACTCAAGTTTTGAACCACTGACATAGCCGCCTATTTTTTTCAATGCACCGGAAATACCACCGGGATTGCGTGTGAATTGGACGGCGGAGGCATCCGCTAAAAATTCCCGCTGGCGACTGACGGCGGCTTTGATCATGTTGCCGAAAAATGTACCGCCATAACCGACCACCATCAATGCCATGCCAACACTCAAAAACGCGGCGGATGATTTATCGCGGCTGGAACGAAATATCCGGCGCTGACCGGTGCTGCGCACCATGTAATGCCCGATGAGGCCAATCAGCAAAATGCCGTTGAGCAATGCCACCAGGCGGATATTCAGGTTCATATCACCGTGAAAAATATGACTGAATTCATGGGCAACCACGCCTTGCAGCTCATCGCGATTTAACAGGCGAATGCATCCGCGCGTAATACCAATTACGGCATCTTGTGGTGTGTGGCCGGCGGCGAATGCGTTGATGGCATCATCTTCTATCAGATAAACCGGGGGCACCGGCGTGCCGGAAGCAATGGCCATCTCCTCGACAATATTAAGGATTTTTTTCTCATCGGCGTCGCTGGCATTGATATTAATCAAGCGGCCGCCCATGGCTTCCGCCACGACCCTGCCGCCGCTACGTAACTGGATTAACTTATAAGCGCTGCCGGCAAAGACGACACCGCAGATTATCAGCGTCATCCATCCCAATAGTTCCCAACTCAGCGTGTTAAACAGTCCTTGCCACAACCCGGTATGTTGAGCTTCATATAAATGACCGGTATACCCATCCTGTAAATAAAAGATGATGAATGCAAAGAGTAGGGTGGTGATAAGAATCAGTGAAAGGACCGCAGCGCACAATAAAAGAATAAGGCGTTTGGTATTGCGACGCGCCAGATCCTGTTGCTCAAAAAAGTTCATGGATGGTGTTCCTGCGGATAAGTGGCCGAGGAGATCGTCCTGATAATCTTCCTTCTTTATATATAGCTATTTTTTTCTGCCAGTTCGGCCCGCCACGACAGCGGGCACAATGATCGCAGGATTTAAAATGCAACCTTGGGTGCAGCCTGAATTTCTGCCGAATCGGCGAATTCCAGCAGGGCGGCATCTTCGCTGTGGCCAAACATATTGGCGAAGAAAACCGGTGGGAAAGTTTGTCTGTAGGTGTTGTAGGCCGTCACCGCATCGTTGAAAGCCTGCCGCGAAAAGGCGACTTTATTTTCTGTGCTGGTGAGTTCTTCGGAAACCTGCATCATATTTTGTGATGCCTTCAGGTCAGGATAGGCTTCCATCACCACATTCAAGCGACCCATGGCATTGGTTAGTAAATTTTCGGCACCGGCTAATTGTTGCATGGCGCTGGCACTGCCGGGTTCCGCTGCGGCAGCTTTCAATCCCGCCATGGCCTGGTTGCGCGCACTGATGACGGCTTCCAGGGTTTCGCGTTCGTGTTTCAGATAAGCTTTGGCGGTCTCGACGAGATTAGGAATCAGATCATAGCGGCGTTTGAGCTGGACTTCGATTTGGGAAAAAGCATTTTGGTAGCGATTTTTTAACGTAACCAGCTTGTTGTAGATGCCGATAACATAGAACACCACAATAGCAATAATCACCAGTGTCACAATGGTCGAGATCATAGCCTTATCCCCGAAAGTTGTTGTTGTGCATCCAATACTAGCACGTCAATGCGGAATTGCTGCTTTATCGATCTGCCGCCGGGCGCATTCATACTGAGGTGTGACTCGCGCCTCAATTGATATATTCAAATACGCGCACGACTTTTCTAACACCACCCGTGGTCCGCGCGATATCCGTCACGATTTCGGCTTCGCGGCGGGATACCATGCCCATTAAAAACACCGTTTTAGCTTCAGTGATTACCCGGACTCTGCTGTTGTCGATCTCTTTGTTGGCGATCAGTTTGGTTTTGATCTTGGTGGTTAACCAGGTGTCGTAAGTGCGCGTGGACATAGGCACATAGGGGCCGACTTGTAACTCATTGTGGAGTTGGCGAACAGTGCTGATCTTATTCACGGTGTCACTCGCCAGCTGGCGTAAATCATTGGAGGCAACCTGACCGGTTAACAACACTACGCCGTTGTGACTGTTGACGATGATGCGAGCATCGGCCAAACCGGGATGCGCCTTGATCATATTCACCATGGCAATGGTTTCGATATTCCGATCATCTATCGTGGCGCCGACAGTGCGCTTGCCGGGGTGAACATAAATGGGTTCGCTGGTTGTTGCTTCAATCAAGCGTGCGCAGCCGCTAAATAACATAACGAACGCAAGCAGAATCAGCGTTGGAGAAAACTTCAGCATGTTCAATGACTCCCGAATAGCTGCTGATCAATCAAATCACACAAGCAAAATAATGTTAGTAGATGCACTTCGTGAATTCTGGGGTGAGAGCCCAGCGGTACGCGCAATTCCAGGTCATTGACATCCAACAACGCGGGGATATCCCCGCCATCGCGACCGGTAAGGGCTATCACCTGCATCTCTTTATCATGGGCGGCGCTGATGGCTTGCAATAAATTACTGCTGTTTCCACCCGTAGTCAGCAACAGTAAAACGTCGCCCGGCTGGCCGAGTGCGCGGATTTGTTTAGCATAGATATCGTTAAAACTGTAATCGCTGGCGATGGCGGTTTGGGTGGTGATGTCACCACCCAGGTTGAGCGCGGGTAAACCTGGCCGTTCCTGTTCAAAGCGATTGACCAGGCTGGCGGTAAAGATTTGTGCTTGTGCGGCGGATATACCATTGCCACAGGTCAGAATTTTCTTCTCATCAAGCAGCGCGTGAACAATGATGTGACTGGCGCTGGCAATCAGCGGCGCAAGGCTTTCACCCGCTTGCATCTTGGCTTCGATGCTTTCGTGAAAAAGGGTAATCACCCGTTGATCCATAATGCTGTTCCGCTGAAGGAGTAAACGACTGCGCGCAGGTTAATCAATGATGGCGCATGGAGCAAGGTTTGCAGAACATCAGGCAGCGTTGAAGGCGCTTTTAATCCAGTCAATGCTCGCCGTCTGCATACCATCGAGCGCGATCACGTCAAAGCGACAGGGGACTTTGTCGGTGAGTTTGCGGGTTAGCAAAAAATATTGTGCCGCGCGGGTGATTTTATGTTGCTTGCGGTAATTCACGCTCTCCGCCGCCTGGGTAAAAAAGCGATTGCTGCGCAGGCGCACCTCCACAAACACCAACATATTCCCATCGCGCATGATGAGATCAATCTCGCCGGCCGCACAGCGATAATTCCGCTCGATACAAACCAGCCCTTGCCCCTGAAGAAATTGTTCTGCCAATCGTTCGGCCTGCGCACCGCGTGCCGATTTATTCGTATCCTTACGGGAAAAAGTCATGATTTACTCGATATAAGTTTCAGCAACGACCGTCGGAAGTGGCTGCGCTACACCATTGCGTATACGCGCCCAGATTTGCTCGCGCTCGATTCTGCCGTCAGGCAATAAATGCAAAGCGCCTGTTGCGCCATAGATACGCATCTCCGGCACTTGCGCCAGTTGGGGCAGGCGCGGATAGAGACGGAATGCATCGATGCCCAGCGCATGTAAGCGGCTGTAAATAGCCGAGGATTGGGTATTCTGATCAATCATTTTTTTCTCTGGGCTTTGGTTGTCGAACAGCCAGGGCATAGTGTTGAAACGAATTCCATTGAGGTCGCGGTCAATGCCGGGGTTGGGTATGCCGGAATAAATATGACTGGTTGCATAAACGGGAATATGGCCAGCGTAATGAAATGCCAGCGTAGGTTTTACCTGACGTGCCTGGGCCGGATCGGCGATCAGAAAGATCATATCCACATCCTGCCGGCGCCGTGCTTCAAACTGCAAATTGGTGCCCAGACGCCGCTCCAGTTCCACGGCGCGAGCCTGGCTTTGCTCAATTTGCATCGAGCTTTTGATCACCCGTGAATAATCACCCGTACCGATAAACTGGCTGGTGTTAACGACGGTGCCCCCCAGTTTTTGCCATTCCTCCGTAAATGCCTTGGCACTGCGCTCGCTCCAATCCTGCGAGGGAATCATAACCATCGCAAAGCGGTGGCCCTCAAGGTACGCCTGCCGTGCTACCTGGCGCGCCTCGTCTTCGGCAGCCAGACCAAATTGATAAAGTCCCTGAACCGGTGTTACCGGTTGCGTATCCGGATAATTCAGCGTCAGCACCGGTACGGGAAGGGAAGGCATTAAACTCAGTTCGGCCACCTTTTCTTTTTCCAGTGGACCAATGATTAACTCGGCCCCTTCGCTGACCGCCTGTTCGTAGGCTGTTAATACATCACCACTGCTGTCGTATTGACGAATCAAGGGCATCAGCGGACGTTCCTTGCTGGCGCGGTAGTAAGCCGCAAAGAAACCATCGCGAACGGCTTCACCGGCTTTGGCCAGGCGTCCCTGTAGCGGCAACAGTAACGCGATCTGGCGTGGCTGGTTGTCGATTAAGGTACGCAGTAATTGCAAATCACTGGGAAGGTTTTGGTTGGCAGGATGGCTGGGCCATTGCGCCCGCCAGGCATCCACCTGGGCCTGCTGTCGTTCCAGGTTGGTTTGGTTGTTCTTGCTCAGTGCGGCAAGGCTGTACCAGCCGCGCAGGGTTTCATCCGTTTCGTTTTGACTGCGCTCCTGTAGCTCGCCCTGCGACATGGTCATCAGGGTTTGCCAGATCTCTTCGCGGTTGCGGGCTTCTTCCTCCAGATCCGTCAGCAAGGCAGCCAGGGTTATACGCTCGCGCACGCTATTATGCGTCTCACCTAACAGCGCAAAGACCTGCGCGCGCTTCTGGCGGAGGCGGATCTCAACCTGAGGGTCAAGGCGTTGCCACTGTCGTTCAAGCCGCACGTTGGTTAGAATGCCCTGCGTCAGAAAATAGGAGCCATCTTCCAGGGCGACATTGCTCAACAGATCGACATACTTGATATAAGCATCGTCTTCCAGCGTGCCCGCATCCATCCCGGTCAACAGGTTACGCGCCCAGTCATAATCTTTGCGTTCGATCAATAATTCTGCCGCCTGCAGCATGAGCCTTTCCCGTTCGGGTGATGTACTTTGGCTGGCTTGTTCGAGCAGGGGTTTGACTTTAGGGGCGGTGGAACTGGTTGATCCTGGGGCGTCGGTGGTGGGCTGGCTGCTACAGCTCGCCAGAATGAATGCCAGAAGCGCGATCAACGCGCCGGTTATTCCACGATTCAGCATGCCCAACACTCTCCTGACATATTGCCGTTACAGAAAAAATAGAGAACGAATAATGACCAATAGTGCTTCGACATCAACTACATCTTCAATGTCCACGACAGGAATACTGTATGTCGTCGCCACACCCATCGGCAATTTGGCCGATATGGTACCGCGAGCGGTGGAAGCACTACAAACAGTTGCACTCATTGCAGCGGAAGATACTCGACACAGTTCGCGTTTGCTGGCTCATTTTGACATTAAAACACCGACCGTTGCCTATCACGACCACAGTGACGATCAGCGCACTGAGCAAATACTTCAGCGTCTGCTCAATGGTGAAAGCGTTGCGCTGATATCTGACGCAGGCACGCCGCTGGTATCTGACCCGGGTTATCGCCTGGTGCGTCACGCGCGGCAGCGGGGTATTCAAGTGGTTCCGGTACCGGGTGCCTGTGCCATGATTGCAGCGCTGTCGGCGGCGGGGCTGCCCTCGGATCGTTTTGCGTTTGAAGGGTTTCTCCCCGCAAAACAAACGGCCCGTTGCAATGTGTTGCAATCCTTGGTTAATGAAACCCGCACGCTCATTTTCTATGAAGCCCCGCATCGCATATTGGAAACGTTGCAAGATGTCGCGCAGATTTTTGGTGCGGAACGCGAGGTGGTGCTCGCGCGTGAGTTAACCAAAACTTTTGAAACGATTCGCGGCGGCGCGGTAGGGGAAATGGCCGACTGGGTCGCCAGCGACACCAATCAGCAGCGAGGGGAAATTGTGTTGCTCATTCACGGTGCCATAGCGCCGGCGGCCAAGGATATGGGAACGGAATCCGAGCGTGTGATGCGCGTTCTGCTGGAAGAGTTACCGATAAAACAGGCGGCGAGTTTAGGTGCAAAGCTGACCGGTTTAAAAAAGAATTTTTTGTATCAGTGGGCGTTGGAAAATAGTAAAAAAGAATAGCGGAAGTAAAGCGGCAGCTAATTGCCGGAGCAAATTTTCTGGTGGAAAACTGACTCCGGCAATCGTATTACTTACGGTTAAAACCTGAAGGTGCCCTGTAATGCAATCGTTCTGGGCCGCTCATAAAACGCGTAATAACCGGTACCAGTACCGCCGGTGAGGATGCTGGCAACCGGCAGACCGTTGGCATAGGTCACGACGTTTTCATCAGTCAGGTTCTTGCCGATCAACGCCAATTCCCAGATGTTGTCTGCATCACTGAGTGCAATACGCGCATTGACTTTCATAAACGCGTCCTGCTTCAGTTTGGGATCAAGCGACGGTGTGGTCAGGTATTCATCGCTGAAGATCAAGTCCAGGGTGCTGCTCAGCTCCAATCCGCCACTGGCAAAGCTGAAGGTGTGATCAATCCCCAGGTTGCCTTGATACTCCGGTGTGAATTCACGGCGCGCACCGCCGGCATCACAGAAATTGTCGCCAATGGGAGCAATGTTATCAGTCTGGCCAAAATAACATTGGGAATTGGGAAACTTATCGTATTCAAAATCCAGATAAGCAGCACCGCCGCGAACCAGAATCGTATCCGTTAACGCCCAGCGTCCATCGATTTCCAGGCCTTGCACAATCGCTTCAGCGGCGTTAGTTACGTTGAAGCTCACACCGCCATCAAACTGACTGGTTTGCATATCGCTAAATTCGGAACGGAACAATGCTAGGTTAACTTCCGCCGCACCGCCGGCCAGGGTGAACTTTCCACCCAGTTCATAATTCGTCACTTCTTCGTCTTCGAATTCGAAGGTGCCGGTGATCGGTACGGGTGAACCGCTGCTGGTATTGAATGCATAATTATTGCCTGCGCCGGGTGCGGCGTTGGCGCGAACGTCAAAACCGCCAGACTTGAAGCCAGTGGTATAGCTGAGGTAAATCATGTCTGTGGAATTCAGGTCATATTGCAAATTCACTTGCGGGCTGAACCCTGACTCACTCCGATCACCTTGCACGGTGGGATACGGCTCAATATTAAACAGACCGAACAATACGTTATACGGATCAGCCGGTGTGCCCACAGGCAGTTCTGTTCCCGCTGGACTGACATGGTACTGCCTGCGACTGGCCTCCTTATCTTCCTCGGTATAACGTCCGCCCAAGGTCAAATGCCAGCTATCAGAGATGTTCCATGTCACCTGCGCGAAGATCGCAGCCAGATCACTTTCCTGGTCAAAATTACGATTGCTGGATGCCCCTTGAATTGCCGGATTAACGGCGATGCCCAGCAAGCTATCGGAGGGAACGCCGATAACATCATCAAATTTCAAATCGCTGCTTTGAAAGAACACACCGCCGATATAGCTGATGGTGCCGTCTGTAGGGGATGCGATACGCAATTCCTGGCTGACTTGTTCGTAGTCTTCCTCGGAGCTGACGTTAAAAATCGGCAAGCCGACAAAGTCACAATCACACAGCTCTTCATAGTTATAGGCGTTATAGCCAGTTACCGACGTAAAGGTGTGATCGCCGAAGCCGGTTTCTATGGTGAGTGTTGCGTTTTCAGTATCGTTGTAACTGTAATCACCGTTGGATTGACGTTTGTAATCCTGTTGCGTATCCAGAACGTAAGTTCCACCGGTTAATGCAGAAAGCACATTGGCGTAGGGCACGGCGCCGGCAACCGGCAATTCAACCGGGCGTACCACTTCAATGTTGCGGCCATCGCTGTCAAAGGAACCATCTTCCAGTTTTAAGGTGATGTCCCAATTATCAGTAGGTTTCCAGGCGAGCGTGCCACGAATTACCCGCTCTTCATCGCGCGACTCATCCCGGCCTAATGTTGTATTTTCAAAATAACCATCCGTCGTGCGATCCAGCAGCGCAACGCGTGCAGACAGTGTGTCGGTCAGTGGACCTGAAACTACAAAGCGCAGATCTTCTTCATCGTATTCCGGTTCATAAAGGGCTGTAATCTTGGCCTCGAACTCGTCGGTAGGTTTAGCTGTGGTGATACTGATTGCACCAGCGGTACTGTTCTTGCCAAACAAAATACTCTGCGGACCGCGCAACACTTCGACTCGCTCTATGTCGAGGAAGGGCGCGCGCGCCAGTTGTGCGCGACCGAAATGTACGCCGTCGACAAATTGCGCAGCGGATTGCTCAAAACCCTGGTTTACGCCGGAGGTAATACCGCGAATGGAAATGTTGGTGCCGATACCCGTTTGGGTCATGTTAAAGCTGGGAATGTAGTCCGCCATGCGCTCAATGCTGGTGATGCCATCTTTTTCCAGCTTTTCACCGCCGATGGCGTTAACCGATATGGGAACATCTTTAAGACTTTGCACGCGTTTTTGCGCGGTGACCAGCACTTCCTCTAATGCCGGTGTTTGCGCAGTGGCTGTATGGCTGATGGCGTAGCCGGCGATGAGTGCGGTAAGTAAACTCAGTTTGTAACCCTTCACGTTAGTATTCTCCTGAACTTTTTATTTGATACATGCAAACTGATAAACGATGTCCGGATGGACAAGGATTGAAATTCGTTTCTGGATTCTCCCAATAACTTTTTATTTTTTTGCCAGCGCGAATGACCGGCTAATGATATTGAAAGATGTTGTCGAGTTGATAGCTTATTTCACTAAAAGTAGCAGTGAAGTAAACTTTTTGCTGGCTTTTTCAACGTTTGTGCAATTTTTGGCGCCAGACAATAACAAAGGAATGGTGTTTACAGGAGCGATGGCGTTTACGCTTCGACTCTTGCACTTTTTTTTTCGCGCAGTTACTGTGGCCGCTCGGAGTCGGCCCGACAGTCGCTTCGGTGTTAACTGCACAGTTCTCTTGAGTGCTGTCTGGTGCATCGGGGAGGAAAGTCCGGGCTCCACAGGGTAGAGCGCCAGGTAACGCCTGGGGGGTGTGAACCCACGGAAAGTGCAACAGAAAGTAAACCGCCTAAGTATCCTTCGGGATGCCGGTAAGGGTGAAAGGGTGCGGTAAGAGCGCACCGCGCAGCTGGTAACAGTCTGCGGCACGGTAAACCCCGCTCGGAGCAAGACCAAATAGGAACCCGATGGTGCGACCCGTACCGGGTTCGGGTAGGTTGCTTGAGGTATGTGGTGACACATATCCCAGATGAATGACTGTCCACGACAGAACCCGGCTTACAGGCTGACTCCGAATTACTTTCCTCACCAGGTGTTGGTTAGAACACATTCCTCTATAGACTTTCATTTTCAATACAAAATAATCACTTTCTTAATGTAATACATTAAGTTTGCCTCCTATCCTCTTGTATTTTGGCTAACTCCTCTCAAATCCTGATTTCGCTTTTCGCCAAAACCCTGTTTATACCCACAGTTATTAGGTTTTTTCTCTACAAAATCCCGTCACATCCGCGCCATTGCTGGCTTGACTTTGCTTTTGCCGCATTTATAGTGTGCTCGTGGGAA
Organism: Cellvibrio sp. PSBB006; assembly: GCF_002162135.1. Lineage (NCBI taxonomy): Bacteria > Pseudomonadati > Pseudomonadota > Gammaproteobacteria > Cellvibrionales > Cellvibrionaceae > Cellvibrio > Cellvibrio sp. PSBB006. The sequence goes on along the minus strand of NZ_CP021382.1, from coordinate 2,013,858 downwards.
AAAGTGGTTAATAGTGGTTTTTTGTGGAAATTAAGTCCATCAAGTGGTGAAAAGTGTTCACAGGTAGTCATTCCATCAGCATGGACCCCAAGGGTCGCATGGCGATACCGACGCGCATCCGCGAGGCGTTGGCGGAATCCTGTGCTGGCCGTTTGGTGGTGACTGCCCATACCCAGGACCGCTGTTTGCTGGTTTACCCCGAGCCCGAGTGGCTGGAGTTGCTGCCGCAGATCGAGGCTTTACCCAGTTTCAATAAGGCGGCGCAGCGCGTTAAACGCATCATGATCGGTTATGCAACCTTGCTTGAGGTTGATGGTAACGGTCGCATCCTGGTGCCGCCCACGCTGCGCGAATACGCCAATCTCGATAAAAAGATGATGTTGGTCGGACAAGGTAAAAAATTGGAGTTGTGGAGCGAGGACAGTTGGGCTGCGCTCTTGAATGAGCCTGCCGACGATGAGCTGCCCGAAGAAATGCTGTCGCTTTCGCTGTAGGAGCCATCTGTGACTGAATCTGCCCATATCACGGTGCTTCTTAAGGAAGCCGTCGACGCCTTGGTGACTGACCCGAACGGTTTTTATGTCGACGGCACCTTTGGTCGCGGCGGTCACAGCCAATTGATACTGCAAACCTTATCGCCTCAGGGGCAATTGCTGGCTATTGATAAAGACCTTGCTGCTGTTGCCGTTGCGCGTAAGCGATTTGAACAGGATGCGCGTTTTGAGATTGCCCACAGTTCATTTGCCGATCTGGCTGAACTGGTTGCCGCACGCAACATGACCGGAAAAGTAACCGGTTTGTTGCTGGATTTGGGGGTGTCTTCCCCGCAGTTGGATGAAGCTGAACGAGGGTTCAGTTTTCAACAGGATGGTCCGCTGGATATGCGCATGGACCAAAGTCGCGGCCAGAGCGCGGCGGATTGGGTTAACAGTGCAGAAGAGAGTGAAATTGCCCAGGTGTTAAAGGATTACGGTGAGGAACGATTTGCCAAACGCATGGCGCGCGCCATTGTCGCTGAACGGCAAAAGCAGCTCATTACCACCACGGCGCGATTGGCAGAGATTGTGAAAGAAGCGAACCCGGCGTGGGAAAAAGGAAAGCATCCCGCGACCCGCGCATTCCAGGCAATTCGCATCAAGGTCAATGCGGAATTAACCGATCTGGACGCGGTGTTGGAGCAGGCGCTTAAGGTTTTGGCAGTGGGCGGCAGATTAGTGGTGATCAGCTTCCACTCCCTTGAGGATCGCGTTGTGAAGCGTTTTATCCGTCGTCAGGAGCAGGGCGATCAGTTGCCGCTTGGTGTACCGGTGCGCGATGAACAATTGAATAAACGCTTGCGCAGTTGTGGCAAAGCCATCCGCGCGAGCGACCTGGAAGTCAATGCGAATCTCCGTTCGCGAAGCGCCATCATGCGCGTTGCGGAAAAATTGCAGTAGCCGATTCGGCTCGGCGAAGCAGTAAAAAATACAAACATCAAAAGATATTTTTAATAAACCACCACAAGGCTGACATGAAACAAACCGCTCGCCATTCTGCCAAGCCCATCGCACCCGGTGCGCTGCTGGCGGCTGCGCTCTTGTGGTTGGCGGTTATCGCGTCGGCACTGGCGGTTGTCGCTTCGACACATCAAGTGCGCAAACAAACCAATACCCTCGAAACCCTGCGTCGCGAAGCTGCTCAATTGCAGGTGGAGTGGGGTCAATATTTGTTGGAGCAGAGCACCTGGGCTTCCTACAGTCGTGTGGAGGCTATCGCCACTCAACAGTTGGGTATGTTCCCCGCTACTGCAGAACGCATCGTGATGGTGAATAACCATGAATAGTTCTGTGAATTCCACTATCGCCGATTCGCGCACACTAAAAGTGGCGCGTTGGCGATTCTACAGCGTTGCGTTGGTCATGACGGCCGCTACGCTGGCGTTGATCTGGCACGTAGCCAGTTTGCAAGTGTTGCCTGACACCGACAAAGGTTTTGAATTTTTGCAAAACCAGGGGCAGTCTCGCACCTTGCGCACCGAACCTATTACGGCTTATCGCGGCGTTATCACCGATCGCAACGGTGAACCTCTGGCGGTCAGTACGCCGGTGGCTTCCTTGTGGGCAAATCCAAAAGTTTTGTTGCAGGCGCCGCAGCACTGGGCGGAATTATCCCAAGCGCTGGGTTGGAATAAAGCGGAACTGGAATCGCGGCTTGCACGCTACAGCAGCCGCGAATTTATGTATCTGCAGCGCCATCTGCCACCGCAGGCAGCCGAAACGATTTTGGCTTTGGATATTCCCGGCGTGTACAGCCAAACCGAATACCGTCGTTATTATCCGGCCGGTGATGTGACGGCGCATCTGGTGGGTATGACGGATATTGATGATCGCGGCCAGGAAGGAATGGAGCTGGCTTACGATGCCTGGCTGTCCGGTGAAAACGGCGCAAAAGAAGTCTTAAAGGATTTGCACGGGCGCACGGTTAAAGAATTGCAACTGATCAAGTCCGCCAGGTCCGGGCAAAGTCTTACCTTGAGTATCGATTTGCGCTTGCAGTATCTCGCGCATCGCGAATTAAAAAATGCGGTCGAGGAAAGCGGCGCGCGCGCGGGTTCGCTGGTTATCCTGGACGTTGTTACCGGTGAAGTATTGGCGATGGCTAACCAACCTTCCTACAACCCTAACGATCGTAGTCATGCCAAAGGCGCTGCTTTGCGCAACCGTGCAATTACCGACGTGTATGAGCCGGGGTCGACCATGAAACCCCTGGCGGTCATGGCTGCGCTGGAGTCGGGAAAATTTAAACCCAATGATGTTATCAACACCAGTCCCGGTTATATCCAGGTGGGCAGTAAAACCCTGAAAGATTTACACGATTACGGGACATTGGATCTGTCGATGGTCATCGCAAAATCCAGCCAGGTTGGTATGACCAAACTTGCGTTGGAACTGGAGCCGCACATCATCCGTGATATGTACGCGCGCCTGGGTATCGGCCAGACCACCGGTACCGGTTTTCCCGGCGAAGGTTCTGGCCTATTGCCTGCCCATGCACGCTGGCGACCAATTCAGCGCGCAACGCTGGCTTACGGTTACGGCATGAACGTCACGGTATTGCAACTGGCGCAAGCATATAGCGTGATCGCCAGTGGCGGCCTCAAACGTCCGGTGTCGTTGTTGCGTGTTGATAGCGAAGCTGCAGGAGAGCGTGTCGTGGCTGAACATTACACGCAAGACATCGTCACTATGTTGAAGCGCGCCGCCACCGAAGGTACCGCAACCCGCGCACGCGCAATTTCCTATACCGTCGCCGGCAAAACCGGAACTGTGCATAAAGTCGGTGCTCACGGTTACGAAGAGAAGCGTTATATGTCCTCATTTGCCGGCATGGCACCGGCCGACAATCCGCGCATTGTGGCGGTTGTCGTAATTGATGAGCCAGATGCATCGAAATATTTCGGTGGCCTTGTCGCGGCGCCGGTGTTTTCCAAAGTGGCGGAAGGTGCTCTGCGTATGATGCAGATCCCGCCGCAGCCCCTGGTGCCACCCAAATTGGCGTCACCAAAAATAATGTCGCCCAATATGGCCGTGCAACCCAAAAAAGAAGAACGCAAACCTCATGGGAGGCCCGTAACGTGATGGCGGTGGAATCCCAATCTTTTGCTGTAACCCTCGCACAGCTTTTGCCGCAAACAGAATTGGCAAAAGCTGCGCCCGTTGTGGTGTCCGGTTTAACCCTGGATACACGGCAGTTAAATCAGGGCGATGTATTTATTGCACTCGGCGGCAGCCAGTTCGATGGCCGTCACTTTATCGCCACCGCGATTGAGCGCGGTGCGGTCGCGGTGTTAGTGGAAGCCGATAAAGATTGGCAAGGTATTGATTGGTTGGGATCGGTGCCGGTCATTGCGGTGGAAAATCTCGCGCAACAGGTGAGTGCTATTGCCGGACGTTTTTATGGTGATCCCAGCGCGCACTTTCGGCTGGTGGGCATTACCGGTACTAACGGTAAGACCACCTGTAGCTTACTGTTGGGTCAACTGAGTGCTTTATTGCATGAGTGCGCAGGCGTTGTGGGAACGGTCGGTTATGGCGTGCTGGATGCAGCGGCCCTTGCGCCTTTTTCCCAACAATTGAACGCACTGACCTCCACCGGATTAACGACGCCGGATGCGGTTCGCTTGCAACATATTTTTGCGCAATTGCGCGATCGTGCCGTTGCTGAGGTGGCTATAGAGGTGTCATCCCACAGCTTGCAACAAGGACGCGTCGCCGGATTGCATTTTGAAACCGCCATCTTTACCAATTTGACGCAAGATCATCTGGATTATCACGGCGACCTTGCGAGCTACGGCAAAGCAAAACAGTTGTTGTTGCAAATGCCTGGCTTGCGTTACGCCATCATCAATGCCGACGATGAGTGGGCTAAAAGTTTATTGGAAAAAATACCCGCCGATGTGCAGCCTTTCCGTTATTCATTGCGCGATGTCGACGCGGATGTGTTTGCAAAAGATATTGCGCTCACCGGTTCCGGAGCCAAAGTAACACTGGTTACCCCCTGGGGCGTAGGTGAGTTCCACAGCCATCTGATGGGTGCTTTTAATCTCAGCAACTTGTTGGCTGTGATTACGGCTGCTTGTGTCGGCGGTGCGTCCCTGGCTGATGTGCTCCTGGCCATTCCGCAACTGCAACCGGCACCGGGCCGCATGCAGGCGGTGGTGCTTGAACAATCCCAGCAAGACATCAATGTCATTGTTGATTACGCGCACACACCGGATGCTTTGGAAAATACATTGAAAGCCATTCGTGAGCATAACCCCGGCCGAGTATGGACGGTATTTGGTTGCGGCGGTGATCGCGATAGAACCAAGCGACCGCTAATGGGCCGCATTGCAGAACGCTTTAGTGATTATGTCATTGTGACCAACGACAACCCGCGCACCGAAGACCCGGCGATCATCGCGGCAGAGATTTTACGTGGTATGCATAACACCCACGGTTGTCTGGTGATTGCCGAGCGAGCCCAGGCCATTGACCTTGCTGTCCAGCAAGCCAAGGCGGGAGATGTGGTATTGATTGCGGGTAAAGGTCACGAAGATTATCAAATCTTCGCCACACAAACCTTGCCATTCAGCGATGTAAAACAGGCGCGTCTTGCATTGCAGCGACGTATAGCACGGCGTGAAGCAGACGAGGAGCTGAAGTCATGATGATGCCACTGACATTGGCGCAAATGGCCGACCAGATGCGTACCTCTCTCGGCGCCACGTTACATAACGGTGACGTGAGTTTTTCCCGTGTAACCACCGATACGCGTCAGTTACAAGCTGGCGATTTATTTGTCGCCCTGCGCGGAGAGCGTTTCGATGCCCATGATTTCCTGGCTGAAGCTGCGGCAAAAGGTGTGTGTGGTGTGGTGGTAGAAAGTTTTGATGCAAATGTTGCATTGCCACAGCTGGTTGTCACTAACACGATGCTGGCGCTGGGACAAATTGCCGCCTGCAATCGCGCAGCTTTTAGCGGGCCGTTAATTGCGATTACCGGAAGCAGTGGTAAAACCACGGTGAAAACCATGTTGACCTGCATCTTGCGCGAACGCGGAGCAGTGTTGGCAACGCAAGGAAATTTGAATAATCACATTGGTGTTCCGCTGACGTTATTACAGCTGGAGCCAAAACACGAATATGCCGTTATTGAAATGGGTGCTAGCGGTCTCGGTGAAATTGCTTATTTATGTTCGTTGGCGACGCCATCCATTGCCATGATCAACAATGTGATGCCGGCCCACATCGCCGGCTTTGGTTCTATCAATAACGTAGCCATCGCCAAGGCCGAAATTTATCAGGGCCTGATTGCCAATGGTGCAGCGATCGTCAATCTGGATGACCGTTACGCAGCACAGTGGTTGGCGCAGCTGACGGATAAGCAGGTGATCAAGGTGTCCTTGCAAAATGAATCGGCTGATTGTTTCGCGCGCGATATTAAAGTCACCGCCGATGGTGTGACTTTTGTGTTAGTGATTCGTCAGGAATCCATGTCTGTGCAACTGAACGCCCTGGGTGAGCACAGTGTGCGCAATGCATTAATGGCCGCCGCTTGTGCTTGCGCGGCAGGTGCGAACATCCAACAAATTCGCAACGGTCTGCAAAAATTTACCCCGGTGGCTGGGCGAATGACTCGCCAGACAGGCCTCAAGGGCATGCAAGTGATTGATGACAGTTACAACGCAAACCCGGGATCTGTGCGTGCGGCAATTGATGTGCTCGCAGCACAAGAGGGAACCCGCGTGCTGGTGTTAGGGGATATGGGAGAGCTGGGGAATGACGCCGAGCAACTGCATGCTGATCTCGGCACTTATGCGCGTGCGCGGGGCATTGATAAGTTGTTGACGGTTGGTGTGTTGAGTCAACACGCCAGTGAGGCATTTGCTGGTGCAGGTTTGGCCTCGGGTGCACAGCATTTTGCTGAGCAGCAAACGTTGATTTATGCCTTGGCGTCGATGGCGAATAAAAGCATGACTGTGTTGATTAAAGGCTCTCGCAGTGCCAAGACAGATTTAATCGTGCGCGCCTTGTGCGATTCATCAACCTCCACCGGAGAACCCCACTAATGCTGTATTGGCTCGCAGAATACTTACAAGAATATGTGCGCGGTTTTGCAGTGTTTCAATACCTCACCCTGCGCGCGATCCTGGGCGTGTTAACAGCGTTGGGAATTTCGCTGTTGTTGGGGCCTTGGGTGATTAAACGTTTGAACGCTATGCGCATCGGCCAAGCGGTACGGACAGACGGGCCGCAATCGCATTTGAGTAAATCCGGTACGCCGACCATGGGTGGGGCACTGATTCTGAGCGCGATTTTTATCAGCGCATTGTTGTGGTCGGATTTAAGTAATCGCTACGTGTGGGTGGTCATCATCGTCACTGCAATTTTTGGTGCGGTGGGTTGGGTAGATGATTATCGCAAGGTGGCCAAGCGCGACAGTCGCGGTTTGCCGGCGCGTTGGAAATATTTATGGCAATCCATCGCCGGCTTTGGTGCCGCGGTATTTTTGTTTTACACCGCCGCCAGTCCGGTGGAAACACAATTGTTTATCCCATTCTTTAAAAACGTCGCCATCGATCTGGGTTTGTTTTACATCGTGCTGACGTACTTTGTGATTGTGGGTTCGAGTAATGCGGTGAATTTAACGGACGGTCTCGACGGCCTGGCCATTATGCCCAGCGTTATGGTGGCGGCCGCACTGGGAGTGATTGCGTATCTGTCGGGGAATGTGAAGTTTGCCCAGTATTTGCAAATTGCCTACGTGGCCGGCGCCGGTGAATTAGTGGTTTTCTGTTGTGCATTGGTTGGTGCGGGTTTGGGTTTTCTCTGGTTCAACACTTATCCCGCACAGGTATTTATGGGCGATGTGGGCGCGTTGGCATTGGGCGCCGCACTGGGCGTGATTGCTGTGGTCATCCGTCATGAAATCGTGTTGTTCATTATGGGCGGCATCTTTGTGTTGGAAACCGTCTCGGTGATTCTACAGGTGGCGTCATTCAAGTTGACCGGTCGGCGAATATTTCGCATGGCACCCATCCATCACCATTTTGAATTAAAAGGTTGGCCTGAGCCGCGTGTCATCGTTCGTTTCTGGATCATTACGGTGATCCTGGTGTTGATCGGCCTGGCTACTTTAAAACTGCGTTAATTAAAGAATGTTTAAAGAGAGATGACTGTGACCCAAATGATCGCCACAAGCAAAGTCAAAGCCATCATCGGCACCGGTGTGACCGGCCTGTCGGTGGCTCGCTTTTTGGCGAAGCAGGGGCAAGCATTTGTATTACTGGATACTCGCGCACAACCACCAAACCTGGCGCAGATTAAAAAAGAATTTCCCCATGTGTTGGTTGAGACCGGCGAGTTAAAAACCGAAACCTTATTGCTGGCGGATGAAATTATTGCGAGCCCCGGTGTTGCCGTGGCAACACCGGCAATTGCCGAAGCCAGGGCGGTGGGTATTCCGGTGGTGGGTGATATTGAGTTATTTGTGCGTTATGCGCGCGCACCCATCGTGGCGATTACTGGTTCCAATGCTAAAAGCACGGTAACAACGCTGGTGGGTGAAATGGCCGCTCAAGCCGGGCTGAAAGTTGCCGTGGGTGGCAATCTGGGTACGCCGGCGTTGGATTTATTGCGTGATGATATTGAGTTGTATGTGATGGAGCTCTCCAGTTTTCAACTGGAGACCGTGTCCAAACTCAACGCCAAAGTGGCGACGATTTTAAATATCAGTGCCGATCACCTGGACCGTTACCCCAGCATGCAGGCGTACCATGCGGCGAAACTGCGGGTGTATTTCGGTGCAGAAAAAATTGTTGTTAATCGCAATGATGTCCTGACTCATCCGCCGCTGGCGACCGGCGTAAAGCCGATCACCTTTGGTGGCGGGGCGGAGTTCAATAATTTCGGCATTATTCAAGAGCAAGATGAAGATTATCTGGCATGGCAATTCCAACCCTTGATGCCGGTAAGCCAATTGAAAATCCGTGGCAAGCACAATGTCGATAATGCCCTGGCTGCACTGGCACTGGGGCAGGCCGCAGGCTTGCCATTGCCAGCCATGGTCGAGACCCTGAAAACGTTTGCCGGGTTGCCGCATCGTTGTGAATGGGTCACCGCTATTAAAGGTGTGGAATTTTTTAATGATTCCAAAGGCACCAATATCGGTGCAACAGTGGCCGCCATCAAAGGGCTTGCTCGCCCGCCCGCAAAACTGGTGTTGATTGCTGGTGGCGATGGAAAAGGTGCAAATTTTGCCGAGTTGGCTCCGGCTATTGATGATCAGGTTCGCGCCGTCGTGTTGATTGGTCGTGATGCGCCACAAATTGCGGCGGCCATTGAGGGTAAAAGCAAAATAATTTTTGCAACGAGCATGACCGACGCGGTGAGTAAAAGTTTTGAGCATGCTCATGCTGGTGATGCAGTGTTGTTGTCACCTGCCTGTGCAAGTTTCGATATGTTCAAGAATTATGTAGATCGTGGACAACAGTTCTGTGTAGCCGTGCGGGAGTTGGCATCATGATGACCACAACCCGCAATGATCTGCCATTTAACCAGCGCATCGATTGGACGCTGCTGAGTTTATGGCTGGTGTTGATGTCAGTCGGGCTGGTGATGGTCGCATCGGCTTCCGTGGCTTTTGCGGCAGCCAATTATGGTGATGCCTGGTATTTCGCCAAACGTCACGGCGTTTATATGGCCATGGGCGTCACCGTGGCGATGGTGGTTGTGTCTATTCCCATGAGTGTATGGCAACGCTACGCGGGTTATTTTTTATTGTTCACCTTGTTGCTGTTGGTGATCGTGCTGATTCCTGGCGTAGGGAAAAAAGTTAACGGCAGTCAACGCTGGCTGAGCCTCGGTATTATTTCAGTGCAAGTGTCGGAGATCGCCAAGTTTTGTGCAGTGGTATTTTTTGCCAGTTTCTTTGCGCGGCGGTATCACGAATTGCATTTCGGCTGGCAAGGTTTTTTGAAACCCTTGCTGGTTGTTGGTTTGTTCGTTGTGTTGTTGTTGCTGGAGCCCGACTTCGGCAGTTCAGTGGTATTGAGCGCAACGGTGTTTGCCATGATGTTCATCGCCGGAGTGCGGATGTGGCACTTTCTGTTGTTGATCGGTTTGGGGGTTGCGAGCCTGGGAGCCGTGGCCGTGTTTTCTCCCTACCGGATGCAGCGCTTGATTACTTTTCTGGACCCTTGGGCGGATCAATTTAATACCGGCTATCAGCTAACGCAATCGCTGATTGGTTTTGGGCGCGGTGAGTGGTTTGGTTTGGGCTTGGGTAACAGTTTACAGAAGCTGTTTTTCCTGCCGGAGGCTCATACCGATTTTATCTTTGCCATCATCGCGGAAGAATTCGGTTTGATTGGGGCGACGATTATTATCGGATTGTTTGTTGCGTTGATACTACGCATCTTCACCATCGCAAAAAATAATCTGGCGGTGGGTAAAGCCTTTGCTGCCTTTGCTGCCTTCGGTGTCGCTATCCTGTTTTCGTTCCAGGTGTTTATCAATGTCGGTGTCGCTTCCGGATTATTGCCAACTAAAGGGTTAACGCTGCCGTTTATCAGTTACGGTGGAAGCAGTTTGTTAGTCAGCTGTGTGTTGCTGGCCTTTGTCATGCGTATTGAGTGGGAAGTGCGTGGAGTGAGTTCGATTTACATCCCGCCTGCGCGCCCCTTGCGCGCTGCTGTTCGTCCGCCACCGATAATGCCGGAGGCGATATGACAGATGCGCAATCGCTTAAGGTAATGATTATGGCTGGCGGTACCGGCGGTCATGTATTCCCTGCGTTGGCTGTTGCCGAGGTGTTGCGGCAGGCAGGCGCGCAGTTGATGTGGCTCGGGACGGGGCGCGGTATTGAAAATCGTTTGGTGCCGGCGGCGAATATTCCGCTGCATCTTATTCGTGTGGAAGGTGTGCGTGGCCGTGGATTATCCGGATTAATCAAGGCGCCGTTTTTGGTGGGTTATGCCATTGCTCAAGCCATCGGTATCTTGCGGCGTGAACAACCTGATGTGGTGGTGGGCTTTGGTGGCTTTGCTTCCGGACCGGGCGGTGTCGCTGCGCGATTGTTGGGAAAGCCTTTGGTCATTCATGAACAAAATGCGATTGCCGGGACCACCAATCGGTTGCTTGCACGTTTTGCAACGCGAGTGCTGTCTGCTTTTAACGGTGCATTTGCACAGGCACAGGTGGTAGGTAATCCAGTGCGTACGGCGATTGCCGCGCTACCGGCACCGACAGTCCGTTATGGGGAGCGTCGTGCACAAAAAGCAAAACTGCATGTGTTGGTGTTGGGTGGCAGCCTGGGTGCAAAAGCCATCAATGAAATGATGCCGGAAGCTCTGGCGCAATTGCCATCAGATTCGCGCCCGGACGTATGGCATCAAACCGGAAAAGATCATGCACAAACTACAGCGGCGCTGTATGAGCAACAACACGTGATCGCCAGAGTAGAGGCTTTTATTGACGATATGGCCGCTGCTTATGGTTGGGCGGATGTGATTGTGTGTCGAGCGGGTGCTTTGACGGTTTCAGAACTGATGGCTGCGGGTGTCGCTGCTATTTTAATTCCCTTGCCGTCGGCGATTGATGATCACCAAACCCATAACGCGGCAATTTTAAGTAGCGCCGGTGCCGGTATATCGATGGCCCAGCGCGAGCTCACACCGGCGAAATTGGCGGCGCTCTTGATGACCCATATCAATGAGCCGGAACAAAGTATGAACATGGCTGAAAAAGCGCGCCTGCTTGCGTTGCCTGATGCAGCAGAAACAGTAGCGAATATTTGTGTGGAGGTGGCGCGTGGATAAAGCCATAGAACATTATGAAGTGCCCGAAATGCGCCGTATCCGTCGCATTCATTTTATCGGCATCGGCGGTGCGGGGATGAGTGGCATTGCCGAAGTGTTGTTGAATCAGGGATATGAAATTTCCGGTTCGGATATTAAAGAATCCAGCGTGACAGCGCGTTTGGTAAATAAAGGTGCGCAGGTTTTCATCGGTCACAGTGCGAGCAATGTTGCCGGTGCTGATGTGGTGGTAAATTCCAGTGCAGTTGCGGCTAATAATCCGGAAATGATCGGCGCGCGCGAATTGCGCATTCCGATTGTTCGTCGCGCCGAAATGCTGGGTGAGTTGATGCGCTATCGCCATGGTATTGCCGTGGCCGGCACCCACGGTAAAACCACCACCACCAGTTTAATGGCCTCGATTCTGGCTGCTGCGAAACAGGACCCGACATTTATCATCGGCGGCTTGGTAAACAGTACCGGCACTAACGCGCAGTTGGGCGGTAGCCGTTATCTGGTCGCGGAAGCCGATGAAAGCGATGCATCCTTTTTGCATCTGCAGCCCATGGTCGCCATTGTGACCAATATCGACGCAGATCATATGGACACCTACGGTGGGGATTTTTCAAAACTGAAGAAAACTTTCATCGAATTTTTGCATAACTTGCCGTTCTACGGCTTGGCAGTGTTGTGCGGTGAGGACCCGGTGATTCGCGACATTATTCCCGATATTGCGCGTCCGATTCTCACCTACGGTTTTGACGAACATTGTGATTTCCGGGCGATCAACATTCAGCAAAACAAGATGCAGTCAGAGTTCGATGTACTGCGTCCAGGCAACGAAAAGCCTTTGCATATTCGCTTGAATATTCCCGGTATCCACAACGTGTTAAATGCGACGGCAGTGATTGCGGTGGCCACAGATGAAGGCATCAGCGATGAGGCAATTCAGCAGGGGCTGGAGAATTTCCAGGGTGTCGGTCGTCGCTTTCAGGTGTACGGCAATTTTCCTATTGGCAGTGGCGATGCCATGTTGGTGGATGACTACGGCCACCATCCGCGCGAAGTAGCCGCGATTATCAAAGCAGTACGGGACGGCTGGCCCGACCGGCGTCTGGTCATGGTTTACCAACCGCACCGCTATACGCGCACGCGGGATTTGTACGAAGATTTTGTTGAAGTGTTATCAACGGTAGATGCTCTGGTAATGCTCGAAGTTTATAGCGCGGGAGAGGAAGTTATTCCCGGTGCAGACAGTCGCCATCTGTGTCGCAGCATTCGCGCGCGCGGTGTGATTGAACCTATCTTTGTTGAAACCGTTGAAGGTGTTCCGGCCATCATCAAAGATCTGGTTAAAGCAGGCGATATTGTGATTACCCAAGGCGCGGGCAATGTGGGTGTGTTGTCCCCTGAATTAGCCAAGCGCAACTTGCAGTAGAGGTAAAGAAAAAATGCAATCCATACACTTGCCGATTGATGAGGCCTTAAAAAACCGCTTGGGTCGTGTGGGCGTTTTGTTCGGTGGACAATCGGCAGAGCGTGAAATTTCCTTGCAAAGCGGTACGGCCGTTATCAATGCATTGAAAGAAGCAGGTATTGATCCGGTGGTGATTGATGTTGGCGAGAATGCAATCAGCGATATACAAGCGGCAAAGCTGGATCGCGCGTTTATCGCGCTGCATGGCCCCGGTGGTGAAGACGGACGAATTCAGGCGGTGTTGGAATATTTAAAAATTCCGTATACCGGCAGTGACGTACAGTCATCGGCACTGGCAATGGATAAATTGCGCAGTAAACAATTGTGGCGTGGTGTCGGATTATCCACGCCGGATTTCGCTGTGTTGCAGGCACATACCGATTGGGCAGCCGTGCTGGATAATCTGGGTGGCGAAGTCATGGTGAAGCCAGCCCACGAAGGTTCCAGTATCGGTATGTCGCGTGTGCAATCAGCGACGGAGCTGCAAGCGGCTTATCAAAATGCCGCGCAATACGACGGCAGTGTGTTGGTTGAACGTTTGATCACCGGTGGCGAGTACACCGTGGCGATTCTGGACGGCAAAGCCCTGGCGCCAATTAAACTGGAAACTGACCACCGCTTTTATGATTTTGATGCGAAATATCTTGCGGAAGATACGCGCTACCTCTGCCCGTGCGGCTTGAGTGAGACGAAAGAAAAAGAGCTGCGTGAATTAGCGTTAAATGCCTTCAGCGCGCTCGGTTGTCGCGGTTGGGGTCGCGTGGATGTCATGGCCGATTCGGCACAGAATTTTTATTTGTTGGAAGTGAATACCGTGCCCGGCATGACCAGCCACAGCTTGGTACCCATGGCTGCAAAAGCAGAAGGTTTATCTTTTGCGCAATTGGTCATCGCTGTATTGCTGGCCAGTTTGTAAATCAGCATGAACGACAGCAGTGTCAATGGCAGGCGGCGCAGTAAACGAGCAGAGGGACTGAATACCAAGGTTCCCAGCTACGGCGGTGCCCGTTTGGGCGACAACAACAATGACAATGCCGGTCGTTGGTCAAGACGTTTAGTGGGATTGGTTTTGATAGTCGGAGCGCTGGGATTAGCGCTGTATTTTGTCGCTGAGCCTGTGGCGGAACTGGTTGATCGACCGCTGGCCAGCGTGATGGTGGAGGGTGACTTTCATTACATCAGCAAGGAGCGAGCTATGGCGTTAATCAGTGCAGAGATCAATGAAGATTTTTTGCAGCTGGATTTAATGCGCATGAAAACGGCATTGGAAAGTGAACCCTGGGTTGAGCACGCCGCCCTGGCGCGACGTTGGCCCGATGCGCTGGAAGTACGCATCACCGAGGAGCAGCCAATTGCGCGATGGGGTACAGACGGTTTTTTAAACCAGCGCGGCGAGTTGGTGCAGGTTGACAATATTGATGCATTGGCGGCGTTACCCTTATTGCAAGGCAACGCCGCTGATGCCAGCAAGATTATGCAGCAATATCAGGATTTATCGCAGTTGTTGCGCTCGCGTGGTCTGGACGTTATCGAGTTGAAGTGTGATAGCAAAAAGTCCTGGCGATTGATGTTGAAAGGTGATGTGGAAGTGGCCATTGGTCGGGATCAGGTGATGGAAAAAATGCGCCGCTTTATGACGGTCTACGACCAACACCTGAGCGAGGTCTGGCAAGACGTTACAGCAATTGATGTGCGCTATACCAACGGCGTTGCGGTGCAATGGTCGCCGGATTCAGAAGCGAAAAAAAATTACATTAAATCGATGTGATCATTCAAAGGTTGGAATGATTTAAAAAGAGGTTACGCCAATGGCAAATGCTGGTGACAACAAAATGATTGTTGGCCTGGATATAGGTACATCCAAGGTGGTGGCGCTTGTGGGGGCCATCACGCCCGAAGGACGCCTGGAAATTGTCGGTATCGGATCGCATCGCTCCAGCGGTTTGAAAAAAGGTGTGGTGGTAAATATCGAATCCACGGTGCTTTCGATCCAGCGCGCTATTGAAGAAGCGGAGTTGATGGCTGGTTGCCAGATTCACTCGGTCTACGCGGGTATCGCGGGCAGCCACATTCGCAGCCTGAATTCTCACGGTATCGTGGCGATCAAGGATCGTGAAGTGTTTCCGCAGGATCTGGATCGTGTAATTGATGCAGCACAGGCCGTGGCTATTCCAGCGGACCAGAAAATTCTGCACATCCTGCCGCAGGAATTTTTAATTGATGACCAGGACGGTGTGAAAGAGCCTTTGGGGATGTCCGGTGTGCGCCTGGAAGCAAAAGTGCATCTGGTGACTTGCGCAGTCAATGCGGCGCAAAATATTGAAAAATGTATTCGTCGGTGTGGTTTGGAAGTTGAAGATATTATCTTGGAACAATTGGCTTCAAGTTATGCCGTACTGACTGATGATGAAAAAGAATTGGGTGTTTGTGTGGTGGATATTGGCGGCGGTACCACTGACATTGCCATCTTTAAAGACGGTGCAATTCGCCATACGGGCGTGATCCCGATTGCCGGTGATCAGGTAACCAACGATATCGCTATGGCGCTGCGCACACCGACGCCTAATGCTGAAGAAATTAAAATTAAATATGCCTGCGCATTGGCAAAGTTAACCAGCCCGGATGAAACGATCAAAGTACCCAGTGTGGGAGATCGTCAACCACGCGATCTGTCCCGACAGGCATTGGCCGAAGTGGTGGAGCCGCGCTACGACGAATTGTTTACATTGGTGCAATCGGAATTGCGGCGCAGCGGTTATGAAGATTTGATTGCCGCCGGTATTGTCTTAACCGGTGGTACGTCGAAGATGGAAGGTGTTATTGAACTGGCGGAGGAAATTTTTCATATGCCCGTTCGTATTGGCGCACCACACGCCATTCGCGGTTTGACTGACATCGTGAATAATCCCATTTATTCCACCGGTGTCGGTTTGTTGATGTATGCAATGAAGCAACAACAGGAGGGCAGGGGAGCTGCGCATCATTCGAGGGAACAGCAGGGTTCGATTATCAGTCGGCTCAAGAAATTATTTCAAAGCAATTTTTAAACGCAACCAGGTTTTATTTTTTAACAGACACGTTCAAGGGAAAAAAGGGGTATTACTATGTTTGAATTAGTCGATAGCATTCAACAAAGTGCAGTTATCAAAGTTATCGGTGTTGGTGGTGGTGGCGGTAACGCCGTCAAACACATGATTGCCAATAACGTTGATGGTGTGGAATTTATCTGTGCAAATACTGACGCGCAAGCGCTGAAAGATATTGATGCACGCACCGTGTTACAACTGGGTAACTCCATGACCAAAGGGCTGGGTGCAGGTGCTAACCCGGAGGTAGGCCGGCAGGCAGCGCTGGAAGATCGCGAGCGTATTGCTGAGGTCCTGCGCGGTGCTGATATGGTATTTATTGCCGCAGGCATGGGTGGTGGTACCGGTACTGGTGGTGCACCGGTAGTGGCCGAAGTTGCGCGCGACCTGGGAATTCTGACGGTTGCGGTGGTCACCAAACCCTTCCCGTTCGAAGGCCGCAAACGTATGGCTATTGCCGACGCCGGTATTCGTGAACTGCAGGAGCGCGTGGATTCGTTAATCACCATTCCCAATGAAAAATTGTTGGCGGTGTTGGGTAAGTCAACCAGCCTGCTTGATGCGTTTAAAGCCGCTAACAATGTATTGCTCGGCGCGGTGCAAGGTATTGCCGATCTGATTATCCGTCCCGGCATGATCAACGTCGACTTCGCTGACGTTCGCACCGTGATGTCTGAAATGGGCATGGCGATGATGGGCACCGGTCGTGCAACAGGTGAAAATCGCGCACGCGAAGCAGCCGAAGCGGCAATTCGCAGCCCGCTGCTGGAAGACGTTAATCTGCAAGGTGCGCGCGGTATTCTGGTAAATATCACTGCCGGTATTGATCTGTCGCTCGGCGAATACTCTGAAGTGGGTAACACTATTGAAGAATTTGCATCCGCTGATGCGACTGTAGTGGTTGGTACGGTAATCGATCCAGAGATGAGCAACGAGCTTCGCGTGACTGTTGTGGCAACTGGTTTGGGTGCGGCGGCTACCGCAGCGGTTAAAGAAACCAAACCTGCGCCCACAAAAGTCATCGTGGATAACACGCGTCGTTCCAATGGTCAGATTGATTACAGCGCATTGGATCGTCCGGCGCACTTGCGCGCCAACAGTCATTCTTCGGCGGCTGTTGCACCGATGGCAGAAAAGGATCTTGAATATCTCGATATTCCGGCATTCTTGCGTCGCCAGGCGGATTGATCGATTGGATGTAGTGGTAATGAATGTCGCGAGTCTCAGTCGCCGCTGACGGACGACTTGAAAATTGCCTTTACCGGCACCACAACTCGTCAATGAACGTGTCTGAGTTAGTGGTCCGGTATGCGTAAAAAGCGCAGGGCAGTACTATTTTTAGCGGACAGGGACCAGGTTCGCTAAAGATTGATTTTTCCTATAGGCCGCTTAGCTGGCGACCTGCGACATATATTGGTAACATGACTTGCTTTTTTGAACGGGATTACTTTTGGTTAGACTGCGGGACATCAATAAGGATATCGCGAGTATGACGGCAAAAAATTTACGTCGCGTACACGCCAAAGTCACCTTGGGTACACTTGCTAATCTAGCTAACAGGTAGGGCTAACACAAAGCAATGATCAGACAACGAACACTTAAGAATGCCATTCGCGCGACCGGCGTTGGGTTACACACCGGCCAAAAGATTTATTTGACTCTGCTTCCCGCTCCTGTGGATGCGGGTATCCTGTTTCGCCGGGTGGATCTTGACCCTGTGGTGGAGATCGAAGCGAAGGCAGAAAATGTCGGTGATACGACGCTGTCGACGACCCTGATGAATGGCGACGTCCGCGTATCAACAGTCGAGCATTTGCTTTCTGCCATGGCTGGTCTGGGTATTGATAACGCTATTGTTGAAGTCAGCGCCCCGGAAGTCCCTATTATGGATGGCAGTGCTGGCCCTTTTGTTTTTCTGATCCAATCTGCTGGTATTCAAGAGCAACCAGCAGCGAAAAAATTCATCCGCATCAAAAAGCCCGTCACGGTGCAGGATGGCGATAAAATTGCCAGTTTCCTGCCATTTGAAGGCTTTAAAGTCACTTTCTCTATCGATTTCGATCACCCGGTTTTTCAGGGGCGTACCCTTGAAACGTCGGTGGATTTTTCCAGTACGTCTTTTGTAAAAGAAGTTAGTCGCGCGCGCACTTTCGGTTTTATGCACGAGATTGAATATTTGCGCTCCAAAGGCTTGGCCAAGGGCGGCAGCATCGACAACGCTATCGTCGTGGATGATTACCGCATCCTTAACGAGGATGGCCTGCGCTACGAAGATGAGTTTGTAAAACACAAGGTCCTGGATGCTATCGGTGACTTGTATCTTCTGGGAAATAGCCTGATTGGTGAGTTTAAAGCGCATAAGTCGGGTCACGGCCTTAACAACAAATCCTTGCGCCAATTAATCGCTCAAAAAGATGCCTGGGAAGTGGTCACATTTGAAGATGAGGACGCTGCGCCCATCTCTTATATGAAGCCTTTATTGGCTATTTAAGTTTTTCCCCGTCTTAGTTTCAACGACATTGGTGAACTGATGTCGTTGAAATTTTCTATTGATCATTACCTTTCATCTGTGCCATATTTCGACCTCCCGCTGATATTGGCGGATGATTTTTCAGAAATTGGTGCTAATTTTGCTTATAAATCCGTGTTATCACGGACGACAAAGTGATTGTTTATAATAAAGAAGTTGGTTTTTAAGTCCTTCGAGTTATAAAACATCCGCAACAAGGCAATATTGGTCTAAGCAAGAATCTTAAAATGCCTACTATTACTAATAATTGGTTCAGGCAAATCAGATAACATTCATTGCATGAAAATTATTATCCTCAACAAGCATCACGGTCAGTCACGGAGCATCTCCATTGCGGGATGGACTCGTGCGTTTCTTTCTGTCTGCTTGTTGGGTATGCCTGGAGTGCTCTGCGCTATTGGCTATAACTGGCTTGAAACGCAGGACAACGGTGACTTCTTTAATACCGAGTCCCGTCAGGCGCTTGAAGATGAATTGATTGCCCAGAAAGAACATCTGGAGAAAACCCGTCAGGAGGCCGAAGCACAATTGTCGGCGCTGACGATGAAAATCGCAGAAATGCAGGCGCGTCTCGTGCGTCTGGATGCTTTGGGTGAGCGGTTGACTACCGTTGCCAAGCTGGAAGAAGGCGAGTTCGATTTCAGTCAGCCCCCTGCCGTCGGCGGCCCGGAAACAGCGGCTGTCACTCAGGCCCAGTCTACTCCTGAACTGATTCGGATCATCGATCAGCTCTCTAATCAAATCGAAAACCGCGAACAACAGCTGGAAACGCTTGATGCTTTATTGGCCAAGCGCAAAATCCAGGATGACATCTTTATTGCCGGTCGACCCGTGCAAAAAGGTTGGATGGCTTCCCGTTTTGGGCGCAGAACCGATCCGTTTACCGGCAATGTTGCTTTCCATGCTGGTGTTGATTTCGCGGCCCGTGAAGGCACTGATGTCATCTCGGTTGCTGCCGGGGTTGTCACTGTTGCTGGTCGTCACCCTGAATATGGCAACATGGTGGAAATCAACCATGGTAACGGCTATGCCACACGCTATGCCCACAACAAAAGTAATCTGGTAAAAGTGGGTGATGTAGTTAAAAAAGGTCAAATCATCGCTTTAGTAGGCTCTACCGGTCGCTCTACTGGTCCCCACGTTCATTTTGAAGTTTACAAGCACGGTCGCCCTGTCGATCCTGCAACCTATATTCATCGCGCCAGCCGATAATTCTCCTCTCCCCGCTTGCTTTAACAAGCACCTTTCTGTTTACTTGCCAGCCTTGCTGTCAGGTTCATTTTATTTCAGATCTGCATTCTTATAAGTTACGGTATATCAAATGATTGGTTTTATAGCTAAAGCTTTATTCGGTTCAAAAAATGATCGTGAACTCAAGCGCATGAGCAAGATTGTGACGCGAATTAACGCGCTTGAGCCCGACATGGAAAAGCTGACTGACGAACAATTACGGGCAAAAACTGACGAATATCGTCAGCGTTACCAGCAAGGCGAGACCGTTGATCAGCTCTTACCTGAAGCTTTTGCCACGGTGCGTGAAGCAAGCCGCCGGGTTTTGTCGATGCGCCATTTTGATGTACAGCTTATCGGTGGTATGGCGCTGCACGAAGGGTGTATCGCTGAAATGCGTACCGGTGAGGGTAAAACCCTGGTGGCAACCCTGCCGAGCTACCTGCACGCCCTGACTGGTAAGGGCGTGCACGTGATTACAGTGAATGATTATCTGGCCAGTCGCGACGCAGCGTGGATGGCCCCGGTTTATGAATTTCTGGGCATGAAGGTTGGCGTTATCCAATCCATGCAGCCTTCTGCTTTAAAGCGCGAAGCCTACGCGGCGGACATTACTTACGGCACCAATAACGAATACGGTTTTGACTATCTCCGCGATAACATGGCGCTGAGTAAAGCCGATAAAGTACAGCGTCCGTTATATTTTGCCATCGTGGACGAAGTCGACTCGATTTTGATTGACGAAGCGCGCACACCTTTGGTGATTTCCGGTGCTGCTGAAAACAGTTCTGAACTCTACAAGCGCATGAACCAGTTGGTCGGCAGGTTGAAACCGCAACAGGAAGAAGACGGGGAAGGCGACTACTCTGTTGATGAGAAAACCCGTCAGGTGGAACTCTCTGAAAGCGGGCATCAACATGTAGAAGATTTATTGATTGAAGCAAAATTACTGCAGCCGGACCAAAATCTCTACGCGGCCAATAATTTGGCGTTATTGCATCACGTTAATTCAGCCTTGCGCGCCCATGCATTATTCCATCGCGATGTAGAGTACATCGTTCAGGAGAATCAGGTTGTCTTGATTGATGAGCACACCGGCCGAACCATGCAGGGGCGTCGTCTATCGGAAGGTCTGCATCAGGCATTGGAGGCCAAAGAAGGCGTACCGATTCAAAGCGAGAGTCAAACACTTGCGTCGACTACCTTCCAGAATTATTTCCGCCTATATCCGATTCTCGCGGGCATGACCGGTACGGCAGACACCGAGGCGTATGAATTCCGCGAAATCTATCGTCTTGATGTCGTGGTAATTCCCACCAATAAGACAGTACAGCGTGTCGACCTGAACGATTTGGTTTTTCTGTCGGTAGAAGAAAAATACGATGCAATCGTTGAGGACATCAAAACCTATCAGGAAAAAAATGCTCCGATTCTGGTGGGTACTGCATCAATCGAAACCTCGGAAGAAATGTCACGTCGCTTGAATAAAGCGGGCATTAAACACCAGGTACTTAACGCCAAATTTCACGCACAGGAAGCGGAGATTATTGCCCAGGCGGGTCGCCCAGGCGCGGTCACGATTGCGACCAACATGGCGGGCCGTGGTACGGATATCGTGTTGGGTGGTAAATGGGAAGCGGAAGTGGCCGCGTTGGAAAATTCGACAGAAGCGCAAGTTGCCGCTATTAAAGCCGAGTGGCAAAAACGTCACGAAACAGTTATTGCGGCAGGCGGGTTGCATATTATCGGTACAGAGCGCCATGAATCCCGCCGTATTGATAACCAGTTGCGCGGCCGCGCCGGTCGTCAGGGTGATCCGGGCTTAACGCGCTTTTATTTATCGCTTGAAGATAATTTGATGCGCATCTTTGCGTCGGATCGCGTGCGTGGATTTATGCAGGCATTAGGCATGAACAAGGGCGAGGCCATTGAACACCGCATGGTGAACAACGCCATTGAAAAAGCCCAGCGTAAAGTTGAAGGTCGCAACTTTGATATTCGTAAGCAATTGCTCGAATTTGATGACGTCGCTAATGAACAGCGGCAAATTATTTATCACCAACGCAATCAGCTGCTGGACGCCGACACTATTCGTGACACTGTTAATACTGTTCGCGGAGACGTGGTCGATGACATGATCAGCCATTTTATTCCTCCGATGAGCATTGAAGATCAGTGGAATGTTCCCGGTCTGGAAAAGCAAATTGAAACAGATTTTGGTTTGCAATTACCCATTGCCAAATGGCTTGATGAAGACAATCGTCTGCACGAAGAAAAGCTGCGTGAAAAAATTCTCGCTGAAATCCAGGCGGGCTACGATGCAAAATGCGAACGCATCGGCAACATCATGGTTGAGATTGAAAAACAGGTTATGTTGCAAGTGTTGGACAACGCTTGGAAAGAGCATCTGGCCAACATGGACCACCTGCGTCAAGGCATTAATCTGCGTTCCTATGCGCAAAAAAATCCGAAGCAGGAATACAAACGTGAAGCGTTTGAGCTCTTCCAGCAATTATTGGAAACCGTAAAGCGCGAAACAATCCACCTGCTAGCACGTGTTGAGCCGATTACACGCGAACAAATGGAAGCGATGGAAAAGCAACGTCGTGAAGCATTAGAACGGCAAAAAATGTTGCTGCAACATGAACAAGTCTCCGCTATGGGCGAAGAGCAGTTGCCCGAGCGCGATCATCAACAACCTGAGCCGTTTGTACGCCAGGGGCGAAAAGTTGGTCGCAACGATCCATGTCCTTGTGGTTCGGGGAAAAAATATAAACAGTGTCATGGACAATTGGAGTAAGGCATTAAAGGTTGAGCAACCGGTGCCTGTCGTTTAACCGGTGTCTGTGGTTTAAAAGTATCGTCGCAAATAGCACAGGAATTATGAATCATGGCCGTTGGTGAATATCCATTCCCTTCCATGCACCCGGTAGCGGGTGTAAAACTCACCGCTGTTTGTGCGGGTATCAAGCGTCAAAACCGTCGTGATGTCGTGTTGTTCGAGCTGGCAGAAGGCAGTGCTGTTGCAGGTGTTTTTACAAAAAATGCTTTCTGCGCAGCGCCGGTGACATTGTGCAAAGCCCACTTGGCGGCTGCGCCGATTCGTTATTTAGTGATTAACTCCGGTAACGCTAATGCTTGTACGGGCGAACAGGGCTTGCGCGATGCCAAAGCAACCTGTGAAGCCATTGCGCAGCAAACAGGTGTTAAGCCCGAGCAGGTTTTACCCTTTTCTACTGGTGTGATTGGTGAGCCTTTACCGGTTGCCAAGATCATCGCGGTAATTCCTGAAGCCTTGGCAAACGCAACCGAACAAGGTTGGACCGATGCGGGTGCCGGTATCATGACAACCGATACGCGCCCTAAAGGGTTTAGTCAACAAATCGAATACCAAGGCAAAACGATTACCGTGAATGGGATTGCCAAAGGTGCTGGCATGATCAAACCCAACATGGCGACTATGCTGGGTTACATCGCTACCGATGCCAAAATTGCGCAGCCTTTATTGCAGCAGTTAGCGAAGGAAGCGGCAGATAAATCGTTCAACCGTATCACTATAGATGGTGATACCTCTACCAACGACTCATGCATTCTCATTGCTACTGGTCAGGTTGATTTACCCGAGGTTAACAAACCTGAGGGTGAGTTATATGAAAAACTGAAAGACATTATTTTTGCTGCGTATATTCATCTGGCGAAAAGTATTGTCAGCGATGGTGAAGGTGCAACCAAATTCGTGACCGTTGCTGTCAGCGGCGGTGCAAATCGCGATGAATGTCTCGATGTAGCTTATGCTGTTGCACATTCTCCCCTGATCAAAACGGCTCTCTTTGCATCTGATCCTAATTGGGGTCGCATTGTTGCTGCTATTGGTTATGCCGGTGTGCCTGACCTTGATGCAACCAAAGTTCGTGTTCATCTCAATGATGTATTGATTGTAGAAAATGGCGGACGCGCAGCGAGCTATACCGAAGAGCAGGGCCAGACTGTTATGAAAGGTGAAGATATTGCCATTCGTATCGATCTCGGTCGCGGTAGTGTGGCAGAGACGGTGTGGACGACCGACTTGTCTTATGAGTATGTCCGTATTAACGCCGATTATCGTTCGTAATTATGGCAGTGAAAATTGTTCACGTTGCCGTCGGGGCTATTGTTAGTCCCGATGGCAAAATCCTTATCGCGCGCCGCGCCGCCGACGTGCACCAGGGCGGCTTGTGGGAATTTCCCGGCGGAAAGGTAGATGCTGGTGAAACAATTCATCAGGCACTGCAACGCGAACTTTATGAAGAGCTTGATATTCAAGTTGAGCAAACAGAACCTCTGATCCAAATTCGCCATGATTACGTGGATAAATCGGTTTTTCTAGACGTATATAAAGTGCTCGCCTTTTCCGGGGAGCCTCGCGGTGTGGAAGGGCAGCCAGTTCGCTGGGTTACAGTCCCGGAGCTGAGTGATTACCCTTTCCCTGCCGCCAATAAACCCATCATTACCGCACTGCAACTGCCCGATAGCTTGTTGATTACTGGTGAATTTGATTCGCACGCTGATTTTCTATTTCGCCTGCAGCGCGCCTTGCAACGTGGCATTCGCCTGGTTCAGCTACGTTGCCCCTCCGCATTGCCGGAACAATTCAGGGGCCTGGCGCAGTTGGCCAAAACATTATGCGAGCAGTATCAGGCAACATTACTCTGCAATACCACGCGGGATAACTTTTCCCGATGCGCTGGTGATGGCCTTCACCTCAACAGCCATGAATTACGAACATATGAATCCCGTCCGATAGATGACTCAAAATTATTAGGCGCTTCATGTCATAATGCAGAAGAAATTCAGCAAGCGCTACGTATAGATGTGGATTACATTTGCCTGTCACCCGTCGCCCCGACGTCTTCGCATCCGAATGCAGCAGTATTAGGCTGGGAGAAATTCGCGGAGCTGGTGCAAAACACAGGTGTTCCGGTGTTTGCGTTAGGTGGAATGGATGGCGATGACATTAAGATTGCAAAAGCCCACGGTGGGCAAGGAATTGCAGCAATCAGTTGCTTTTGGAATGAATAACGTTTGTGGTGCGTCTTGTCGGATTAGCAAAGCGTAATCCGACACTCCACCTGCAAATCAATCCATCCTCGCGGCTCGGTAATGTACTCCAACTAATCCCTCTCCTCATCATCATTCAAATCAACTTTCTCACCGGGAATCCGATGCCCCTCGCTGGCCCATTCTCCCAAATCAATCAATCGACAACGATCACTGCAAAACGGACGGAACGGATAATCATCCGTCCAATAAATCGTTTTCTTACAAATAGGGCAGGCGAGTTTCAAGGGTTTTTGAGTGTCAGTATCAGTCATAACAGAAGTATCAGTTTGAAAAGTGAATAAATCGAATCATGTTCGATAAGATAAAGAAATGGGTCTCCAACAACGTGGAGCGATAGTATCAAGATTCAGCCAGAGCCATATACTTTTGGTGCAGCGCATTAACCTGCTCATCCAACTCTCGCAAATCACGATGATTATGAATAACATCATCAGCCTTGCTGATACGCGTTTCACGATTAAGTTGTGTAGCCATAATTGCTTTGATTTGTTCGCTGGTATTGCCATCCCTGCTGCTGGCGCGAGCGATTTGCAAAGTTTCGTTCGCGTCAATGACCAGAATGCGATTCACTAACTCGTGCTGACGGGTTTCCAGTAGCAAAGGAGAGGAAAGCATTGCATAGGCGCTGCTCGCACCGGCTAATTGTTGACGAATTTCCTTGTTGATTAACGGGTGCAGTAGCGCTTCCAGCCAACGCTTTTCCTCTGGTTGAGAGAAAATAATTTTGCGCAACAGAGCACGGTTCAAATGCCCATCAGCCGACACAAGGTGGGGGCCAAAATGTGCAGCGATATCAGCCAGCGCTGGTTGGCCAGGCTCAACCACAAGCCGAGCGACCTCGTCGGCATCCACTACCATAATGCCGAGCGCCTGGAATCGGCGGGAGACTTCAGACTTGCCGCTACCGATGCCGCCCGTTAAACCAATGATTAATTTTCGCTTCACAAGTATTGATCAAGCGATCAGGGAGAAATAAAGAGTTGCAGGTAGGTGCGATTAATATAATCACCCCACAAAAACGCAATCCAGCCAGCAATCGCCAGATAAGGCCCAAACGGAATGGGAATATTTTTATCCCGCCCTCGCAGCACAATCATAGCAATGCCCAGCGCAGCCCCTACAAAGGACGACAGCAGGATAACCTGCGGCAGCATCTGCCAGCCCATCCAGGCACCGAGCGCACTCAGCAATTTGAAATCCCCATAACCCATGCCCTCCTTACCGGTTACCAACTTAAACAGCCAATACACCGACCACAAAGACAGATAACCCGCAATCGCACCCCAAACAGCATCCTGCAAGGGCACAACCAATCCAAAACTGTTGACGATCAAGCCTAGCCATAAGAGCGGCAGAGTTATATCGTCCGGCAGTAACTGTGTATCAACATCAATCATGGTCAGCGTAATCAGACACCAGGTAAACACTAGCGCTGCCAACCCCAAATAACTCAAACCGAAGAAATAAATCACCACCGCCGACAAGATGCCGGTAACCAGTTCGATGATTGGATAACGCAACGAAATCGGCGTTTTACAGGCCGAGCATTTACCACGTAGGAATAGATAGCTGATAACAGGGATGTTCTCCCAAGCACGAATACTGTGATTGCACACGGGGCAGTGGGAGGAGGGGAAGGCGAGGTTGAATTGGGTAGAGTTTTCTACAGTGGCTGCATCGCTGGTATCGAGCAACTCCGTACATTGCTGCCGCCATTCCGCCTCCATCATTTTCGGGAGGCGGTAGATGACGACGTTTAGGAAGCTGCCGACGACACAGCCAATTAGAAATAAGAAAAAAGTAACCGTTTTTGGATAAAGAGCAAAAACTTGAGCAACATCTTGCATATCTATACAACTTGACCGATTTGGAATATGGGCAAATACATCGCGATCATTAATCCACCGACTAACACACCTAGCACAGACATGATCATAGGCTCCAGTAATGAGGTTAGGCTGTCAACCATGTTATCAACGGCTTCCTCATAATACACTGCTACTTTGTCGAGCATTTCGTCGAGAGCACCGGATTCCTCACCAATCGCAGACATTTGTACCAATAATGTGGGGAATAAATTACGTGTGCGTAACGCCGTGTTCAATTGAATACCGGTAGAGACATCTTCTCTTACTTTTATGATCGCTTCGCTGTAAATTCGATTTCCTGCAGCTCCGGCAACAGAGGTTAGCGCATCAATTAAAGGGACGCCGGCAGCAAACGTCGTAGCTAACGTTCGGGCAAATCGAGCCATAACAGACAGATATAGAATTTTGCCTACAATGGGTATTTTCAGCATATATTTATCAACCATAAAAGCGAAACTCGGGGAGCGACGTACTGCTTCTTTAAACAAAAATACAGAGCCACCCATTCCCAGCAAAATGAGGAACCACCACTTTTGCGCTAACTCCGATAAATGCAAAACGAATAAAGTAAATGCAGGAAGATTTGCGCCAAAGCTGCTAAATGTTGCTGCAAACTGCGGTACCACTTTTACCAGTAATATGCCAGTTACTACTATAGCTACGACAATTACAGCGATTGGGTACGTCAAAGCCTTTTTGATTTTCGCTTTGAGGGCTTCTGTTTTTTCTTTATATGTTGCGATCCGGTCTAGCATTGTTTCAAGTGCGCCTGACTGCTCACCGGCCTCAACTAAATTGCAAAACAGGTCATCAAAATGTTTAGGATGTTTTCTCAGTGAAGGTGCAAATCCACTTCCTGAAGCAACGTCATCACGGATTGTTAGAACCATATCTCTAAGAGAAGGGTTCTCAAGCCCGTCTGCGACAATGTCAAACGCCTGAACCAAAGGAACCCCTGCTTTCATCATCGTGGCCATCTGACGAGAGAAAACAGCGATATCAGCCGCTTTAATTGATTTTTTTCCGCTGCCAAATAACGGTTTAGGCTTTTTGCTGACGGTTTTTGCTGATATGCCCTGCTTCAATAGCTGTGCTTTTACAATGGCGGTACTAATGCCATTGATCTCTCCCTGAATTTTGTTGCCTTTTTTATCGATCCCTTTATAAACATAAACATTCGATACCGATGTCTTTGGTGTGGCGGCCTTGGCTCTTGATGGTTTTGCTTTTTGTGCGGTTACAGTTGCCATAGGTTTAATCCTTGGTTACTCGGTTAGCTTCTTCGAGACTGGTGAGTCCCATAGCCACTTTACGTAGGGCTGAGACGCGTAAATTGTTAAACCCGGCTTCCCTGGCGGCTTTGGCAATCTGTAAGGAATTGCCGCCTTCCATTATAAGGCTCGCAATGACTGGGGTGATGCGAACCACTTCATATACACCTAGTCGACCTTTATAACCCTTGTTGCATTGGTTACAACCAACCGGGTGAAAAATTTGGTACTCAGCAGGTGGTATGCCAATATCATCAAAGCCCTCTTGCTTAAGTATATCTGCAGGAATATCTGTAGCAGGCTTTTTACAATTTGAACAAAGTCTCCTTGCAAGCCTTTGGGCAATGATCAAGCTTACGCTGGTTGCGACATTAAACGCTGGAACGCCCATATTTAAAAGTCGCGTCAAGGTCTCTGGAGCGCTATTGGTATGAAGGGTAGATAAAACCAAGTGTCCTGTTTGTGCAGCTTTAATAGCAATTTCGGCAGTTTCCAGGTCCCGAATCTCACCCACCATGATGACATCCGGGTCTTGGCGAAGGAAGGAGCGCAGCGCTTCGGCAAAGGTTAGTCCTACCCTGGTGTTCATTTGGACTTGATTAATACCTTCCAGATTGATCTCAACGGGATCTTCTGCTGTAGAAATGTTGGTTTCGGACGTGTTTAAGATATTCAAGCCGGTATAAAGAGATACTGTCTTGCCACTACCGGTAGGGCCGGTGACTAATATCATTCCTTGCGATTGAGCCAGGGCGTCCAGATAGAGTTTCTTCTGGTTATCTTCATAACCCAGTGCATCAATCCCAAGCTTTGCTGCACCGGGGTCCAAAATCCGTAATACGACCTTTTCTCCGAACAAGGTCGGTAAGGTGTTTACGCGAAAATCGATTGCGCGAGTCTTGGATATTTTCATCTTGATACGGCCGTCCTGAGGAACCCGCCGTTCTGAAATATCCATTTGCGACATCACTTTTAGTCGGGCAGCCATACGCGTAGCTAAATTGACCGGAGGGCGAGTCACTTCGTGAAGGATGCCGTCAGTGCGAAAGCGGACACGATAGGCTTTCTCATAGGGTTCAAAGTGAATATCTGAAGCCCCTTCTTTAATGGCATCCAGCAGAACTTTGTTAATAAAACGCACGATAGGTGCTTCATCGGCTTCTGATGCGCCTTGATCGGCGCTTGCAGCCTGGTCATCTACGGCCTGGATGTCCAGGTCATCTAACCCATCTTCATCCAGCCCGCCGAGCGTATCGCCAATGCTTTCTTCCTGGGCATTCAAAAATTTTTCGATAGCCGTTGCCAACTTATCTGCTTCTACTAATACAGCTTCAGTGTTTATACCGGTATTAAACTTGATCTCATCCAACGCATGGAGGTCAGTAGGGTCGGCTACTGCGATAAAAAGACGGTTGCCCCTGCGCGTGAGCGGTAGTGTGTGGTGCTTGCGGATTAGCTTTTGATCAACCAGCTTGGTAGGAATTGCTTCACGGTTGAGCGCGTCAAGATCAAATAAAGGTGTGCCGAATTCATCCGAGGCAGCCCGGGCAATGGTTCGGGCATCAAGTATGGCGTGATGCACCAGATGTTGAACAAAAGGTACTTTTTCCTTGGCGGCTTGGCTCATAGCTTGGCGGGCGCTCTCTTGATCCAGCAGGCCGTCTGTCACAAGGCGGCGGGCGAGGCCACTCAGTGTAGGTTGGGGGCTATTCATTGTTAGGTATCCTGTAACGCATCTTGGGCACGAGCCGGTATGCTTAAAACGCTTGCTCGGTCATAGAAAGATAACTGTAAACCCTGGTTATTAAAGATGCCATATCGGGTATGGGAAAGATTATAGAGTACATATACAGATAAAGTGGCATATATAGCCGGATCGGCGAAGAGAGCAACTTTCAAGGCTGCGACGACTGACAAAAAAAGTCACCTTTGTAGTAAAAACGGCAGTTTTTTATGTTTGGGATAATGGAGATTGCTGGAAGATGTAAAACTACAGCAGCCGCCCCTTGCTCGATCATAGAGGGTGCATATTATTTGGCACGGCGGTTGCTTAACCCAATTCGGATCAATCCCCGTTCCTTATTTGGAGATAGCTTTATGAAAAAAGTACAACAAGGTTTTACCCTGATTGAATTGATGATTGTAATCGCGATCATCGGTATTCTGGCTGCGGTTGCTCTGCCTGCGTATCAGGATTACACCATTCGTGCAAAGATGTCTGAAGTTGTATTGGCTGCAAGTTCTTGCCGTACCACCATTAGTGAAGTGTCTCAGACTGGTTTTGCCACGGCTCCAGCTGCAAATGGTTTCGGTTGTGGTGAGGGTGGTAGTGAAGCCAGCCCTATTTCTCAGTATGTAGAATCAATTGCCACCACAGAAGATGGCATTATTCAAGTTACTGTCCGAGAAATTGCTGGGGCTGTGGATGGCCAAGTTGTGGAATTGCGCCCCTATGTTGATGCAGACTTGACTACTGCGGCTGATGGTGACGACTTTACTCGCGGTTCAGCTCAGCCTATTCGTTCTTGGGCATGTGGTCCAGCTGCCGATACTCTTGAAGTGAAATACCTGCCTGCAACTTGCCGTGATGTTGTTGCTGCTGACTAATTCATAGTGTTAATTAAGTGATAAAAAGGAAGGGCAACCTTCCTTTTTTTATGACAAACCTCAAAAATAATTTTCCTGTTCTGTTGGCAGCATTTTTCTTTGCGCTCAGTATATTGTTGCCGAATCATAATCAGCCATGGCTATCTTTCTATCAAGAGGCTAGCGCTTTTGGCGGTTTGTTGTTTCTTCTTGTTTTTTTATTGGTCAATAGTTCATTTGTTTTTTGTAATCTATCGTTCGCATCTGTAACGTTATTTGTTTTATGTTTTCTTCCCGCATTGCAGTTCTTTTCTGGACCTTTCTCTAATTTAGAAGATTTATTTCTTAATACATTTTATATAGCTGGGTTTTGTATTGCCGTAGTGGCAGGTTTTCAAATCTCCACGATACCGGCAAAAAAAATTATGTTAAGCAAAGGCCTAGCGATAACCTTGTTGTTGGTTGCGGTTATTTCGGTCTGGATTGCCATAAGGCAATGGTTATCGATTTCAGGTAATTACTTAATTGTTGATATGAAGTCTGGTGGTAGGCCTTTCGCAAATTTTGGTCAACCTAATCATCTGGCGACCTTCCTTTGCATGGCATTGGCCGGACTGGTTTATATTTTTGAGCAGAAGTTAATTGGAAGGTTCTCTGCAGCGTTTCTTGCTCTGTTTATTCTGTTCGGTTTAGCCCTAACCCAATCCCGTACCCCTTGGTTGGGCTTTCTGTGTGCGTTCATCTGGTGGGGCTGGCAGTATCGTAGGAGGGTAGTAGCCTTACCTCCTTTTATATTGGGATTTTGGATTGGGTTGTTTGCTCTGTTAGTTTTGCTTCTGCCAACAATCAATGAGTTGTTATATCTGGGAGGAGAATCTGTTGCGGAACGTTTTGAAAAAGCAGAGCGCCTCACAATCTGGACGCAATTTCTATTAGCGATAAAAGAGGGTGGACTATGGGGATATGGTTGGGGGCAGGTAGGAGCAGCTCAGCTGCAAGTTGCTCTTGATTATCCGATTGGGCTGCGCATTGATAACACGCATAATATTTTGATCGATCTAATAATTTGGAATGGACCCATAATTGGGCTGATATTGATTGCCATTTTAATTATCTGGTTGTTTTGCTTGGCGGTTCGTTCCAAAACTCTAGAGTCTTCCTTCGCATTGCTCTTTTCAGGATTTCTTCTGGTCCATGGCATGGTGGAATACCCACTTGAGTATGCTTATTTTTTATTGCCATTGGGAATCATGCTGGGGGTGGCTGAGTCTGAATCTTCTACCGGAATTATTGTTAATAATAAGTTGGCCAAATGGTTGTTAGGTGTATCCAGTCTTGTGGGAGTACTGTTGTTAGTGCAAATATGGACGGAATATCAAAAGATCGAGGCCGGCTTTCAGCAAATGCGTTTTGATCGCGCGAATATTGGTAGGCCGAAACCTTGGGCGAACGATTCATCCATCGTTTTGCTAACGCAACTGGATGCTCGCTTGCGTGCGGCTTATGTCGATATTAATGCATCTATAACGGATGATGAAGTAGATAGCTTATGTCGCGTGGCGCACCGCGAACCCTATCCGTTGGAGCTTTATCGGTGCGGATTGGCGAAAGGTTACAGAGGGGATGCTGGTGGGGCGGCAAGAGAGTTTTTAATTATTGAAAGCCTTCACCGGCAGCGCTCATTTATGTGGGCATATACTGAACTACAAAAAAAATCTATAGAGTCGCCTGAACTGGTATCCGTGTTGACTGAAATTGATCGCGTTCGACCCACGATTAAACTGCAATATCAGCCAGAGATAGTGGGGCAGTAGTGGTATAATTTGAGCGGTAATAATTTGCGTTAATTGCAAGTAGGTTTTGCGTAGTATACTATCGGCATCTTACAAAGCACCGTATTTAGTTTTCTTTAATTGGCCACATTGTATAGGGAATATATGCTGTCACATCTCTCGACCATCAGGTCCAAAAGTCCTTCCTATCAATATCTTTTTCGACTGATTATTTTCGTTGTTTCTACGGGCTGTGTATCAGTTACACATGCCGCACAGATATCGGTAGCACCACAGACCACTTACCACTTTTATAGTGGGTACAGCATGACTTATCCGTCTCTAGGTGAGCTCATTTCAAGCCTAAACCAAACCAGTAGTACAGAATTTAGTAACTGCTTGGCTATCACAGAAATTGGTGCGTGTGTTCGTATAACTATTACTCATTAC
Source organism: Cellvibrio sp. PSBB006 (assembly GCF_002162135.1). Classification (NCBI taxonomy): domain Bacteria; kingdom Pseudomonadati; phylum Pseudomonadota; class Gammaproteobacteria; order Cellvibrionales; family Cellvibrionaceae; genus Cellvibrio; species Cellvibrio sp. PSBB006. The sequence continues at coordinate 1,981,172 of NZ_CP021382.1, read as the reverse complement.
ACCCCCAAAAATGCGAACAAAGAGAATGGGCAGCCTACCTCATATACACTCCATCGAAGCTTCTATACGATAAAACGTTATCAAGATGGTTCGGAAGAAGTTATTACAGGAGGGACAAATAGCTATTCAGCCTCTGTAGGCAACACATGCCCCTCCCCGTTCAAAACTCAATCCAGCGGCCCTTTAGAAGATCGAACAATAAACTGTATCTATCAGGAAAAAGAGTCCTGTTCTGTAGCTGGCAATCCCATCAATGTAGGTACGGCTGAAAAAATCGAACATGAAATTGATTATGTTTCAGCTGATGGCTTATTAAAACTGGAGCGGCGCTATCTGAACCAAAATGCGGGTTGGAGAATTGAAGAGCCGGATCACCTGGTGGATGTGCCTGTCGGCTCAACTGCGCCGATGCCCAGACTCATCAATAACTCATCGATTCTTTCTGATTATGTGATAACCAATCGCTGGCGGCGTTATAGCCACAAAAACCCTGATGCTCCCTATGAAATCGAGTTTTATAACCACACAGGGCGTCTTTCTTTCTCCAATCTTTCCGCACAAAACGACGCTTATGTTACACAAGGTTCGCGGCGCTATAAATTTGTTGAGCAGCAAACTGGAATCTACACCGAAGCATCAACCAAACCGAGTCAAAGATCTTTAGTTCGTCTGCACTCGGGGGCTGCTACATGGAAATTGATGAATCAAAATGGCACTGCTTCTTATTTTTTACCCGATGGTACATTGCAGCGTATTGAGTATGCCGACGGTAAAAGTCTGACCTATGCGTACGACGAGGGTCGACTCGTATCAAAAACAGATCACATGGGGCGATCCCTGACCTATATTCACGATGATGACAACAGGCTTATTGAGGTTGTTTTGCCGGATGGAGAATCCATCTTGTATACCTATGGTGATGATCAGGAGTCGGTAGAGTTTTATCTGTTGAAACAGGTTACCTGGCCTAACGGCGAAAGCATTCAATATCTTTACAATGAAGCAGAGTATAAGAGCGGCACTAATCCGCCATTAGCGTTAACGGGAAAGTTGGATTCGAACGGCGTGAGGATTGGAACCTACACCTACAGCGGCAGTAATGCTGTTAAAACTGAGGGGGTACTGGGCACGGATCAGAGGGAATTTTCCCATAGCGTTTATTATTCGATCGTAACGAACGGCAAAGGTGCACGGCAACAATATTCATTTTCCAACTTATCCGACGGCACGCGCCTTCTGACGAATGTTACCCAACCCGCCGGCAGCGGCTGTGCGGCCAGCTCATCTCCCCGCACATACACTGCTGATGGTCTACTCACCAAAAAAACCGAATTCAACGGCAATATCACGCTGTATGGCTATGACGCAATCACAAAGCTGGAAGATCGTCGTGTCGAGGGTCTAAAGGGATCAGTGAGCAATACCTTGCTCGACCCCAATGCCACTCTGCCAGTAGGCGCCCGCAAGATCAGCACCCGATGGCACAGTGAGCAGCGCAAAGCCGTTAAGGTTGCAGAACCTAAGCTGCTCACAACTTATATCTACAACGGTGACGCTGATCCCTTCGACGATCAACAAATCGCCAACTGTGCTCCCAACGACATCTTCGTCCTGTGTCGCAAAGTCCAGCAAGCCAGCACGGATGGCAACGGCGCTTCCGGTTTCAATGCTAGCCTGGATAACACGCTCGCGCCGCGCGAATGGCTGTATACCTATAACGCCTTTGGTCAGTTGCTGACGCTACGCCGCTCGCCAACCGCGGTACCGGAATACACCATCGAGTATTACGACACCACCACAACGCAGTGGACCACCGGTGATCGTAAAAGCGTAACCAACGCACTGGGGCAGGTGACCCACTTTGACCGATACGATCCTAACGGTCGCCTGTTGCAGATGACCGATACCAACGGGGTGGAAACCCACTTCACCTACGATGTGAGGGGCCGGTTAACCAGCCAATCGATTGGCGGTGCACTCACCACTCACACCTATGACCTTAACGGCAACCGCATCGGCAGCGAACTGCCCAACGGTGTAACCATCACCTATCACTACGATGCGGCCAAGCGCTTGATCGCTATCGAGAATGCGTTGGGCGATAAAATCCATTACGAGTACGATGTGGAAAATAATCTGCGGTTTGAGCGCATTTCTAATGTCAGCGACACGCTGACCTACATGAAGGAACACGTCTACGACGCCTTGTCCCGTCTGCAAAACACCATCGACAGCCAAGGCCACACGACCACCTACCTGTATGATGCCTCGGGCAACCTCACGGGTGAACAGGATGCAAAGCAGCAACAGACCAGCCACCTGTTTGATAAACTTAATCAACAAAAGTCCACCACTGATCCCCTGAGCGGCAAAACCGAATATACCTACGATGGCCGTGGCTATATGACGCAGGTGAAAGACCCCGAGGGATTAATTACCACCTACAGTTACAACCCCTTTGGCGACCTGACCCAACTTACTAGTCCCGACACCGGCACTACCACCTTCACCTACGACAGCGCAGGCAACCGCACCAGTGCCACCGACAGCCGCAATGTAGTGGTGAGCTACACCTACGATGCGCTGAACCGCCTGACCGGGATCGACTACCCGGCATCACCAACGGAAAACATCACCTACACCTATGACGAGACAACCAATGGCAATCACGGCATTGGCCACCTCACCGGGGTCAGCAATGCAGCCGGCACCACGCAGTACACCTATAACCCCCAGGGGCTGATCACCGCCAAACAGGTCACCCTCAACAACCAGACTAGCACCACGGCCTACACCTACGATGCCGTTGGCCAGTTGACCGGTATCACTTATCCCTCTGGGCGGATCGTGACCTACACCCGCGATACCGCCGGTCGCATCAGCGGCATGACCACCCGTGCCAGTAGCGGTGCGACAGAATACACCCTACTCAGCAACCTCCAGTACTTGCCCTTCGGCCCTGCCAATGCCTACACCTACGGCAACGGCCTGACCCTCAACCACGACTACGACCAGGACTACCGCCTGCAAGGCATCGAGGTCAGTGGCATCAATCCGGTGCTGGAGCGCGACTACAGCTACGACCCGGTGAACAACATCACCGCCATCGCCAACCCGCTCCACACCGTCAAGAACCAGAGCTTCGGCTATGACGCTCTCAACCGCCTGACCAGTGCCCAGGGCGTCTACGGCTTGCTCGACTACACCTACGATGCGGTCGGTAACCGCCTGACCCAAAGCCATGACGACGGCACGGCCGTGCATCACGATACCTACAGCTACGCCACCGACAGCCATCGCCTGCTCGGCATCAGCCGCCTGACCGACAACCAGCCCGCCGGCAACCGCAGTTTCACCTACGACAACACAGGCAATCGCCTCACCAACACCGCCGAAGACGGCAGTACCCACACGCACACCTACAACCACGCTAACCGGATGGAAAGTGTCAGTGTGGATAGCACCGCAACAGCCACCTATACCTACAATCCATTAGGCCAGCGCATCAGCAAGACCACCAATAACACCACAGAGCTTTATCACTACGATGAAGCCGGTCAACTTATCAGCGTGACGGATGCAAATGGCAATCCGCAGCGGGAATATATTTACTTCAATAACCAGCCCGTCGCCTTCATCACCAACAACACGATCTACTACATTCATACTGATCACCTGAACACACCACAGATAGTGACGGATCAGAATCAGCAGGTGGTGTGGGTGGGGGATTATCAGCCGTTTGGAAAACTCACAGACAGCACCAGCCAAACCAACAACATTGAGTTGTACAGTCGCTTTCCGGGGCAGTACCTCGACGTTGAGACAGGGCTGTATTACAACTATTTTCGGGATTATGATCCGAGCATAGGGCGTTACATTCAGTCTGATCCGATTGGGTTAGAGGGTGGAATAAATACCTATGCTTATGTGGAAGGTAATCCTCTTATTTATACAGATCCATTTGGTCTTGCTCGCCAATATTTTATAGGAGGTTCAGCGACAGGTGCTCTTTTGATACCCGGTGCTGGAGGAGGAATTAATTTTGGGATCTCCGTTCCTGAAGATATAAAAAATTGGCGTTGCTATCAGTTAGTTGCTGGTATGCAAGCTAATATTATGATGGGGGGAGGCATATATGCTGGTGCAGGATTAACAGCGAGCAACGCAGTTTCAGATGGACCCGTTCCTGTTTTTAGTGGTGGTACCTATAGGTACAACGAAATTTCTGCTGGATATGGTATTTCTACTGGCTTCTCAAGAACAGGGAGTGAAAAATGGAGCGGAGGAGGAATATTCGACTTCATCAACTGGGTGTGGGGGGATGGAAGGGAAGCTGATAAAGTATCATCAGTTGGTATGGGTATAGTTCCAAAATTAGGAGCCGGGTATGGCTTGTATTTAGGGCTGGGGTATACGATGAGTGGTAGTCTTGCCACTCCGACAATTGGAAGTGATTGTGAGTGCCAGTAGTTGGGGGGAGTTATGATTGGAATCAATGATATAAAAAGAATAATAAAAAAATGGTTCTATTTTTTGGGGATATTAGCAGTGCTATTTGGTGCTTTAATTTTACTGATCATAATAATTCAAACTGTAATGGATGGTGGCACTGAATATCCTCCTGCTGCTATGGTATTTTCTGCGCTTATGGTGTGTGTGGGTGCTACATTGGTTTTGCTATTAAAAGAAAAAAAGAAAAATATTATGTAATTATGGATGGATATCAAGCATGAACAGCTAACACATCGTCGGCTGCTCGGCTTAATGTTTTATCGTTTTTGTTTGACATCAGCTAAACCCCGAGGAATAACACACAGGAAATCTATGGCTACGATGAAGTCGGCTCATCAGCGTGATGGATGCAAATGGCACTCCGCAGCGGAAATACATTTACTTCAACAACCAACCTGTTGCCTTCATCGCCAACAGCACGATCTATTACATCCACACGGATCACCTGAACACACCGCAAGTCGTTACTGATCAGAACCAGCAAGTGGTATGGATGGGGGACTACCAGCCGTTTGGAAAACTTGCCGACACCACCAGCCAGACCAACAGCATCGAGTTGTACAGTCGATTTCCGGGGCAGTACTTCGACAGTGAGGCGGGGCTGTATTACAACTACTTCCGGGATTATGATCCGAGCATTGGGCGTTACATTCAGTCTGATCCTATTGGTCTTGAAGGCGGGATTAACACTTATGCTTATGTTAATGCCAATCCGCTCATTTATGCTGATCCAGAAGGACTGACTCCAGCGCACGCGGCTCGTGTTGGATGGAGCATTGGTACTAATATTGGTCGTGGATTTAATTGGGCATGGGAAGCCGCTGCGGGTCAGACTCTGGGAGGGTCGATTTACGACGCGCTTAACACGGAAGTGTTTAGTGTCCAATCTCAAGTTGATCAATTAAATCAAAGCGTCGCCAATGACGAAAGTGCATCTGTTCCATGGCCCGAAAGAAACAAAGGTAAATGGACAGCAATTTGTAAAGTCGTTGACCAAAGTCCTGATGCATGCCCAACAGCAAGCGGGAATAAAGTGGGTTGGGGATATGGAATTGCAAACGATATGACCTCTGCCCGAAGAGCGGCTGAAAAAATGGCAAAGGATTCATTAGGGTCTAGTAACGTACATCATCCATCTTGTAAATGTATTAGCCCGCAAGGGCAAGCTGTTCCTCTTTGTCGTTGAGTATGAGGAAATAATATGAGCATTCGAGAACTACGATCAGTAATTGAGGCCATGTCTCATTGTGATGATGAAAACAGATATGAACTATTATTTAACATGGCAAAAATTTTAATTTCAAATGGTGATGGTGGCGATGCAGAGCTAATTTGGTTGAAAACAAAACTCCCAGTTTTTGGTGATAATATTTCCTTGTCTGAAGAGATGGAAAAATTACTTGTAGATATGCTTTTTCAATCTTCGGAAGGTGGGTGTAGGGAGGCTCAATATGAATATGGTTGCATGCTCTATGAAAAAAATAATCTGGTGGAGGCCTATAGGTTATATGAAAAGTCTGCCAATCAAGGGTACCCTCCAGCTCAATGGTTGTTTGGGTATAGTTTGCTGAAATCTGACTTTGAGAAAGGTAAGCTGTATATAGTTCTATCCGCCGGTCAAAACTACGAGTATGCGATTGATTTTCTTATCGACTCATATGAGAACGGAAAAAATGGATTTGATATTAACGAAGATGAGTTTAAAAAATGGATTTTTGTTAAATCATACAACTTGAAATATTTAAATTAGTTTAGATTGCTGCTTGATTAAAAGGATATTTAGAATGATTGCATTTTGAAACCATGAGCCCGTTTTTGAAAAGTTAATCCATTATTATGTCACATTGTCGGCTTACGCAGCTTCGCTGCTAAGCCGACCTACGGGCAGGTTTTATAAACCGGTAATACGCATAGATAAATCTATTGCGCGGCAGTGTTTGGTCAACGCTCCAATCGAAATAAAATCCACGCCCGTTTCTGCAATCACAGGTAACGTTTCTTCCGTGACATTGCCCGAGGCTTCCAATTTAGCTTTGCCGTTATTCATCTTCACCGCAGTCACCATATCCTCCACCGAAAAATTATCCAGCATGATGATATCCGCATCGGCGGTGAGGGCTTGTTGGAGTTCTTCCAGGGTTTCAACTTCTACTTCTACCGGTTTGCCCGGGGCGATGTGGTGGGCGCTGGTGATGGCGTTGGCGATGCTGCCGCAGGCGGCGATGTGGTTTTCTTTAATTAGGAAAGCATCGTAGAGGCCGATGCGATGGTTGTGGCAGCCGCCGCAGGCCACGGCGTATTTTTGGGCGGTGCGCAGGCCGGGGATGGTTTTGCGGGTGTCGAGCAGTTTCACTGCCGTGTGTGCGACCAGTTGTGCATAGTGGTGGCTGATGGTGGCGGTACCGGAGAGGGTTTGTACGAAGTTAAGTGCGGCGCGTTCGCCGGTTAACAGGCTGCGCGCTTTGCCTTCCAGATGAAATAGCGAGCTGTTGGCTTTGGCCTGCTCGCCGTCTTTTACATGCCAGTTGATACGCACAAACGGATCGATCTGGCGAAACACTTCCTCTACCCAGGCTTGGCCGCTGAATGTGCAGTCTTCACGGGTGATGACGCTGGCTTGGGCAATCTGGTCGGCGGGAATCAGTTTTGCGGTGATGTCGCCGGTGCCGATATCTTCATTGAGTGCGTGTAACACCGCCGTGACGATATCGCGTTGCAGGTGAGGAATCTTGTCGGCGATGTGGTTAAGCATAAAAAGTCATCCAAAGTTGATGCAGTTCGAGAAAGCTGGCGTAGTTCGGAAAAGTCCTATGGGCTGCTGAAAGATAATGGCGAGACAGCCGGTAAAATAGAGAGAGCGAAGTTTATAACAAATAGACATTTTGAACGATTCGCATTTGGGCTTGCGTTGTGCCGCTGTGGCCGCAAGATAATCTGATCAGGTGATGCAAATTGCTAAATTCTTAAGCAACCATTACCCAGGCAATTTTTAATGCTGTGGCGCATATCGCCGCCTGCTTACTTGCCGTTAAATAACTCAATAAAAGCTCAATGTTCGGGAACTCGGTTACGCAGCTCCGGCCTATCGTTTTAGTCCATTCTTTACGCTATTGATGAGATGTTTTTTTAAGCGTCAGCGTGAGCAGAATACGTAAAAAATGGCGCTTTTTTCAAAATCACCTATAGCACCAAAAGATATAAAAAAGGAGTGTCTGTTTAAAATTGAACCAGTTTTTATGCCCATTTTTTACATTTTTCTAACGTTTTTTGCCAAACATATATAAGAAAAAATGCTGGTTATCGCTTAATGTGATATGGCTCTCGATATTGCAATTTGCTTCTGGGACGGGTTTTAGGCTTGGTTATACTTCCATCACAGCAGTCTTTCTTCAATGGTAATTCCGCCATGTCCGAGTCCATCAAATCTGACCAAAACAAGGTTGTGCAGTTGAATCCCGAGCGCAATGCAGCGCCGCATGTCGCGTTAACGCGCCTGCCGGCTTCCATGCACGCGTTGCGCGATAAAGCGCGCCAACAATTGCAGGTGATGTTGCGCGAATTGTTTGATCGGGCCGATGATGCCTTGTTTGAATTGGCCGACAAAGCCACGAACAACCACGAACAAAATCTTTATTTCGACTCCATGCGCGAAGTGCGTATCCGCCGCCGCGCGATTGAAGCGGCTTTCTTCCGTAGTATTGATGTTGGTTTTGCGCAGCTGCTTGATCCCTATGCCTATCGCGATCAATCCCGCGTAGAAGAAAAAGAATTCTCTCTCGATGAGCTGTCATTGGTTAAAAATGATGAGCTGGAAGAAATGGTGGCCACCGAGGGCATGGTTAACAAGGCGAACGATCAGTTTGCCGAAGCGATTCAACACCTGACCTTGCGCATTGATCATCTGGTGCCGGTCAAGGTGTATCAAAAGAATAATCCCTTGGGGGTGGATGTCATCTGCAACGCCTTTACCGATGCGACCAAGTCTGTACGCATTGATGTCAAGGCGAAGCTGGTGCTGTTCAAACTCTTCGATAATCTGGTGATGGCCAAACTGGGCGGATTGTTCCAGGCGCTTAACCAGCAACTGATCGAAGCGAATATCCTGCCGTCGTTGAAGCAGGGCAACAAGCCTAAAAAACCCGCTACAACCGCGCCGGAAAATCCCTACGGGGCTGGAGCCAGTGCGGCCCCTGGCAATGCTGCTCAGTCAGGGCAGGGCAATTATGCCGGCGGAGCAGGATACGACGAGCAAACCAATCAGGTACTGCACACCTTGCGTGACCTGTTGGGCTCTCGTAATGCAGCACCCGCGCCGCGTCCTACCGGTGAAGAGCTGGCCAGCCAGGAGTTGATCAATATCCTGTCTCAGGCGCAGCAGCGCAGCATGGCCTATTCCGGCGGTGCAAATTATTCCAATACGGCGCCCGTTAATGTGCGGGAAATGCTTAAAGATCTGCTGAAAGGCCCGGAGCAAAAATCGCAAAACATCAATCAGGTTGATGATGACGTGATCAACCTGGTTAGCATGATGTTTGAATTCATCCTGGATGACCGCAATCTGGCCGCGCCCATGAAAGTACTCCTGGGCCGTTTACAAATTCCCATGATCAAGGTGGCCATCGCCGATAAATCTTTCTTCAGTAAAGGCGGTCATCCGGCTCGTCGTTTGTTGAATGAGCTGGCGACAGCGGCGCTTGGTTGGCAGGAAAGCAGCGAAGAAAATCAGCGCAAAGACAACCTGTTCAGCAAGATGGAAGAGGTGGTGCAAAGCGTGCTGTCAGATTTTGAAGCTGACATGTCGATCTTTAATGGTTTGCTGAATGATTTCCGCGCTTATCTTGATAAAGAAAAACGTCGTGCCCAGATTCTTGAGCAACGCACTATCGATGCGGAAGACGGTAAAGCCAAATCTGAACGCGCTCGTGCTGATGTTGATACGGCGCTGAACGCGATTATCGGCAAACAAAATCTGCCCGCCGCCGCACTGAAATTGCTGCGCGATGCCTGGGCCAACGTGATGTTTATTACCTGCCTGAAAAACGGTACCGCCAGCGAAGAATGGCAAGCCAAGATCAGCACCGCACAGCAATTGGTGTGGAGCCTGTGTGCGCCCATGGACAAGGATAACCGTCAGCGTTTGCTGAAGCTGGTGCCGGTACTGCTGCAACAGTTGCGGCAAGGGCTGGAAAGCATCTCTTATAACCCCTTTGATGCCACACATTTGTTCAAGCAACTGGAAGGCCTGCATCTGGCGCGCTTGCGTGGTGAAGCTGTGCCGGTGGCTGTACCAACACCTGCTCCAACTGCTAAAGCGCCGTCGGCTCCAGCCCCGAAAGTACAGGCTCCGGTTGCAAAAGCAGAAACCCCGGCCAAGCCTGCTACGGTTGCATCCCCCGATAAAGTGGCTGCAAACCAGCCGGTTGTTGAAGAGCCAGCAGCCAAGGCGGTTCCCGCAGTTGATCGGCCTATTGTTGAGCCTGTTGCCCCGCAGGAAAAAATTGCGGCTAAAGCATCTGTGCCAGCAACTGATGCGCCGCGTGCAGAAGCAACAAAAGCCGAGGCGGTCAGTCCTACCGTGGCTGAAACCGTCAACGCCGCGCAACCCTTTGTAGTGATGTCACAGGATGCCGAAGAACAATTGCCGGAAGGTGATCAGCATTTATCTTTGGTGGCCAATATTACTCAAGGCAGCTGGTTCGAGATGGCCGGCGACGGCGGTCAAAAATTCCGTTGTCGGTTGGCGGCGATTATCCGTCCCACGGGCAAATACATCTTCGTCAACCGTTCTGGTATGAAGGTGGCAGAGGAAACCCGCAACAGTCTGGCGTTGGCTATGAAGTCAGGTCGCTTGCGCGTGCTGGATGATGGCATGTTGTTTGATCGCGCTCTGGAAGCGGTTATCGGTAATCTGCGCCAGGGGCGTCCTGCTAATTAATGCTCTCGGTGCTCACCGGGACGGTCCAGCCGTTTCGGTGAGTTTCCCTCGCTACCCTTGGTAGCCTCTGTCTTGCCCTCCCATGTATCATGTCGCCTTCCGAGATCAACGCAGGCGGACTCTTCTATTGGCACACACTCTCCTCAATGGCTGGTTACAAAACGTGCGGCACTGCCCTTCGCCCAATTTCAGCCAGCGTCCGGCCGGTGCAGCCATCAGTTTGCTGGTGATCCATAACATCAGCTTGCCACCGGGTCAGTTTGGTACGGGTTGTGTTGAAGCATTTTTCTGCAACAACTTGGACCCTGCGCAGCATCCCTATTTCACCACCATCGCTGACCTTAAGGTATCCTCACACCTGTTAATCGAGCGCACGGGTTCCATTGTGCAGTTTGTGGCGTTTAGCGAGCGCGCCTGGCATGCCGGTGCGTCCAGCTTTGACGGCGTGGTTGACTGTAACGATTACAGTATCGGTATCGAGTTGGAAGGGGCGGATGATATTGCTTACACTGATGCACAGTATCTGGCGCTTGCTGAGGTAACCTGGTGTTTGCTGGATGCATATCCGGCTATTACCCGTGAGCGAATTACCGGTCACGAACATATCGCACCGGGACGCAAGACGGACCCAGGGCCCGCATTTGATTGGGCACGCTATCACCAACTATTGGCGACGGGCACATTATGATCTTTCTCAGTTTGATAGTCGTTTTGCTTTTGGTGCAATGGTGGGGCTCAGGTGCGCCATTGCAATACGACGCGTGGTTTATTCGATGGCTGAACACCCTTAATGCTGCCCGGTTTATCGCCAATGCACCCTTACTTCATTTGCTATTGGCCATAGCGATCCCTTCGCTCATATTGGCTTTACTTGTCTACGTTATCGCCATGCTCTTGTCCGCCAACTGGTTGTTTTTTATTTACGTGCCGGTATTGCTCTACAGTCTGGGACGCGGAAATTTTTCTGCAGAAGTGAAGGCTTATATTGCTGCCAGTGAGCGAGGCGACAATGTTATTGCAAGCAAATTGACCGATGAATTGCGCGGTGGCGCGGTGTCTGAAGAGTCGTGCCCGGATGTGGAAAGCTGGCCCATGCTGCACAGTGAAACCTTGCGGGTAATCAGTTATCGCGGATTTGAGCGGATGTTTGCGGTGTTATTCTGGTTTTTTATCCTCGGTGCTGTGGGCGCCCTGTTGTACCGTCTCAGCGTCATTTATCGCGAGCGTGAAACTGTTGCGGCGGCGCATGGTCGTTTAGCCGCGCGCTGGTTGTGGTTGATGGAATGGCCGGCGGTGCGGGTGATGGGTTTGACCTGGGCGCTGGTAGGTAATTTTGAGACCTGCTACCGCTGTTGGCAGGCACGGTTGCTGGATGTAAAACATTCATCCATGACGCTGCTCAATAACAGCTTACGTGGTGCTCTCGGCGTAGATGATCCGGTGTTGGGTAATTGTGATGCGGGCGAAAGTGAGCCCTTGGTAAATCCCAATGAACCGGCTTATTCGCTATCGCTGATTAAAAACAGTTTGCCGCTGTTTTCTCGCTCACTGCTGTTGTGGGTGTGCGTCATTGCGTTGATTACCCTTGTATTGTAATGGGCAACAAGTTTTCAATGATTTCATCATTATTTGTTAAAGCATGTTGAGGTTTTTATGCCGTCTTTTGACATTGTTTCCGAAGTTGATAAACACACACTGACCAACGCGGTGGATCAGTCCAACCGCCTGATTACGAATCGTTACGATTTTAAAGGTGTGGATGCCAGTTTCGAACGCAAAGAATACGAAGTGACGATGACGGCTGACGTAGAGTTTCAGCTGGAACAAATGCTGGATATATTAAAAAGCGCTTTGCATAAAAATCAAATCGATATTGCCTGTCTGGAAATCAAGGACGTTAAAGCCTCCGGTAAAAAGGTCAAGCAGGAAATCATTGTGCGTACTGGCCTTGACTCAGACTTGTGCAGGAAGATTGTCAAGATGATTAAAGACACCAAGATGAAAGTACAAGCACAAATTCAGGGTGATCAAGTGCGCGTGACAGGTAAAAAACGTGATGACTTGCAAGAATGCATCGCTATGCTGCGCGGCGCGGAATTTGAAATGCCGCTGCAATACACCAACTTCCGCGACTAATGCTATCGCTTTGCGTAGGTCGGATTAGCGCAGCGTAATCCGACATAAACAATTTTCAGAAACTCTCTCAGATGCTCATACTTTTGGTAACTGCGTCGGATTACGCTGCGCTAATCCGACCTACTTGAGATACGTTATGTTCAATCGTGTGGACGGCAATGTCCAAAGCTGGCGCCAGGCGCTGAATTCCTATCGCGACATTCGTCTGCTGTACATATTCCTGCTGGGGTGCTCGTCGGGTTTTCCCTGGGTATTAGTTGGCTCAAGCATGAGTGGCTGGTTGAGCGATTCAGGATTATCTCGCTCTGCAATTGGTTATTTTGGCTCCGTTACCGTTGTTTATGCGATTAATTTTTTATGGGCGCCTTTGCTGGACCGCATTAAATTGCCTGTCATCTGCCAGCGCCTTGGGCAACGGCGCGGCTGGATTATGTTCATGCAAGGGCTGATGCTCTGCGCAACCGCCGGTATCGCTTTTACCAATCCTGCACACAGTCTGTTGTGGACTTCGTTGTTGGCCTTGGCTTTGACAACCTTTTCGGCCACTCAGGATGTCGCCATTGATGCCTATCGCATCGATATTATCGGTGATGACAAAGAGCGCTTACCGCCAGCCTCAGCGATGAGTGTGATCGGTTGGTGGACAGGTTATTCGTTGCCGGGTTATATCGCGTTTCACTATGCGGATGTCATTGGTTGGTCGAATGTCTATCTGGTTATGGCAGCAGTGATGGGCTTGATGATGATCTTTACCGGCATCGTCAGAGAGCCGCAAACCCAGCGCGAAGCCTTGCAGAAAATAGCCGAAGAAAAATACCTGCACGCTTTCTCACACACCGGGTGGTGGCAGAGAGTTGTGGCGCGAATCTCGGTCACTATCATCGAGCCTTTCGCTGAATTTTTCCGGCGCAACGGTTGGCAATTGGCCTGCATGATTTTGGTGTTTGTCTTTTTCTTTAAAATCGGCGAAGCCTTTCTCGGGCGTATGTCGATTCAGTTTTATCGCGAAGTGGGTTTTAGCAACGAACAAATTGCCGAGTATTCCAAGATGGTCGGCTGGATTATGACGATCATCTTCACGCTGATCGGCAGTGCGATCAATATTCGTTATGGCATTGTGCGCGGCTTGTTTATCGGCGGTGCAACCATGGCGGCGAGTAATTTGATGTTCGCCTGGATCGCAATTACCGGGCCCAGTGAAACCTTATTTCTGGCCACGATTCTGGTGGACAACTTCACCTCAGCGTTTTCGTCGGTGGCTTTTGTATCGTTTATCAGTTGGTTGAGCGGCCGTGCTTTTTCCGCATCACAGTACGCCTTGCTGGCCTCGCTGGGCAGTTTGGGGCGTACCTCGTTGTCGTCATTCAGCGGTCAGATGGTGGATAGCCTGAATGGTAATTGGGCTTTGTTCTTTGTCATCACCGCCGTGATGGTGATTCCGGGCTTGTTCTTATTGCTTGCCATTAGCAGGGTCTTTAAACGCCGTGAGCGCGATGCGCTTCGCGTTGGAGATGGGTCAGCTGTTCCATCCGAACCGCAGTAAATTGATTTTCCCGTTATGAATTTCTACGCCTTCTGCTGTCAGACGACGGATCTGTTCCTGATAACTGGGTGAGTCCGGTGGCAGGGATAATTTGCCTTGGGCATTGATCACCCGGTGCCAGGCCAGGCGCGTGCCTTTCGGTAAATCGCGTAACACACTGCCAGCCAGGCGCGCCGCGCCGGGTAAACCGGCAAGCCGGGCCAATTGGCCATAAGTGACTACCTTGCCCTGCGGGACCTGCTTGAGCGCAAGAAAAATCGCTTCTTTGTTGGAAATGGTTGGATGCATAGCCTGGCCCCATGGGAATTAAACCGGGCCGGTGGCATCAATTACGTTAATTAACACTTTTTGCATTGCGCCCACCGGAGGCGGCTATTGTAATCGTGGACAGACAAAATTTTGAGATGTAAAGGTGAGCGAGTGAAGTTTTTCTGGTTATTCCTGACGCTTATAGTGACCAGCGCACAGACCCATGCGGGTTATTTGGAACTGACGAATGGTGATCGTGCGGAAGGCGAATTCGTTCGTCTGGAAGGCGACAGCGTGATATGGAAATCGACCAACTTCGGTGAGCTCAATATCAAAAAAAATAAGGTAAAAAATATTGTCAGCTCCAAACCCTTCAAGATCAGCGGCAATGATATTCCCTGCATGCTGGAAAATATGGAAGGCGAAAACCTGGTGTATTACTGCGGGCTTCGTTCGCGTATGGTGCGCACGCCGCTGCTGTCAGTAAACGTCATGACGCCCTACGAAACCTTCGTGGAAGGCGAATACATTCACCACGGGCGCATCAATTTATGGGGTGCTTATTCCCGTGGCAATGAGGTGCGCGATGAATGGAATATCCAAACGGAGTTTACGCTGCGACGCAGCGAATTCCGTCATACCCTGGGTGGTGAATATGCGCGTGCGTCCTGGTGGTACTCGGAGCCGCCGGAGAAATGGAACGTCAGCTACGGCCTCGACTGGTTCTTTCGCGAGCGCTGGTTCTGGTCAAATAATATTGCCGTGGGTGTGGAAGAAGCACGGGGCATAGAGAATTATCATACCCTGGGCTCCGGTGTCGGTTACCAGTTTTGGGAAAACAGTAAGTCGGCTTTGTCCTTAAGGTCGGGCCTGGCCTATTACAACGAAGTGTATATGGATTCGTTTGTTATTGATCCAAACTACCAAATCGATGACAACTATACGGCCTGGCGAGTTGCTACGGATTTTCGTTATACGCTGCCGTTAGGCGTTTCGTTTTTTCATAACAACGAGTTAATTCAGTCCTTTGAGGACAGCAGTAACTTTTATCTGAAAACCACCACCGGTTTAAGTGCGATGATCCTGAGCAAGGTTTACTCGGAACTCAAGGTCGACTACAACGTCGATAATCAACCACAACCCGGTAAGCAGGAAAAGGACACGCGTATGTCTGTGGGCGTGAGTTACAAATGGTGATGTGCCATTATGGCGGGCCAAGAAACGACTGGAGTGTTTGATGCGATTTTTTTTAATGATGCTGCTGGTCCTGCCGGTGATCGAGATCTGGCTGCTTATTGTTATTGGCGATGAAATTGGTGTGCTTCCTGTGATCGCGTGGCTGATTCTGGCGGCCATTATCGGGATTAACCTGATCCGTTATCTGGGTGTGGCTACGATGATCAGTATTAATCAGCAGCTACGTCGCGGCGAAGCGCCAGCGCAGGCGGTGGTGGGTGGCATGATGATGGGTGTTGCCGGTGTGCTGTTGGTGATCCCAGGTTTGATCAGTGATGTTATTGCCGTGGCATTGCTGATTCCGCCGTTGCGCCGGGGTTTGTTGAATCGCTGGTTACGCAATATGCGCGCTAAAACGGCGCATTATCAAGGCAATGTATACGACGTCGAGGCGGAAACGCCGCCGCCAGTTGAGCCGGAGAAAATTGGTCGCACATTGGAAAGGGAATTTCGGAGGGACGATAAAAATTAATATGTTTGTAAGTTTTATTTGGTCGTTATCGAAGAATTTGCGGTAATTGCAAGGTTTCTTGGCACATTGTGAGTTCGTCGCGGCGGTCCTATTTCGAAACCCTCAAGTCAGGGACGACTTGAGGGAGCTACAGGGATGTATTCATGCGTTTTCGAAATAGGACCGCCGCGACGAACGGTCTACGAGGTCAAACCTTTCAAATGCTCATCCCTGAGCCTCATCGAATTAACGATAAACCCTCACATAATCCACATACATCCGTTGCGGGAAGCGGCTGGTGCCGTCCGGGCTGCCTGGCCAGGTACCGCCCACAGCGACGTTCAGCAAGATCCAGAAGGGTTGGTCAAACACCCAGGGGCCGCGAGCGGTGACTTGCGCGCGGGTGACGCTGTAGAACTGATTTCCATCGACAAACCAGCGAATACCATTCGCATCCCATTCCATCGCATACACGTGGTAGTTGGCATCAGCAGACTGGTTCAGGTTGTAGGTGCCCATGAAGGGTGTGTTGCCTGAATAGCCGGGGCCGTGGATCGCGCCGTGGGTCAGCGTTGGCTCAAAGCCCACGTGTTCCATAATGTCGATCTCGCCGCTCTGTGGCCAGCCCACATTCCCAAGGTTGTTGCCCAGCATCCAGAATGCCGGCCAGACGCCCTGGGTTTGCGGCAGTTTGATCCGTGCTTCCACGCGACCGTATTGGAACGAGCGTTTGTCACGAGTAATCATGCGGCTGGAGGTGTATTGGCAGGTGCCGTACCAGCAGTTGTAGTTGGCCGGATTGTTTTGACGCGCTTCGATCACCATGACGTTGCTGCCGGCAGCGCCATCATATTGGATGAAGGAGTTTTGACCACCGGTGTAGTACTGCAATTCATTATTGCCCCAACCGCCACCGCCAGTCTCGAAGGTCCAGTTTGCGGCATTGATGCTATCGAACTCGTCTGCCCACACGAGGTTATTGGTGGTGGCTTGACGTACCACAATAGAGGTCAGGACATCGTTGAAACCTTCATTGTTCAGGCAGCCATCATTGGCGGTGACGGTGATGGATTGACCGGTGAAATTGTCATTCATGTAAAGCACTGCTTCATAACCAGGAGCAACCTGAATAGACGAGGTCCGATCATTGGGGGCGCCGCGTGATTGCAATGCCGCCATGTTATAGGAACCGACATCCAGACCCACCGACCAGCCAGTGAAGTTGCAGTGTTCCCACAGGGTTACCCTGCTGGTGCCTCCGCTATTGGGTACCACTTCAATCCAGTTGAAGTTCCAGTCGCCGGTCTGTGCGAATACCCCCAGGCTGTAGGTCCCGGCGTTCAGGTTCACGGTGCGGGAGACGGTTTGCCAGTTTTGCCAGCCGCCGGTGTTGGGAATGGTGAAATTACCCAGCAGGATGGAGCCGCCGTTCAAGTCGACTGACGCAGTACCGCCCACGGTGCTCGCTACACGCATGCGAATGGTGTAGCTGCCGGAGCTGGGAATCATCAATCCGTTGTAGGCCAGCCACTCACCAGCGACAATCCAGCCGACGTTAAAGCCGCCGCCGTTGTCTGTGGTGGGCTCGATATCGACGGCATCGTTGCGAAACGCACCGCCGGTATTGCCCGGTGTTGTATCGTAAAACGCGTTGTAGCTTTCTGCCTGGAAAACCACAGCATTAGCGTTGATGGAAAGACATGCGAAAAACGCAAAACCCAATACCGATAAAAAACGACCGAAAGGTTTATGCAATAGGCACATTGTTTTTATCCTTTGTTGTAGTGAAAAACCTCCGTGCCAGACGGAGGTCAGGTTAATAGCCGGTTGTCAGCCCGGCACTTGCAAATGCCGCTCCCGACTTGGCACCGGGAGCGGCATATTCGTTTAACGAGGGCAGTAAAAGGTCACCTCGTACTTCAAGTTGGTTGCTGCCGGGCAACTGGATAAACCGTACCCGTCGTCGTAGGCATAAGCGTAAGTTTCGCAATGAGAGTGGATCATGTTGCGATACGCGGTGCTGTCTGCCGGACCCGCGCTGCATTGCTCCGGAGAAATGGGCGGGGTGGGGCAGGTATACATGCGTGCCTGGGGCGCATCCGGAGCATAAGTCTGGAAGCCGTTCGCCCAATGGCTGAAGGTCAGTTTGGCGGCTGGTGAATAACAGCCTGCGACGGCACCCGTCGTGGGATTGGTGACGGTGAGATTGACGTTAGCCAGCTGTGGGAATTGTCCGTTGGTGCTCAGGTTTTCGTTGACCGGGCAATCCGATACCCGCAACGTCGAGCAATCGATGACCCCACCTTGCGGACCGCCAGGGCCAAATACCGGCGCCGGTTGCGGCCCAACCGGACAATGGCCGTTGACCACAACTTTCATCGGCACGGTATAGCCATCCACCATGCTCGAATTCCACCAGTCACCACGCCCCAAGGGTTGGCCAGGCGCTGACGGATTCTGGTAACACTGCGCATCGGTCACACCGGGAATACAGCCAAACGTCGCTTCAAACTTGGAATCGATAGGTGGGGCACAGCCGCCGGGTGGGCAAGTGAAGCCCAGGTTGGCCGGACCGCCGCTGGCACCGACACGACAATTGTGACCATTACCATCGCAACCGAAGCCGGGCCAGAAACGCATGGCTGGCAGCCCCTTATCGGGAATGTCGTATTCAATAAAACTGCCGAGGCTGGCGAGGCGATGGCGGTTGGGTGCATTGAAGGTTACGCCAGGCGCGGTGAGCCATTGGACCCACATCGGGTCGCCGCAACCGTTGATAATCTTGAGACGTTTGTGAGTGCCGTTGGCGGTGCCGGGCGTGCCAGAGTTATTCACGGCTTCAATAACAATCGAGCTCACCTGGTCATTAAAGCTGTCGTCAACCAGGCAGGAATCATTGGCTGTCTTGACCACTGAACTGCCGGTGAAATTGTGATGTTGGTAAAGGATGGCGCGGTAGCCGCTGGATACTTGTAACGAAGAAACAAAATCGTTGTTGATACCCAATGCAATCAACTGGTTCATCGTATAGCTACCGACACCCAGTCCGGCGGACACACCCCCGTAATTGCAGTGCTCAAATAAACGTACAACACCGCTGGTGGGCGGCGGTGTTGTGCCGTTGAAGGTAAATTGCGTCCAGGCCGTATCAGTGGCGCCGCCACTGTTGTTGCCGATCGTAAAGAAATAACGCACCACGGCGCCGGTGTTCAGCCCCGTCAAATTATAGGTGTGGTTGGTGCCGCTCGCGCTCATGCGAATATTTTGCTGAACGCCACCGTTAACGGTGTAATGAATATCGGCCCAGGGCGCACCGTTCACATAAAAACGCACACTGGACGATGAGGTGACGGTATAACCGGATTGTTGCGCTGATGCGAACTGACAAAAAAAGCTTGCCAGCAAGGTTAGAAAACACAATAACGATATGAATCTGCGGGACGGGTGGAGTAAATTCCTGAAGCGGGAAATGGTATTCATCTTTCTCGGGCTCCTCTATGGGTTAATTTTTCTACCTCGAAATCTTTACGACCGAATCATTGCTTTTTATAAAAACACACCGCGCACGGCACGACATAAATCCCGTGTCGAGACAGAAAAACATCCTTGCTGGACGGTGTTTTGATAACAGGAAGGCTCTGGGACAACTTACAAGAACCGGAAAATCTGCGGAGCAAACAAGGCTTGCTATTCAGCAAACTTGCTGATGATTGGACAAAAAAAAATCTTTCGCAATACCGCCGGACTCCCACTTTAAAGTGGAAAGTGGGAGCGGAAATTATTGGATTGCGAATAAAGTGGTAAAAATAATTTCAGCCATTCTTTATAGAAGTTTTGGCTGTTTAAAAACGACGCAATGTGACAGAAGTCATAGAGTGGTGTGATTCACAGTTACCTTCGGAAGTGAAGTGTTACCAGAGCACACGACCTCAGCCATAGAATGAGATAGAAAAAATTATCTGTTTTTCTAAAACCGGTGTAGGTGTGTTCAGATGCACTTGCCACTATTTTTGATGAGCCAACAGAAAAGTGGGACGCCCCGTGATCAATGTCCAGGGACAAAAACTGCCACGGGTGAAGGTAGCTGCACACCCAATTAATGATTTTTGCGCCATATTGCTGGGTTGGCCGGATGCTTCGCACCGGGAGGGTGGGCGGATTTTCTGTCTGTTTTTTCGCCAGTTCTTCAAGCGATGAGTAATGGCATGGCAGGAAGTAACTTTATTTGTATCAAGGCAGTTGAAATCCCGCTGCTGAACCCCACTTCTGGGGCACTGCTTTACCGCTGCCTGACCGGCTTTCGCAGTAAGTTGGCCAGGTGGTTCTGGTGGCAGTTTTCAGTCTCTTTTCACCGGGAATTTACCCCTTGAAATAGCTGACACTGTCGCTATATAGGCAATCACTCGGGGGAATCCCGGCTAAATTTCCGTGTTTAACTGCTTGTTGGAGAAATGAGCTCATGAAAATTCGTCCTTTACATGACCGTGTTGTGGTTCGCCGCAAAGAAGAAGAGAAAAAAACCGCTGGCGGTATCGTTCTGCCCGGTTCTGCAAAAGAAAAGCCAAACCAGGGCGAAGTCTTGGCCGTGGGTAATGGCCGTGTATTGGCAAGTGGTGAATTGCGTCCGTTGGACGTGAAAGTGGGTGATGTGGTGGTGTTCGGCAAATATGCCGGTAGCGACACGATTGAAATCGACGGCGAAGAGCTGGTCATCCTCAACGAAAGCGACATCAAGGCTGTGCTGTTGTAAACCGCTCCTTGCCTGTCACAAACCCTCTGTTGAACGAATTTGAAGGAATTGGAAAATGTCTGCAAAAGAAGTGAAATTTGGTGATAGCGCTCGTCAACGTATGGTTGTCGGTGTAAACATCCTGGCTGACGCCGTTAAAGCAACCCTGGGCCCAAAAGGGCGTAACGTTGTTCTGGAAAAATCTTTCGGCGCACCTACTGTGACCAAAGACGGTGTTTCCGTAGCCAAGGAAATCACCCTGAAAGACAAGTTTGAAAACATGGGCGCGCAAATGGTGAAAGAAGTGGCCTCACGCGCGTCTGACGACGCTGGTGACGGTACCACCACCGCGACTGTACTGGCCCAAGCCATTGTGAACGAAGGTCTGAAGTCTGTTGCGGCGGGCATGAACCCGATGGACCTGAAGCGCGGTATCGACAAAGCCATCACCGCTGCTGTGGCTCACGTCAAGTCAATCGCCCAGCCTTGTGCTGACAGCAAATCTATCTCTCAAGTCGGCACCATCTCTGCCAACAGCGACACGTCAATCGGTGGCCTGATCGCCGAAGCCATGGAAAAAGTGGGCAAAGAAGGTGTGATCACCGTGGAAGAAGGCACCAGCTTGGACAATGAGCTGGACGTGGTAGAAGGTATGCAATTCGACCGTGGTTACCTCTCTCCTTACTTCATCAACAACCAGGACAGCATGAGCGTTGAACAAGACAGCCCATACATCCTGTTGGTTGACAAGAAAATCTCTAATATCCGTGAGTTGCTGCCCGTGCTGGAAGGTGTTGCCAAAGCCGGTAAGCCGCTGGTAATCGTTGCTGAAGACGTTGAAGGCGAAGCGCTGGCGACGTTGGTTGTGAACAACATTCGTGGCATTGTGAAAGTGGCTGCGTGTAAAGCGCCTGGCTTCGGCGACCGTCGTAAGGCCATGTTGCAAGACATCGCTGTGCTGACTGGCGCTACTGTGATTTCTGAAGAAGTGGGTCTGGATCTGGAAAGCGCAACCCTGGAGCATTTGGGTACCGCCAAGCGCGTCACCATGAACAAAGAAAACACTGTGATTGTTGACGGTGCTGGTAAAGCTGACGAGATTAAAGCGCGCGTTCAGCAAATCCGTGTGCAAATCGAAGAAACTACCTCTGATTACGACCGTGAAAAACTGCAAGAGCGCGTTGCCAAACTGGCTGGCGGTGTTGCGGTAATCAAAGTCGGTGCCGCTACTGAAATTGAAATGAAAGAGAAGAAGGCGCGCGTGGAAGATGCTCTGCACGCTACCCGTGCTGCGGTAGAGGAAGGCGTGGTTCCCGGCGGTGGTACTGCGTTGATTCGCGCCGTTGCTGCTATTGCAGACCTCAAAGGCGACAACGAAGATCAAAACGCCGGTATCGGTATTGCCCGTCGTGCGATGGAAGCGCCTTTGCGTCAAATCGTCGCCAACGCCGGTGATGAGCCTTCTGTGGTGGCTGACAAGGTTAAACAAGGCAGCGGTAACTTCGGTTTCAACGCGGCGACTGGTGAATACGGCGATATGCTGGAGATGGGTATTCTCGACCCGGCTAAAGTGACCCGTACTGCACTGCAAGCAGCCGGTTCAATCGCTGGTTTGATGATTACTACCGAAGCCATGATCGCTGACCTGCCGGAAGACAATAAGCCTGCTGCACCAGATATGGGTGGCATGGGCGGAATGGGTGGCATGGGCGGCATGATGTAATTTGCCCATGAGCATTAATTCGCTGTCTTCTGCCGTGAGTGCTGTGTCATACAAACCCGTATGGACTGGCATTAACGAGCAACAGAAGTGAGTTATACTGGCGGCCCTTCGGGGCCGCTTTCGTTTCCAGAAAAATTCTAACAGCCAGCAGGCTTTACGCCCTTTGTAAACTGGCGCTTTGCGACATTCGTGTGCTTGGCCAATCGCTAAGTGAAATTTTGAGATTACGTCTTCTTAAGGAGAATGATTATGGCTTTTGAATTACCTGCACTTCCTTACGCAAAAGATGCCTTGGCTCCGCACATCTCTGCCGAGACCCTGGAATACCATTACGGTAAACACCACAAAACCTACGTGGACAAGTTGAATGGCTTGGTTCCCGGTACCGAGTACGAAGGCAAGAGCCTGGAAGACATCATCAAGACTTCTTCCGGTGGCGTATTCAACAACGCTGCACAAATATGGAACCACACCTTCTATTGGAATTGCCTGAGCCCTAATGGCGGCGGCGAAGCCACCGGTGCCGTAGCTGAAGCCATCAACAAGGCATTTGGCTCCTTCGATAAGTTCAAGGAAGAGTTCACCAACTCGGCTATCAATAATTTTGGTTCTGCCTGGACCTGGTTGGTAAAGAAAGCCGATGGCAGTGTAGCTATCGTTAACACCAGCAATGCGCAAACTCCGCTGACAGACGCTTCTGTCAAAGCCATCCTGACAGTGGATGTGTGGGAGCATGCGTACTACATTGACTATCGCAATTCTCGTCCCAATTACCTGAATGCTTTCTGGTCTTTGGTTAACTGGGAATTTGTTAACGCCAAATACGCTGAATAAGCGTTTCGGGTGTGATAAAAAATCAGGCTTTCGGGCCTGATTTTTTTTGCAACCAGACTGTGTCGTCAGTGTCTTACGGCGGTAAATATAGGGTATTACCAGTTAACATCCTGATATGTAATTTGTCGTTCAACTTTTTTTCCCCCGCCATACCTGCTATAAAATGCAGCCTTTATTTGGCTTGCTGCTATTGGCGGGCTTCATCATCAGTTTCCCCCGGGTAATCGCAGATTATGGAACGTAAAGAACCAACCTTGTCTGGTCATGCCTCTGTACCCGAGCGCGATGAACCTATCACGCGCCGTGCAGCGGTAGATACCTCTCGACCCTCTCGCCCACAGACGCCTGCGGCTCCCGCGCCAGCTCCGTCATCAGGCACCAGTCCACTAGCAATCATCGCGCTCTTGCTGGCATTGGCTGGTGTGGCTATCGGGGGCTTCTTTGGTTGGAAATTAACGGAGGCCCAGGCTCTGCTGCAGCAGGCTGAGGCCCGTATTGCTGATCTGGAAGGGCGTTTGAGCGTAACCTCGGACGAATCCAGCCAATCGCTTACGCAGGTGGATGCCAAGCTTAAGTGGGTAGACTCAGAGATCCGCAAATTGTGGGGTATTTCGAATGATGTAAACCGCAAGGCGATTGCCGCCAATAAAGAAAATATCGCCAGTCTGGCCAAAGAGTTGGCCGCTGCCAAAAAAGATGCGAGTGAAGCCAACGCCACGGCAGCTAGCCTCAATACGCAGTTGGCGGCCAATAAAGCGGCAGTTGACGATGCCATAGCCAAGATTGATTCAGCCGTCCTCAGCATTGCAGAGCAGGGCAAGCGTTTGCAGGATTTTACCGAACAGGTTGACCGGGTAGACGGCCAGCTGAGTTCGTTGCAGGCACTGCAGCAAAAGGTTCGTACCAACGAGGAGGCTATCGCGGCTATCGACGCTTACCGTCGCACGATCAATCGCGATATCCTGGAGCTCAAGCAGCGCATCGGCGCGGCCCCCGCGAACTGATCAGCAAGCAGAAAATCCTTATGAGAGGCCGGAAAATTCACGTTTTCCGGCCTTTTTTATGGTGCATGGACGGATACCTTGCTACATCATTCTGTTTATGTTGGTGTAGAATTGCCGCCCGAATTCCATCCCAAAAAGCCCTCAGAGCTTCAACCTGCCGCGTTGAGTTGATATCGAGCTCACGCACACAGTTAACAGAGAAACTGCTATGCCAACCGTGATTCGTCAGCAAGACCTGATCGACAGCGTTGCCGATGCGCTGCAATTCATCTCTTATTATCACCCCGTCGATTTTATCCAGGCCGTTCATCAGGCCTATGAACGCGAAGCGAACCAAGCCGCCAAAGACGCTATGGCGCAA
Organism: Cellvibrio sp. PSBB006; assembly: GCF_002162135.1. Classification (NCBI taxonomy): domain Bacteria; kingdom Pseudomonadati; phylum Pseudomonadota; class Gammaproteobacteria; order Cellvibrionales; family Cellvibrionaceae; genus Cellvibrio; species Cellvibrio sp. PSBB006. The sequence continues at coordinate 1,956,456 of NZ_CP021382.1, read as the reverse complement.
ATCCTGATCAATTCCCGTATGTGCGCCATCGGCCATCGCCCGATTTGCCAGGACACAGGTATCGTTACCGTTTTCGTGACTGTGGGTATGGATGTGCAATGGGATGCGCAAATGAGTCTGACCGACATGGTCAACGAAGGTGTGCGCCGCGCCTATATGCAACCCGATAACGTTTTACGTGCCTCCATTCTGGCGGACCCGGACGGCGCTCGTAAAAATACCGGCGACAATACCCCGGCAGTGATCCACTACAACATCGTCCCCGGCAACACAGTAGATGTGCACGTAGCGGCCAAGGGCGGCGGTTCTGAAGCCAAGACCAAATTCGCGATGCTCAATCCCTCGGATTCAGTCGTGGATTGGGTGTTGGAGATGGTGCCCAAGATGGGCGCTGGCTGGTGCCCGCCGGGTATGCTCGGTATCGGTATTGGCGGCACGGCGGAAAAAGCGATGTTGCTGGCCAAAGAAGCGCTGCTTGATCCGGTGGATATCCAGGCGCTACAGGCGCGCGGTGCCAGCAATCGCGCGGAAGAGTTGCGCATTGAGCTCTATGACAAGGTGAATCGCCTCGGTATCGGCGCCCAGGGCCTGGGTGGTTTAACCACGGTGCTGGATGTGAAGGTCAAGGATTACCCGACCCATGCCGCCAACAAAGCCGTCGCCATCATCCCCAACTGCGCCGCTACCCGTCACGCGCATTTCACACTGGATGGCTCAGGTCCGGCATTGCAAACCCCGCCGTCGCTGGAAGATTATCCGGACATTTCCTGGGAAGTCGGCGAGGGTGTGCGTCGCGTTAACCTGGATACCCTAACTCCGGAAGAGGTGCAAACCTGGAAAACCGGCGAGACGATCTTGCTGTCTGGCAAGATGCTGACCGGTCGCGATGCCGCCCATAAGAAGATGACTGACTTGTTGGCGAAAGGCGAACCCTTGCCGGTGGACCTGAAAGGCCGCTTTATCTATTACGTTGGCCCGGTTGATCCGGTGCGTGATGAAGTTGTTGGGCCGGCGGGCCCCACTACCGCTACGCGGATGGACAAATTCACCCGCACCATGCTGGAAAAAACCGGCTTGCTGGGCATGATCGGCAAATCGGAACGCGGCCCCGCCGCCATTGATGCCATTCGCGATCATCAATCGGTGTATCTGATGGCTGTGGGTGGTGCTGCCTATCTGGTGGCCCAGGCGATCAAATCCTCCAAAGTACTGGGCTTTCCGGAACTGGGTATGGAGGCCATCTACGAGTTTGACGTTAAGGATATGCCAGTGACGGTTGCGGTGGATTCCCGGGGTGAATCGGTACACATTACCGGCCCGCAGGTCTGGAAAGCGAAGATCGAAGAGGGTGTGGTCAATATCGTATAAGGCATCAAACTTTCCCAATGCATAAAAAAGCCGGATTTTATTCCGGCTTTTTTATGCCACTGCTGATTCTACCGCTATACCAAACTCTTTCAGGGGTATGCAGTCCAACCCAAGGCATCTGTCACTGCAAACATCATGAATACCTAACGAAAGGGGGCTTCAATGAATTCGACTTCCCATAAACCGATCGCCGATGAAATCTGCGAAGCCTGTCGCGCCGATGCGCCACGCCTGACGGAAAAAGAAATCCATGATCTGCAAGAGGAAATCCCGCAGTGGCAGGTTATTCGGCGAGAGGACATTCCGCTGTTGGTGCGTGAATACACCTTTAAAAATTTCTTCCAGGCGTTGGCGTTCACCAATTTGGTGGGGCGTCTTGCGGAAAGTATGAATCACCACCCGGCCCTATTGACGGAATGGGGCAATGTTCGTGTTGAATGGTGGACGCACAAGATCAAAGGCTTGCATCGAAATGATTTTGTGATGGCAGCCAAGACAGAGCGTTTGTATGAAGCGCGGGATTGGGAAAAATAAATGCCCGTCATTAATCACGGGCATTTATTCAGAAGCGTATTAAATCAATACACCCGATACTGCTCAGGCACTTGATCAACAGAGCTGATCGGCTCCATCAAGTTGCGCACCCGGCCGTCGTGGATACCGTAGATCCAACCGTGAATGGTCAGTTCCTGCCCGCGTTTCCAGGCATTTTGAATAATATTGGTATGCGATACATTCGCTACCTGCTGCTTGACGTTTAGCTCACATAATTGATTGAGCTGTTCAGTGGGATCACCGATACCGTCGATCAATTCCTTATGGGTGTAATACACGTCGCGGATAGCGCGCACCCAATAATCCACCAATCCCAACTGGCGTCCTTCCAGAGCGGCTTTCACACCACCGCAGCCGTAGTGACCGGTGACCATGATGTGTTTCACCTTGAGGAACTCCACCGCAAACTGCATAACGGACATGCAGTTCAAATCCGTGTGGATCACAATGTTGGCCACATTGCGGTGCACGAAGAGTTCACCGGGCATGAGATCAACAATTTCGTTGGCGGGGACGCGGCTGTCGGAACAACCTATCCATAGATACTCAGGGGCTTGTTGTTTGGCGAGGGCTTCAAAGAAACCGGGTTGTTCTTTCTGGATTTTTTCCGCCCAGCGGGCGTTGTTTTCGAAAAGATGGTTCAAATCAGTCATGGCAATCTCTGTCAGCTGTTAACCCGGGCCGCAGTATATGCAATTGCTTTTGCGTGACCAAGCACTTCGGGTTTTTATTTTGGGCTGGAATGTTACAGTGGCGCCATCGAAGGAACAGGAGCCGGGGCCACGTGAATACTAACAACCCATCGAAAACCCAGTCCAACACCCTCTACTGGCATGACTATGAAACCTGGGGTGAAGTGCCTGCCCGGGATCGCCCGTCGCAGTTTGCGGGAGTGCGCACCGATGAGGACCTCAATATCATCGGCGAGCCGCTGATGCTCTACTGCCAACCGGCGCCGGATTGCCTGCCCAAGCCCGATGCCTGCCTGATCACCGGACTGACGCCGCAAGTCGCTCTGGAGAAAGGCGTGCCGGAGCATCAATTCGTTGCTGCCATCGCCGCCGAGTTGGGTGAACCGGGTACCTGCGGCGTGGGTTATAACTCGATTCGCTTCGACGATGAAGTCACGCGCTACGCGCTCTACCGCAATTTCTATGATCCCTATGAGCGCGAGTGGCGCAACGGCAATTCGCGCTGGGACATCATCGATATGGTGCGCATGACCCGCGCCCTGCGGCCCGAGGGTATCCAGTGGCCCGATTACGAGGATGGCCGCCCGTGTTTTCGGCTGGAGATGCTGACCGCTGCCAATAATCTGAACCATGAAGCGGCCCACGATGCGCTCTCCGACGTGCTCGCTACCATCGCTATCGCTCGTCTGATCAAGGAAAAGCAGCCGAAACTCTATGACTACGCTTATCGGCTGCGCGATAAACGCTTTGCCGGCAACCTTATCAACATTGATGAGTGCAAACCGATACTGCACATTTCGTCCAAATTTCCCAATGAAAACGGCAACGCGGCGCTGGTGGTGCCCCTGGCATTCCATCCGACAAACAAAAACAGCGTTATCGTGTTCAACCTGGCATCTGACCCGAGTGATTTGCTGCGTCTGCCGGTTGATGCCTTGCGGCGACGGTTGTTTGTCCGCCGTGAAGACCTGGCAGAGGGTGAGGAGCGGTTGGCATTAAAGGAAGTCCACCTCAACAAGACGCCCATGCTGTTGCCCCCTAATATGCTGGATGAAGCCACAGCACAGCGTCTGGGACTTGATCGCGGTGCAAACGAACGCCATTGGCAAGTACTCGTTAACCTGACGCTCCAGGAACAGCAGGCGCTACGTGGCAAGTTAATGGCGTTATATGGCGAACAGGTATTTGCCGAGCAGAGCGATCCGGAGCAGATGCTCTACAGCGGTGGTTTTTTTGATGACCATGACAAACGCCTGATGCAGAAGATTCGCGCTATGTCAGCGCAAGATCTGGCCACAGCAAGTTTGCCCTTCAAAGACACGCGATTAGCGGAACTGTTATTTCGCTATCGCGCGCGCAATTTCCCTTCCAGTTTGAACCCCACAGAGTCACAACGCTGGCGTGAGTTTTGTCGCTGGCGCCTCACCAATCCCGAGGCTGGAGCCGGTATCGTGTGGGACCAATTCCAGCAACGTATGGCAGAGCTGTCGGCAGAGGAGCTGACGACGTCCCAGCGGCAGCTGCTAAAGGATTTGGCGAACTATGCCGATAGCCTGATCAAACGTGTTCAGTAGGTGCCAAGCGCACATTCAGTAAACCATCATGCTGTAGACAAAAAGACGGTAAATTTTTGCTGGCACATTAATCTTCATGCAAAAGCTTTGCTATGCTGAATAAAAGCCCCGCGTTTTTAGTGATAAAAATTATGTTTAAAAGGATTTGTTCTAATAAGGGCAAAACTTTTACCAAAATAGACTATTAATTAAATAACCGGTCCACCAGACCGGCACCCATAAAAGTCAAAACAACATAATAATCAGCCGCTCATGACTAACGAGAGGCTTCTAAAGCGCACTGTTGGAGGCTGTATGTCAGCAAGATGGTCATTAAGAAAAAAAATAAGTGCCTCGGTAGCGGTATCCCTTGTTCTTGTTGGCTGCGCTGTTGCCTGGTTGTCCTACTCCTCCGCCATGACACAGATGGAAGCCAACATCGCCCAACAGGTGAAAGGCATCTCAGCCACCTTTACCAAGTACGTCGGTGACTGGTTTGCTGCCAAAGGTAAAGCGTTGGAAAGTTTTCCCGCCGAGGCGGATGAAAGTCGCTACAACGCGCACCTGGTGCAGTTACGTATCTCGGCCGATGTCGACAATGTCTTCCTCGCCTTTGCTGACGGTTCACTGGTGAATGCCAACAACCTGCAAATGGCGGCGGACAACAGTGACCCCCGTGTGTGGAGTTGGTACATCAACGCCACCAAAAATCCCCGCAAAACCGTCGTGGAAAATCCCTCGGTGGCATCCGCCACCGGTAAAAATGTCGTGTCCCTTGGACGCGCGGTGTTGAACCCGGATGGCAGCATCAAGGGTATCCTGGGGGTGGACGTAGTGCTTGATAATATCGTGCAGCAATTGCGCGATATTGAATTACCCGGCGATGGTGAAATGTTTATTGCCACCCGTAAAAACACCGTCTTCGCCCACCGCGATCAAAGCCTGTTAAACAAACCCCTGACCGATGTTGCGCCGGAGCTGACCCAATCGACAGTAGAAAAATTATTACAAGGCCAACAAGCCTCTACTCTGATTACCGTTGATGGACGCACCAAACAAATCTTCGCCGACCCGGTTGCTGACTCTGATCTGGTACTGGTGATGTTGTTGGATCGTGAAGCGCTGGTGGGTCCGGTGCAATCCACATTGATTGGTCAAATGATGGCGACCTTGTTATTGCTGGTGGCGACGTTGATTGGCATCAATTGGCTTAACGGGCGTTTACTGCAGCCGCTACATAACGTTTCGGATTCTCTCTCTGAAATTGCGTCCGGTGATGGGGATTTGTCGCGTCGGTTACCAGTGACCTCGAACGATGAAGTAGGGCAATTAGCGGCGAACTTCAATTTGTTTGTCGATCACATGCACGACTTGGTCGAACACATTCGCGGCCAGGCCAATGAGCTGCGCGATAACGCGCGCTCAACAGCGGAGCGTGCGGTGCACTCAGTGCGTGAACTGGGCATGCAGCAGGAACAGATTGGTATGGTGACCGAGTCCATGACCGAAATGACCAATGCGACCCAGGAAATTGCGCATCACGCGGAACGCACGGCCACCTCGGTTGATGAATCGGTGTCCAGCGCTGAACACGGAAAAACCCAGGTGGATAAAACCCGCGACTCGATTTTTGTGTTGGCAGAAAAGGTGGAGCAGGCAGGTAGTGTTATTTCGAATTTGAACGAGCACGCACAAAAAATCAGCGGCATTCTTGCCACGATACAAGGCATTGCCGAACAAACCAATTTGCTCGCATTGAACGCGGCCATTGAAGCCGCGCGCGCCGGTGAACCGGGGCGCGGTTTTGCAGTGGTTGCCGATGAGGTGCGGGTATTGTCGCAACGCACGCATGCCAGTACCGAAGAGATTCAGTCGATGATTTCGTCACTGCAAGCAACAGCGCAGAACGCGGTGTCGATCATGGATGACAGTCGTAAGCTGGCGACAGGCAGTGTGACCAATGCGGACAATGCATCGCAATCGCTTAATAAAATTAATGAGGCTGTCGGTGTGATCAGTAGTATGGCTTCGCAGATCGCTACAGCGGCGGAGGAGCAAAGTCATGTGGTGCAGGAGGTGCTTAAGAATATGACGGCGATCAAGCATGTAGCGGATGGTCTGGCGACGGATGCGCAATCCGGCGAGGCGCGGGCGAAGGTGTTGGAGGATCACTCGCGTGCATTGAGTGATAAAGTGGCTACTTTTACGTTGTGAGATTTTAATGATTTTCATACGGGTGCTTCGAAAGTCGTTTGTTGTTAGCCTGTGTATTTAGAAAACGCATACATACATCCTTGTAGCTCCCTCAAGTCATCCCTGACTTGAGGGTTTCTAAATACACAGGCTAACAACAAACTTGTATTGTGCGAATATCTGTCCCTTTCCTGCAATATCCCTGTCACCAAACCACGCTATAAATGCCCCTTTTCTTTTGGATAGGGGCGAGCAGATGATCACCACGGCGAAACAGGGGCGCGGCCCCAAGCACTTCAATGTCACCTTGGTGGATCGGTTGTGGAATTTAAAGCGCCTGTGCGAGAGCGAATTCAAGCTGCATATTCCGCTAAATATGGTGCTTAAAGACGAGGCCTATCGCGAAGAGTTGCTGGAGAAAGCGCTCAAATTAAATCATGAAGAGCTAACTAACCTGGTGTGGGAAATTCGCCAGCTGGAGGATGACCAGGTCTCTGCTGAGGGGGTTGGTCGTGGTAAGAGTCTGCAAGTCAAAGAAAAGAAAAAGTATTGGTTAAAATTAACACCGTTGGCCAGCGTAGCCGTGGGGCTGGTGGTGTTTCTGGCGGGTTTTTTGTTTCGTTCGGTGATGCCTGGTGGCGACGGTATTCACTGGTTGGCGCAATCAGCAGTGGCACAAAAAAATTCCGCACCGACGACGGTTCAGCCAACGCCGGTCGTTGCATCGAATCAACCTTTGTTTCGTCTGCACGGTTCCAATACCGTCGGTGAGAAGCTGGCACCGCGCCTGGTTTCTGCTTATTTGACGGAGAAGGGGGCTACCGCGATTAAGACAGAAGTCGGTGATAATCCGGTAGAGAAAATAGTTAGCGGTTTGCTTGAGGGTAAAAAAGTATTTGTAGAAATTCATGCGCACGGTTCGAGCACCGCGTTTGAAGGTTTGCGCAACAGCGCTGCGGATATTGGCATGTCATCGCGGCGAATCAAGGATGAAGAGCTGCAAGCGTTACAAGCGCAATATGGCGATCTCGCTCATGGCGGGAGTGAGCATGTGATCGGGCTGGATGGGTTGGCGATCATTACTCATCCGGGAAATGCTATTGCGACATTGTCCCTGCAACAATTGGTCGCCATTTTCTCTGGTGCTGTCACCAATTGGTCGCAACTGGGTGGCAGTGATATACCGATCACGCTTTATGCACGCGACGAAAATTCTGGTACCTGGGATACCTTTAAAAGTCTTGTGCTGGCTCCGCGTCAGTCCAAACTGGCAGCGGATGCCAAGCGCTACGAGTCCAGTACCGGTTTGGCGGATGACGTGGCGAAAGATCCGGGTGCTATCGGATTTATCGGTTTGCCTTATGTGCGTCAGGCGAAGCTGTTAGCCATTTCGGAATCGGATGAACATCTTGCCATTATTCCCACTCACTTTACGGTAGGGACCGAAGATTACCCGCTGGCGCGACGCTTATACTTTTATACGCCGCAACTGAATGCCAACCCTTTTGCGCGTGAGTTCGCTAACTTCAGCGTGCAGGAAGATGCCCAGGCGATTGTGGAAAAGATCGGTTTGGTATCGCAAAACATCACCACCGGAAAAGCCTTCGATAAAACCTTTTACCCTCCGCTGGTGCGCGAACTGACCACACACTCTGAGCGGCTCTCCATTAATTTTCGCTTTAAAAGCGGCAGCGATGAACTGGACAGTAAAGCCCTGCGTGATATTGATCGGCTGGTGAAGTACATGGAACAGAACGCGCCCAAGCGTGTGCAGCTGTTTGGCTTTTCCGACAGCGAGGGTGACGAGGTTTCCAGCCAGGAACTGTCGCTCCAGCGTGCGCGCGTTGTGGAACAGGCTTTGATTGCACGCGGCGTTTATCCGCTATTAACCAAAGGGCTGGGCGATGCGGCGCCGTTGGCCAGCAGTGAAACCCCATCCGGTCGCAATATGAATCGCCGCGTCGAGGTGTGGACGCTCTGATAGGGCGCTTCGAAATAATGAATGAAGTGTATCGGTCTGTGTAAGTGCTCCGTAATCCGTTTGTCATTAGGCCTTTTGTTTCGAAAACGCATGAATACATCCCTGTAGCTCCTTCAAGTCATCCCTGACTTGAAGGTTTCGAAACAAAGGCCTAACGCCAAACTCACCGTGTGCGAGTGTCAACTTCAGCTTTCTAGCCGTAAAGAACTTCCTTCAAATCACAACAGCTTCTCAATATCTTCTACCAGATCTTCGGGTTTCGTAGTAGGCGCATAACGCTCAACTACCCGCCCTTCGCCCGTCACCAGAAATTTGGTGAAATTCCATTTAATCGCCTTACTGCCCAAAATACCCGGCGCAGCCTCCTTCAAGGCAACAAACAGCGGGTGCGCATCATCACCATTCACATCCACCTTGCTGAATAAAGGAAAGGTCACCCCATAATTCATCTCGCAGAACTGTGAAATCTCCGCGTCACTGCCGGGCTCCTGGCCGCCGAACTGGTTGCAAGGAAAGCCCAGTACCTGCAAACCCTTGTCGCGATACGTTTGCCATAAATTCTCCAGCCCTTTGTACTGTGGCGTAAAGCCGCACTCGCTGGCGGTGTTAACAATCAGGTAGGCCTTGGCGGGGTAGTCGCTTAAGCGGGCTTCGCGGCCATCGTTGGTGGTGCAGGGGATGGTTAAGAGTTCGTTGCTCATGGTGAGTTCTCCTTTAATGAAGTGGTGGCTAGTGTGCGCCCGGATGCTCGGTGGGTAAACGGCCGTTTACTTGAGAATCGTTGCCAAATGAAACATATCCACACAAAAAATGGGTAAACCCGTTACAGGGCGGTGGGAATTTGCACTTTTTACGAGTACAATCCCGCGCGCTGATTCGGTGCTGGTTTTCGCGCCGTGCAGGTCCTCATTCTCCAATAGTTCGTCTCGCGGGAGCTTCCTATGTCATCCATCAAGAAAGTGGTTCTGGCCTACTCCGGCGGCCTTGATACGTCAGTAATCGTTAAATGGCTGCAAGAAAACTACAACTGCGAAGTGGTGACCTTTACCGCCGATATCGGTCAGGGTGAAGAAGTAGAACCGGCCCGCGCCAAAGCCCAGGCGTTGGGTGTCAAGCAAATCTATATTGATGACCTGCGTGAAGAATTCGTGCGCGATTTCGTGTTCCCCATGTTTCGCGCCAATACCATCTATGAAGGTGAGTACCTGTTGGGTACGTCCATTGCCCGTCCGCTGATTGCCAAACGCTTGATCGAAATTGCCAATGAAGTGGGGGCCGATGCCATCTCCCACGGCGCTACCGGTAAAGGTAACGACCAGGTGCGTTTTGAGCTGGGCGCCTATGCACTTAAGCCGGGTATCAAAGTGATCGCGCCCTGGCGTGAGTGGGATCTGACTTCCCGCGAAACACTGATGGCTTACTGCGCCAAGAACAATATTCCGGTGGATTTCAACAAGAAAAAGAAATCTCCCTATTCCATGGATGCCAACCTGCTGCACATCTCTTATGAGGGCGGCGTTCTGGAAAATCCGTGGACTGAAGCTGAAGAAGATATGTGGCGCTGGAGTGTGTCTCCGGAAGCTGCGCCAGACAAGGCCACTTACATCGATCTTACGTACGAAAAAGGGGATGTTGTCGCCATCAATGGCGAAGCTATGTCGCCTGCGACCGTGCTGGCAACCCTGAACAAGCTGGGTGGTGAAAACGGTGTGGGTCGTCTGGACATCGTGGAAAACCGTTACGTGGGTATGAAGTCCCGCGGTTGTTATGAAACCCCCGGCGGTACTATTTTGTTGCGTGCGCACCGTGCCATTGAATCCATCACGCTGGATCGTGAAGTGGCGCATTTGAAAGACAGCCTGATGCCGCGCTACGCCGAGATGATCTATAACGGTTACTGGTGGAGCCCGGAACGCAAGATGTTGCAAACCGCTATCGACGAGTCACAACAATTTGTTAACGGTGACGTTCGCGTAAAACTTTATAAAGGTGCTGTGCATGTGGTTGGTCGCCGCTCGGCGGACAGCCTGTTCGATGAGAAGGTTGCAACCTTCGAGGACGATGCCGGTGCTTACAATCAAAAAGATGCAGAAGGCTTTATCAAGCTGAATGCACTGCGTATGCGCATTGCGGCTAACAAAGGTCGCACACTGCGTTAATTCTTTGGGTTTACCACGCGGTAAGAGCAGCATTTTTTAAATGCTGCTCTACACTGTATATATTTTGGGCAGTTTGATGTCGCCCTGCACGCGCTAAAGTTCCAGCTTTATCCGCTGTCGCGCCATCAGTGACGGATCAGTTATTAACGGAGTGTTATCCCGGGGATTCAACTTGATCAGGATCAATATCGATAACCTCTCTTTTACGCACAATGGCACCCCGGAAGGGGGAAACCTTGTGCGGTTGATACATCTTCTTTTCTTGAACGTAACCCTTTTCTTTATCGCATCGGGAATGTCCTATGAGTAGTAATACGGCAGTAGCCACTGACCATCCGGTCTATGATTACAATGTCGTGCGCCAATTCGCCATTATGACCATCGTTTGGGGTGTCGTCGGTATGGGTGTTGGTGTGCTGATTGCGGCCCAGCTGTTTTGGCCGGAATTAAACGACATCTTTCAACCCTACACCCACTTTGGCCGGCTGCGTCCGCTGCACACCAATGCGGTGATCTTCGCCTTCGGCGGTTGTGCGTTATTTGCGACTTCCTATTACGTGGTCCAACGGACCTGCCAGACCCGCCTGTTCGGTGGCTGGCTGGTGCCGTTTACCTTCTGGGGTTGGCAATTGGTGATTGTGCTCGCGGTGATTACCTTGCCGCTGGGTTACACCACTTCCAAGGAATACGCCGAGCTGGAATGGCCGATCGACATTTTAATTGCGATTGTGTGGGTGAGTTACGCGATCGTGTTCTTCGGCACGATCGTCAAGCGTAAGACTGATCACATCTACGTGGCCAACTGGTTTTACGGTGGATTTATCCTTACCGTTGCTGTGCTACACATCGTCAACAGTGCCTTTACGCCGGCTTATTTCATGAAGTCCTACTCCGCCTATGCGGGCGCGGCTGATGCCATGGTGCAGTGGTGGTATGGCCACAACGCGGTCGGTTTCTTCCTGACTGCCGGCTTCCTCGGCATGATGTATTACTTCGTGCCCAAGCAAGCGGGCCGTCCGGTTTATTCCTATCAGTTGTCCATCGTTCACTTCTGGGCGTTGATCTCTATTTATATCTGGGCCGGTGCCCACCATTTGCATTACTCGGCATTACCGGATTGGGCGCAAAGCCTGGGTATGGTGATGTCCCTGATCCTGCTGGCACCCAGCTGGGGCGGCATGATCAACGGCATCATGACCCTGTCCGGTGCCTGGCATAAGCTGCGTACCGATCCGACCTTGCGCTTCCTGGTGGTGTCTTTGTCCTTCTACGGTATGTCTACCTTTGAAGGCCCGATGATGTCCATCAAGACAGTTAATGCGCTGTCGCACAATACCGACTGGACCATCGGCCACGTTCACTCTGGTGCTTTGGGCTGGGTGGCGATGATTTCTATCGGCTCGATTTACCACCTGCTGCCGATCCTGTTTGGCCGCAAGGAGATGTTCAGTGTGCGCCTGATCAATGTCCACTTCTGGCTGGCGACTATCGGCACGGTGTTGTACATCGCGTCCATGTGGGTGAACGGCATCATGCAAGGGTTGATGTGGCGCGCGTTCAACGCCGACGGCACCTTGACCTACAGCTTTGTTGAAGCCGTACAAGCCAGCTACCCCGGTTACTTTGTGCGCTTCCTCGGCGGCGCCGTGTTCCTGGCGGGTATGTTCCTGATGGCCTACAACGCGTACCGCACAGCCAGGACACCGGAACCCGAAGTGGTCCCGGCTGATCCGGCAACTCAGGCGGCGTAAGGGGATATTTGATGAAAGGTCATGACATAGTAGAAAAAAATATTGGCTTGATGACTGTGCTGGTCATTGTGGCCATCAGCTTCGGCGGCCTGACGCAGATCGTGCCGCAATTCTTCCTGAAAGAAACCACCACGCCCGTGGAAGGTTTGAAGCCATTACCAGCGTTGGTACTGGAAGGCCGTGATATCTATATCCGCGAAGGTTGCCATGTGTGCCACACGCAGATGGTTCGCCCCTTGCGCGCAGAAGTTGAACGTTACGGCCATTACTCGGTAGCGGGTGAGTCGGTTTATGAGCATCCGTTCCTATGGGGCTCCAAGCGCACCGGTCCGGATCTGGCGCGTGTGGGTGGTCGTTATTCTGACGACTGGCACAAGGTGCACCTGTTCAACCCGCGCATCGTGGTGCCGGAATCCAATATGCCGGCCTTCCCCTGGCTGTACGACAATATCCTGGATGGCAAGCACACCGCTGCCAAGATGCGTGCGCTGAGCCGCGTGGGTGTCCCTTACACCGAGGAAGACATCGCTGGCGCTGAAGCGGCCGTAAAAGGTGTATCCGAGATGGATGCCCTGGTGGCCTACTTGCAGCAATTGGGCACGCTCCTGAAAGAGAAGCGTTGATGATGGACGCAGGCACTCTCGGCGCAATTTCTACAGTATTGGTGATGATCGCCTTCTTCGGCGTGTGCTGGTGGGCCTTTGCCCCCAAGCGCAAAAAGCGCTTTGAAGAAGATGCCAAACTGCCCTTTGCTGATGATGACGCGGCGGGCAAAGCACACGAGCAGAACGATCATCCCGGTGATGATTCAGACAGGCGGAATTGATTATGGGTACATTCTGGAACCTTTGGATTATTGGCTTGACCCTCACCAACCTGGCGTTGGTGTTGTGGGTACTCTTGGCCAACCGCAAGGTAGCGGTAAGCGATCAGGACGAAGAAGAAAACAAAACTACCGGTCACGTCTACGACGGCATTGAGGAGTATGACAATCCGCTGCCGCGTTGGTGGTTCATCATGTTTATCGTGACCTTTGTCTATGCCGGCGTTTACCTGCTGGTATACCCCGGTCTGGGTTCCTGGCCGGGCTTGTTCGGCTGGACCTCGGTAAAAGAACTGCGCGGCCATCAACAGCAGGCCGATGCACGTTACGCCGATACTTTTGGCACCTACGCCAATACACCTATCGAGGAGTTGGCCCAAAATCCCGACGCCATGAAGATGGGCCTGCGCCTGTTTTCCAACAATTGCGCAGTGTGCCACGGCGCGGATGGCGGTGGTAATTACGGCTTTCCCAACCTGACTGACCACGATTGGTTGTACGGCGGCACACCGGACAAGATCAAGGAAACCATTACCCTTGGTCGCAAGGGCGCCATGCCTGCCTGGGGTGCCTTGATGGGTGAAACCGGGGTGGTGAATGTGTCTGAATACGTGTTGCAAATGAGCGGCCAGGAACATGACGCAGCGAAAGCCGAACTGGGTGCAAAACTCTTTAACCAGAATTGCGTAGCCTGCCACGGTGTCGATGGTAAAGGTAACCAGGCGCTGGGTGCGCCCAACCTGACGGACGACATCTGGTTGTACGGCGGTGAGCCCCAGGACATCCGCGCCACCCTGCGCAACGGTCGCAACGGTGTAATGCCCGCGCAACAGGAGCTGCTTAAAGCGGATCGCATCCACTTGCTGGCAGCCTATGTATACAGCTTATCGCTGGAGCAAAAGTAGAAAAAAGGGAATCGGGAAAAGAAGAAAAAGAGTTGCTGTTTGGCGACGAGCGGTTTCTTTAATGTGATCCCTGAATCGGAGGAGGTATCAGGTTTTACCTGGTCCTCTTCCAATTCCCTGACGAGGTAACTTCCTTGAGCGTTAAGCCCGATAGCTCTGGTAAAGATCATTCCGATAACGTCATTCGTTACGTCAATCTCTACGAAGCCGACGAAAAAGTTTATACCCGCCGCATCACCGGTTTTTATCAAAAACTGCGCCGCTACACAGGCTTGCCCTTGTTGGCGGGTTTTGTCCTCATGCCCTGGCTGATGATCGACGGGCGTCCGGCGATGTTGTTCGATTTGCCCGAACGTAAATTTCATATTCTCTGGATGACATTCTGGCCCCACGACGGCATGTACCTGGCGTGGCTGCTGATTATTGCCGCGTTTATGCTGTTCACGGTTACCGTGTTGGTGGGGCGTGTATGGTGCGGGTTTACTTGTCCGCAAACCGTGTGGACGCAGATGTTTATCTGGGCCGAACACGTCTTTCAAGGCGACCGCAACAAACGTATCAAACTCGATGCACAGCCATGGAATTTTGAAAAACTTTGGCGCAAGGGTGCAACACAAACCTTGTGGATTGTTATTGCGTTAATTACCTCGCTGACCTTTGTTGGTTATTTTGTCCCGATACGCACATTAATCTACGATCTCGTCACCTTCCGATCGGATCTCGCGCCGGCATTCTGGGTATTTTTCTTCACCGGCGCCACCTACATGAACGCCGGTTTCCTGCGCGAACAAGTGTGTAAATACATGTGTCCTTACGCGCGTTTCCAGTCGGTTATGTACGACAAGGATACGCTGACGGTGTTTTATAACTACGTGCGCGGCGAGCAGCGCGGCCCGCGCAAACTCGACGAAGATTACAAAGCCAAAGGCCTGGGCGATTGCATCGATTGCTCCTGGTGCGTGCAAGTATGTCCGGTGGACATTGATATCCGCGATGGCTTGCAACCGGAATGTATCGATTGCGGTTTATGCGTGGACGCGTGTAACACCGTGATGGACAAGATGGGTTACGAGCGCGGCCTGATCAGCTTTACCACCGAAGACGCGATTGAAAAAGGTCACACCAAAGTCTTTCGTCCGCGCCTGTTAGGCTACGCCGTTGTATTGATTGCGATGATCAGCGTGTTTGTCTATTCCATCGCCACGCGCGTGCCGGTTGGCCTGGAAGTGCTGCGTGATCGTGGTGTGCGTATGTACCGCGTGGCGGGGCAGGACATCCAGAACGTCTACACCATCAAAATCAACAACATGGATCGCCATGCCCATGTGTACGATATTCAAGTGAGTGGTGATTATCCGTTCGAGTTGCAAGGCTATCGCCCTCTGCCCGTCGAGGAAGGTGAATTGTTGACCATCCCTGTTCGAGTTGCTGTGCCGCGTGATGCTTTAAACGATGTACAGACGGATGTAACCATCAAAGTACAGGCGCGGGATAATCCGAAATTAACGGCGGAACACACCACCAGTTTTATTGGCCCGCAGCCGCGTGGGTATTAGTCTATTGTTAGCGGGACGGTCGATGGTGCAAGCGTTTCTGAAAACGCATGAATACATCCCTGTAGCTCCCTCACGTCGTCCATGACGTGAGGGTTTCAGAAACGCTTGCACCACCGCCCTGTGTGCCACGTTTAAACTTACACTCTACGAATGATTAGTGATGAAAACCGAACAGGACACACAACCCTTCTACCGCCAATTCTGGTTCTGGTTTGTTTTCACACCACTTATCGTGGTGGTGTGCGTATCCTTGACGATGGTAACCGTAGCTTTTCGTCATGCCGACGATGTGGTGATCGACAATTACTACAAAGAAGGGCGAATGATCAATCAAACGATGGAGCAGGATCGACGCGCATTGGAATTAGATTTAACTGCGCAGTTGCGTTTTGATCGCACCACCGGCGAAGTGTTTTTGCAGATACCACAACAGGCGTCTGTGCCAGCGCAATTATTATTGTTGCTTGATCATCCGTTTGAGGCGGATCTGGACCAGCAAGTGGTACTGCAGCAAACATCCAGCGGTCATTATCGCGGCAGCCTGGAGTTTAACCCGAGAAACAATTGGTACTTGTCTTTATTGCCGGTGCTGGATAAGCATCAGCGTAAAGCGGCGGAATGGTTGTTAAGTGGCGAGATTAATTTTGCGGTGGGCGACGAAACGCGGTTACAGCCGCGCATCGCCAAGGAATAGAAAATTTTCAACAGTTGTTAAAAGGCGCCCAGCTGAAAATAAATATTAAAATCCCCACTAAAAGTAAAACCATAACCCAGGTAGACCGGCCCCAGTGGTGTCTCGCCGCCGAGGTAAATAATGGCGGATTCCAGCCACTCATCTTCCTCGCCCAGGTTAATCGGCTCTTCCAGTTTTGCACCTTCAACGGCAATACCCATGCGCACATCGCCACTTAAACCCAATGGCATATGACCAATAATTTTTTCAGCGCGGATGTGGGAATAGAAGGCGCCGTTAGTCCAGATCTGGTCGGTGGCGTAGCCGGATAAATTTAAAAAGCCGCCCAGTAATTCAGCGTCGAATAACGGCAGCTCGTCATCAATCGCGGTGACGTAGGAGGTGCGCATGCCCCAGACATAATCCCCCACCAGATAGGTGCCGCTGAGTTCTGCCTTGGCTTTGCGATAATCCTGTTCTGCCGATTCAAAATAGCTGATACCACCACTCCAGCCTTTGGAGGGAAAATACAAACGGTTGCGACTGTCGAAGATCGTTTCTGCGACCCAACCATCGTAACGTTCATCGATATTCGGTAATTCGACAACGCCGATTTGCGAGCGGCCGCGTGTATGGTATTGCCGCCAACCGATTCTCGCTTGTCCCCAGATACCGATGTTCCTGCCTGCCAGTATCTGGGCGTAATCTGTCCTGAGATCGTATTCGGCAATTTTTTCGTTGTCTAAATAAATGCTGATCTCGTCCCGTTGCGTCACGTAACTGGGTTCAATAAACCAGCTTTGGTGTTGGTTGAGCGGTTGGTAAAAATCCACTTCAAAAGAGGAATTGCTGCCGAGGTCCATCACCGCAAAAAATTCACCGCCATAGCGATTCAACCACACGTTACGAAAAGCGGTGCGCAAATTGATGCTGGAACCTTCACGCCGTTCTTCGTTAATACTGAAGCCGAAGGTCAGATAATCCGATGAAGCTTTATTTTCACGGGCGAGGATGGTGAGATTATTTTTGCCGTCGATCTGTTGTACCTGGTAATCCACATTGTCAAAACCGCCCATGCCGTAGATGCGGATCAAATCAACTTCCAGTTGTTCGCGATCGAGTGGTTCACCTTCCTGTTGGCGAATCAATTGCCGCACAAATATCGGATTGACCCGTGTCATGGGCGCGATGGTGATGGTATCAATGGTGGAAATCAGTTCACGTTCATCGTGCAATTCTGCTCGCCAGCGCGCATAGGCATCCGGTGTGACCGCAAACTGCTGCAAGTCTGCGGTCCGCGCATCGGCAGCAGCGTATCCGAGGTCTGCGGCTTCCTTGTAACGTGCGAACTCCGTGGCGGTGATGTCGCCCAATTCCGGCGTAATGTAGATGTCATGCTCGCCCAGACTGGCAACGGAATAGGCTACATTCTGACGGGTCAGAATACCGATCATCTGCACGGTGACGCTCAGCAGGGATGTCACTTTGTCGGCGGGCTTCAGGGGTGTTCCCACATCTACAGCGATGACGCGTTCCGCATTGCATAACTCGCGTCCGACTTGAATCGGCACGTTGTCGACGAGCCCGCCGTCCACTAATTTTGCGCCTTCGTATTCCACCGGCGCCATAAAACCGGGAACCGACATGCTGGCACGCATGGCATGGGTCAGGCTGCCGTTTTTGAGCACGATTTTTTCACCGCTGCCGATATCGGTTGCAATGATGGCCAAGGGCAGGCGCAATTCTTCAATCATGCGTCCGCCGACATCATCGCCCACCAGCTGATTGAAAAAGAGTTTGATCTTTTCGCCAGACACCAGGCCGGAGGTAATTTGTAAACCTTCGTCGGACAAACCGATCTCCGCACCCGGCAACAAACCTTCGGTTACGCGCTTGGTGCGGTAATTCATCTGCGAATAGTCCGCAGAATCCAGAAACATGTTGGTCCAATCTGCTTTTTTCAACTTTTCGCGCATCTGCGCCGGCGACAACCCGGCCGCGTAGGCGCCGGCCACCAGCGCACCCATACTGGTGCCCGCCACGCAATCAAAGGGAATCCGCTCCCGTTGCAGGATTTCCAGTACCCCGATATGCGCTGCACCACGGGCACCGCCGCCACCGAGCACCAACGCGGTACGGGGGCGAGAATCGGGTGATTCTTCCTGCGCGAGGATAGCCTGGCCAGGGCATAGGATAAGCAGCAGGATCGATAGACGAAGCGATAAGCGGTAGGGCATGGACGAGTCCTTTGTCGTGTTGACATGCGCATATGAGATGCGGTTTTTGCGTGCTATAGGTGTAGCACATCAAGGTAACAAAAGTTGCCGTTGAATCGGTGATTCGGCCTGCGTGATCAGTGGGGCTCGGCTATAATGTCCGCGCGATTTTGCTTGCACCCGATGGACCGGTCAATCCAATGAACGGCGACCAGCCAGCCTTTGACGTATTCTGAAAAGTGCCCATACCCGTGCCTATGCCCGCGTCCGATACCCCTCTTGCCTGTTATCACTGTGGCTTACCCGTGCCCGCCGACGCGCATTTTCCGGTCACGATTGCCGGTAAAGATGAATTGATGTGTTGCCCCGGTTGCCAGGCGGTTGCCATGGCGATTGTGGATGGCGGCCTGGCAAATTTTTATCGTTTTCGCACGGAAAACAGCGCGCGCCCCGCAAGCGGTAGTGAAGCCCGGCAAGCACAATGGAGCATCTACGATCTACCCGAGGTGCAGGCGGATTTTGTTGTCGAGCTGGATGCAGAACATCAGCGGCGCCAGGCGAATGTATTGCTGGAGGGTATCAGCTGCGCCGCGTGCAGCTGGTTGATCGAAACCCATCTGAAAAAGCAGCCGGCGGTCCAGTCGGTTACCATCAATATCACGACCCACCGCTGCACCCTCATCTGGGATGCGCAGCAACAACCGCTCAGCGAACTGTTAGCCGCCTTGAGCGAGATTGGTTATAAACCCCGCCCCGCTACCGATGAACAACAACAGGATCTGGTCCGGACAGAAAACCGTATGGCCCTGTTTCGTCTGGGCGTGGCCGGCTTTGGCATGATGCAGGCGATGATGGTCGCGGTGGGCATGTATACCGGGGCCACCGATGCCTGGTTGAGTTTTTTACGCTGGCAGAGTTTTCTGGCGGCGACACCGGTGGTGTTCTTCAGTTGCTGGCCGTTTTTCAAGTCGGCCTGGCGCAGTATCAAAAGCCGCCATTTGGTGATGGACGTGCCTGTGGCCTTGGCTATTGGCCTGGCTTACATTGCCAGCGGCTGGGCCACCATCGCCGGTGGTGGTGAGGTGTATTTTGAATCCATCTCCATGTTTGCCTTTTTTCTGCTGCTGGGGCGTTACGTGGAGATGCGTGCGCGGCATCGCAACCGCCTGGCGTTCGGCAACCTGGCGCAACTCATGCCGCTCAGTGCCTGCTGCCTGACAGAGCAGGAGGGTAAAGCCTGTGAGCAGCAGGTACCGCTGAAAACCCTGCGGCCGGGTGATCGGGTGCTGGTTAAAGCAGGCGAGACATTTCCTTGCGATGGCTTGGTGGAGTCCGGTGAGAGCAGCGCGGTGGAGGCAATCCTGACGGGCGAGTCCAATCCGGTCACCAAGCGGCACGGCGATACCGTAATAGCGGGAACCCTGAACAGTGACAGTCCGTTAGTGATTAGCGTGACGGCAACCGGCGCCGCGACCCAGCTTTCAGCGATCGAGCGGCTTGCTGCGCAGGCGGCGGAGGAAAAGCCCGCCCAGGTGACGGTGGCGGATCGGATTGCGCGTTTTTTTATTGCGCGACTGTTGGTGGTGTGCGCGCTGGTATTTGCCTTCTGGTGGTGGTACGACCCGGCGCGGGCCTTGTGGGTCACCTTGTCGGTGCTGGTGGTGACCTGTCCGTGCGCGTTGGCGTTGGCGATGCCGGCGGCTTTGAGCGCAACCACAGCCAATCTGCGCAAACAGGGCTTTCTGGTAGCGCGCGGCCATGTGGTTGAGACCTTGACCCAGATCAGCCGGGTTATCTTTGATAAAACCGGCACCCTCACCAAGGGGCAATTTGTGGTCGTGGATGTCCGCCTCTGTCGTCAGTCGGATCAAATCCATTGCCTGGCCATTGCCGCCGCGCTGGAGGCCAGTGCCAATCATCCTCTGGCGCTGGCTTTTCGCCATCTGGATTACTCCCAGCCGGCCAGTCAGGTTAAACAGATGACGGGCGCCGGTGTGGAAGGCGAGGTGGCGCAGGTGCGTTATCGTCTGGGTACTCTGGACTTTGTATCCGCTTTGTTTCCGTCGGGTATGGCATCGCCAGTATTGCCTGACACCCGACAGCAATGGCTATTGCTGGGTGACAACCAGGGGCCGTTGGCCTGGATTGCGTTGGAAGATGAGGTGCGCCCCGGTGCGGCCGAGGTGGTTGCGGCGTTTCAGCGAGAGGGAATTGCCGTGGAATTACTCAGCGGCGACCAATCCGGTGCAGTGGCCGCGCTGGCGGGGCAGTTGGGCATTCGGGATTTTATCGCGGGCGCGAAACCGGAAGACAAATTGTCGCACTTGCACCGGCGGCAAGCCCAGGGTGATAAAGTGCTGATGCTGGGTGACGGCATCAACGATGTGCCGATTCTGTCCGGCGCGGATATTTCCATCGCTATGGCATCTGCTTCTGATCTGGCACAAACCCGGGCCGACGCGGTCTTGTTGAATGACAACCTGCCGGTGTTGCACAACGCTGTGGTATTGGCTCACCGCACCAAGCGGATTATCCAGCAAAATCTGCGGTTTTCCCTGACTTACAACCTGCTGGCATTGCCGCTGGCGGCGGCGGGTTGGGTAGCACCCTGGCAAGCGGCGATTGGTATGACGGCCAGCTCATTGATCGTAATCTTCAACTCCCTGCGTTTGAGTGACAGCTCTGACGCAACGCACCGGTAACGGTATTTGTTGTGGAAAGTTTTTATTTTTTGATTCCTATTGCTCTGATCTTCGTTGCCATTGCGCTGCGGTTTTTATTCTGGGCGCTTCACAATGGCCAGTACGACAATCTGGACACCGAGGCTCATCGCATCCTGTTTGATGAGGATGCACAGCAGCAGTCCAAACCGGACGATCGAACGACGACCCAGACTGACGTTTCCAGGCCTGTGTCGCCTGAGGAGCCCCATGAAGAGCCTTCCAGTGAAGAATCTTCCCGCGAAACCCCCTCCCATCAAAAATCTCGCCGCTCATGATTGACTGGGCTCCCTTGCTAACCGCCTTTTCACTCGGCTTGCTCAGCAGCGCGCACTGTGTCGGTATGTGCGGCGGCATTATGGGCGCGTTGACCATGGCGATTCCCGCCGCCGCCCGCCAACGCCGTTTGCAATTGTTGTTGGGCTATAACCTGGGGCGCATCGGCAGTTATACCCTGATGGGGGTGTTACTCGGTGCCTTTGCCGGCGTGGTCACGGGCTGGGCCGGAGAAACTTGGCTGCGGGTGATCGCGGGATTGCTCTTGATCACGATGGGGCTGTATCTGGCTGACTGGTGGCGCGGCCTGACATACCTGGAGCGGGTAGGGCGCTATTTATGGGCATACCTGCAACCTTTGGGAAAACCGCTGATGCCGGTGGACAATCTGCCCAAGGCCATATTGCTTGGTATGATCTGGGGGTGGTTGCCCTGTGGGTTGGTTTATACCGCACTGGCCTACGCTGCCGCTCAGGCCGATATGCGTGGCTCGGGGGGCGTCATGTTGGCCTTCGGGCTGGGGACTTTACCTGCCGTGTTAGCCACTGGTCTGGCGGCCCGTCAGCTGGCCGGTCTGTTGCAAGCGCGCGGCGTGCGTACGGGCTTTGCCCTGTTAATTATTCTCTTTGGTATCTGGACGTTACTGGGTGGCAGCCCCGGCCACCGTCATCATCACGCAGAGGCTGGCGACCCGGTGCAGCAGCATGCCGATCCGGCTGGTGATGCGTCCCACCATCACTGAGGTTGGTGTGCTGCGTCTTTGTTAAGCACCTGACTCGTGTTAATGTGCGCGGCCCAACACACTTAAACAAAAAAATCATCCGGATGATGATTTGCAATCACTATAATCGAAATTGTGTTGTCTTAAGCTTGGTTGTGTACTGAGTTAATTTTCCAGAGAACAAAAAATGATCAAGACCCTGTGTAATGGGTTAGGTGTTAGCGCGATGTTGCTGTTCAGTGCTGGGGCGCTGGCGCAAACGGATTCTATTTCTGCAAAGGAGGTGGATGAGGAATGCGTTCGCTTCGAACACAGCTGGCAAGAAGGCGATGTCGCCCGCGATAAAAACACGCGCCTCGATACCAATGTTTTTGCGCAGTATGAAGGCAAAATCATTCGCAATATTACCTTCAACAATATTGATGTATTCGATGAATCCAATCCGGATGAAAACAACAGCCTCTACCGCTTTTTAAACAAGTTACACTTCAATACCAAGCCTCACGTTGTCCAATCGCAACTACTCTTTA
The DNA here is from genome assembly GCF_002162135.1 of Cellvibrio sp. PSBB006. Taxonomy (NCBI): domain Bacteria; kingdom Pseudomonadati; phylum Pseudomonadota; class Gammaproteobacteria; order Cellvibrionales; family Cellvibrionaceae; genus Cellvibrio; species Cellvibrio sp. PSBB006. Next base: position 1,933,784 of record NZ_CP021382.1, on the reverse strand, counting down.
AAGAAGGCGATCCTGTTAATCGCAAAATGATTCAGGAAAGCGCGCGTATTTTGCGCACACGAAATTATTTATCCACGGCTTATATCGTCCCGGATGCCGTATGCGGTGATGAGATCGATATTCTCGTGGTAACCCAGGATTCCTGGTCGCTGGAACCGCAGGTTTCTTTCAGTCAGAAAGCGGATGATAGTGAATCGGGTTTTGCTCTCAGCGATGACAATATTCTCGGGTCCGGTAACAGTGTTGTTATCGGTTACGAACAAACCGCAGACCGCAACAGTATCCGTTACAGTTTTTCCAATCCCCATTTTCTAAATAAACCGGTATCGGTAAAGCTCTCCTTCGCGGAAACCAGTGATGGTGACAACAGCTCCGTATACGTGGCCAAACCTTTTTATTCGTTAACCACACCCTGGGCAACTGGCGTTCAGCTGGATGATATTTCTGAAGTCAGCATTATTCGTTCCGGAGGTGATGTCATCAATGAGTACCGCCACCAACAGGTTTTTCAGGAAGCATTCTTTGGTGTTGCCACACATGTTGATGATGATTACACACGACGAATCCTGATTGGTTTTACCAAGGAAGAAGACACCTTTTACGAAGTTGATGAGACGGTTCTGGGTATTCCGGAGGATCGCAAGGCGGTATACCCCTGGATCGGATTTCAATCGTTACATAACCAGTTCGGTGTTTTTAAAAACGTGAATCAAATTCAGCGGGCGGAAGACATCGCGTTAGGTGTAAATACAGAATTCCGTGTTGGTTACGGCGGCACCTCGCTGGACAGTGCGGACGAAATGGTTCGCTACAAAGGCAAGATCACCAATGTCGTGGATATGCGCAATCACCATATCCTGGAGATGAGCGCCGAGATGGACGGTCGCCACCATCTGGATTCCGGGCGCGACGACAGTTCTGTTATCGGGGGTGAAGTTGCTTACAATTATTTTATCAATGATAAAAATCGTTGGTACGCAAGAGTTCGCTACGATGTTGGCCAGGATCTTTTACAGCATGAACAATTAACGGCGGGTGATGAAACCGGGTTGCGTGGTTACCCCACGGATTTTCAGCGCGGTGACCAGCGTTATCTGTTCACCCTTGAGCGGCGTTATTTTTCCGATTATCACTTGTTCAACATTGTTCGTATGGGTGGAGTGCTGTTCTTTGACGCCGGTAAAGCCTGGGGTGACAAAGACGGGCGACCCAATCCTCACTTATCCAACATCGGCTTTGGCTTGCGCTTCAGCTCCACGAAAGTTCGTGTAGGCAACGTGGTTCACGTAAACTTTGCGACACCACTGGCCGACAAGTCCGGCATCAGCGATTTTCAGTTGCTTGTCAGCGCACAGCAACGCTTCTGATTTATTCTTTTACAACGACAACTCGTGGTTAATAATCCGTAAAGGTGATTTTATGCGTTTACTTCATACTATGTTGCGCGTGGGAAATCTTGATCGATCCATCGCGTTCTACACCGACATCCTCGACATGAAACTTCTGCGCAAGCATGACTATCCCGATGGTGAGTTCACTCTGGCTTTTGTGGGCTACGGCGATGAAGTTTCTCATTCGGTTATCGAACTGACCTACAACTACGGCGTGGAAAAATATGAATTGGGCACGGCCTATGGGCACATCGCTTTAGGTTGTGATGATGTCTACGCAACCTGCGAAAAAATTCGTGCAGCGGGCGGCAAGATTGTGCGTGAGCCGGGTCCGATGAAACACGGCACGACGATCCTGGCGTTTGTTGAAGATCCGGATGGCTACAAAATTGAGTTGCTGGGCATCGAATAATCCATATGCCGTCAGTGTCATTCGAGAGCGTAATTTTATCGCGTGGCACTGGCAGAAGGGCGGAGTGTGATGCGCGACCGTCACCGACAGGAAGTCGGTGTCGAGCCCCCAGGGATGGGTTTACGGCGTGTCGCGCATCACACTCCGCCCTTCTGCTCTCTGTCCAGGAAAAATAACTATAAGTCTTCTTCTGAACGTTGGCTGTTGTCGATGTGATGTAGCCATTCTTTCCAGATGGCAATCAGGATGGCCATTAGTACCGGGCCGACGAAGAGGCCGACAAACCCCATGGTCTTTACGCCGCCGATCAAACCAAAAAACGTCGGTAAAAAAGGGAGTTTAATCGGGCCGCCGACCAGGCGCGGGCGTAAGGTTTTGTCGACGATAAATAATTCTACCGAACCCCAGATAAATAAGCCGATACCGGCAACCGTATCACCGGAACCCACCAGATAAAGTGAAACCATCGTAAAAGCCAGTGGTGCACCGCCAGGTACCAACGCGAGAAAGCCGGTGAGTACACCGAGCGCCACCGGCGAAGGGACGCCGGCAATGGCGTAGGCGACCCCGAGTACAACGCCTTCACCTAAGGCAATCAAACCCATACCGGTAACGGTTGAGCTGACGGTCGCGGGCACGACTCGTGAAAAACGTTGCCAGTGAATCGGTAAAATGCGGTCGCCTACTTTGTCGACTTGCGCAATTAATCGCAGACCGTCCTTGTAGATAAAAAATAGCGTAATCAGCATGAACAATAACGTCAGAATCAAACCGAAAGCTTTACCGCTCAGTGCGAGCAACCAGCGGTAGATGTTGCCGATATGTTCACCGCTGAAGAGTTGTACCAGTTCTCCCAGGTCGTGGGGGTTGGCCAGATTTTCATTCCAGTAATTGGTCAGCCATTCGCCCACACCGGGCAGGGCACCGATCCACGCGGGTGCGGCTGCGCCTTCGCGGTTGGCGATCACCAGCCACTCCACCCAGATCTTGATCTCTTCGATGGCATAGGAAAAAGCGAGGGCAATCGGAATCACCAGTACGGTAATGATGACCAGCAGGGCAATGGTTGCTGCCACCACATTATTGCGATGACATCGGATTAACAGACGCTCATACAACGGCCAACTGGCGAAACCGATAATCAGTGCGGCGAGCACCGGTACGACAAAGCCGCTGAAGAAGTAAATGGCGGCGATCAGGACAAAGACCAACAACCAGCGAGCAATGGAATTTTCGGGCAGAACGGTAGACATATAAGTCGTGAATCCTGAAAGCAGCCATGAGCCGGGCGGGATTGAACGTGAGCCTGATTGTAAACGTGAAACTGATTGTAAAATAGTCGCGTCCAAACGAACAGCAGCAAGATTTTATTTGCGTCGCTTGCTTGCATCATGCGGATTGAGCCCCACATTGGGTTTTACCCTATGTGATTGCTGCGACATCTGTGGCTTGCCGGAAAGATGCGCCAGGTGTTGCGTACTCATTTTCATTTCTTTACAGAAGCTCGCTTATGTCGCCACATCCGCCGTCCTCCTCAGCTCCGTTGACGCTGGAACAGCTGCGTTTTGATAACCGCCTGGTGCGCGAGTTGCCTGCGGACCCGGTCAGTGAAAACTCCCGCCGACAGGTGTTGGGAGCCTGTTATTCCCGCGTAAATCCTCAACATGTGCGACAACCACAATTGGTGGCTTATGCGCAGGAAGTAGCGGCATTGCTAGACCTGCCGCCAGAAGAATGTCGCACAGAAAATTTCACACAGATATTTGCCGGTAATCGCTTGTTACCTGGTATGGAGCCTCATGCCTGTTGCTACGGCGGCCATCAATTCGGCCACTGGGCCGGGCAACTGGGTGACGGTCGCGCGATTAACCTGGGTGAGGTGCTCAATCAGCGCGGGGAGCATTGGACCTTGCAACTCAAAGGCGCGGGGCCGACACCTTATTCACGTACAGCGGACGGTCTGGCGGTGCTGCGTTCGTCGCTGCGGGAATTTTTATGTAGCGAAGCCATGTTTCATCTGGGAGTTCCCACTACCCGCGCGTTAAGTTTGATTTTGACCGGTGAACAAGTACAGCGCGATATGTTTTACAGCGGTAATCCACAATGGGAACCGGGTGCGGTGGTGTGTCGGGTTGCGCCGAGTTTTACCCGCTTCGGCAATTTTGAAATTTTTTCAGCGCGCAATGAGCTTGATGTCTTACAACAGTTGGTGGGCTTTACTCTGCGCGCTGATTTCCCCCACCTTGGTGAGCCGGGGCCAAAAACTTATATCGCCTGGTTTGAAGAAGTATGCCGCACGACGGCGCAGATGATTGCGCATTGGATGCGGGTGGGCTTTGTACACGGCGTGATGAACACCGACAACATGTCGATTCTCGGTTTGACCATTGATTACGGTCCTTATGGTTGGCTGGAAGGCTTTGATCCTGACTGGACTCCCAACACAACCGATGCGCAAAGGGGGCGTTATCGGTTTGGCAACCAGCCGAAGGTGGCCTTATGGAATCTGGCGCAATTGGCCAACGCGATCTATCCCTTGATCAATGATGTTGAGCCTTTGCAGGCGGCCCTGGATATTTATCGCAATCAATACCAGAATGCCTGGCAAAACGATATGGCTAATAAGTTAGGCTTGAGCGAATTTACCGAGCAGGACAATACACTGGTTGATGAATTACAGCGCGTGTTGCAATTGACGGAAACGGATATGACAATCTTTTATCGCCGCCTGGCCGATATCGATCTGCAACTTGAACGGGATACTTTTGAAGGATCAACGGACAGTGTACTAGCGCCGCTAAATGAAGCTTTTTATCAGAAGCCGGCACCGGAAAAATTACAGTCCTTGCTCGATTGGTTGCAGCAATATCGCCAGCGTTTATTACAGGATTATATTCTGCACGGCACCACAACCGAACAGCGTCGCATCCGTATGAATGCCACTAACCCCAAATACGTGCTGCGCAATTATCTGGCGCAGCAAGCGATAGATAAAGCCAGTGAGGGCGACTTTGCGGAAGTGGAAAATTTATTGGCATTGCTGCGTAAACCTTACGATGAGCAGCCGCACAACCAGCATTATTTTGCCAGGCGTCCGGAATGGGCGCGTCATAAGGCGGGTTGTTCGATGTTGTCCTGTAGCTCCTGACACATATTGGAAAACGCATTTTTTATTATATGAATAACACCAAGGTTTAACTATGATCGGAAAAATTATCGGCGGCCTTCTGGGTTTTGCCGCAGGCGGACCCCTGTTGGCCATTATCGGCGTGGTGATCGGCCACATGTTTGATCGTGCATTGAAACGCACGCTGAATGTCTCGCCGGAAGAGTTGCAGGCCATCCAAACCAGCTTCTTTAACACGCTGTTTATGCTGTTGGGGCACATCGCCAAAGCGGACGGGCATATCACGGAGACAGAGATAAAACTGACTGAATCCCTGATGGAAAAAATGGGCCTAAGCGCGGACCACAAACGCGAAGCTATTCGGTTATTCAAAGTCGGTGCCGAACCGATCTTTAATATGGACAATGTACTGCGCGATTTTAAATTCCACAGCAGCCGCAGCCCTAACCTGATCCAGATGCTGCTGGTATACCTGATTAACCTGGCCATGGCCGACGGTGAGCTGCACGAGAAAGAAGAACAGATACTGCGCCAGGTTGCCGAGAAGCTCGGCTTCTCCTCGTTTATCTTTGAACAGCTGCTGCGCATGATTCGCGCGCAGAATACCTTTGGTGGCAATGATCAGTTTTCCGGCGCGCGACAAGCACCGCGCGCGGATGAAGTCGCGCTGGCCTATGAAGCGCTTGGCGTTAGCCCCAGTGCCGGCGATGCGGAAGTAAAAAAAGCCTACCGTAAATTGATGAGCCAGTATCACCCGGATAAGTTAATCGGACAGGGTATGCCGGAAGATATGATTAAAGCTGCCACAGAGCGTTCCCAGGAAATTCAGAAGGCTTATGATGTGGTAAAAAAATCCCGCGCTTGATTTCAAGGTTTCTGCGCAGTAATCATTTCTTCTTTGCTTTTTTATGCGGTGGGCGAGTCACGATGGACGATTCGCCCGTTGCCGCAGGCTTCAGTAATCTCGTCATTCCCCACACCGACAAACCCCACAACAGAATAATCACCACCACCAAAATCACTGCAATAAAGCCAAACAAGTCCGGCGCTTTCATCAGCGTAGTCATCAACGAATCCTGATAAAAGAAAAACCATTCATGTTCATCGGGAAAGATTTGTTCATGCAGCCAATAAAATACGGCTTTAGGGCCGATAAGCAGAATGGTCAGCGTGATTAACACCAGTCCCGAGAGAAAGCCCAGCAGGATTTTCTTGAGTGCCGGAAAGGGAATCCGTTGTTGGTATGCATAAGCGAGCAGGCAGAGCCACACTAACCCGCCGATCAAGCCGGCCCAATAAAACACGTCGACCAGGTTTGCCACATCTTGCAAGTGAATGACTTCGGCTTCGCGCATCAGCGGTGTGGCGGTGCCATTGGGCAGGCGGTAAGTAATGTCGGCCAGTCCTTCGCCGTGGTTTTGCACGGCCTGGGTAATCTGCGCAAACAGATCCAGGTGCTCAGCTGGTGTGGTTTGCTCAAAATCTTTTTTATAGCGATTCAGCGGCCCGAAGTGGCGGATATGTTGTTCAACATCTAACAGGTCATAACCTACCGGATAAACAAAATTGACCTGCGCCAGCAGATGCCAGGCCAGCAGACTGACTGCCAACAAATGGCCGAGCAACAGCAGAGGCCAGAGAAAAAAATGTTTAACGTTGTTCATGCAATCTCTCATCGCTTAAACGCGGGTAGGAAAACCACACCAGTATGCCGGCCAACACAATGCCGAAGCCGGCGGTGCCGAACAAGGCTTGTGCATGGATACCTTTATCGATCAACAGGCCGAACAGGATCGGTGAGGCTGAGGTAGCGATCATGCCCAGGGATGTCATCAGTGAGCGGATGGAACCCAGTTTGCCGGTGCCATAAACCTCAGCCCAGAGTGCACCAGTGATGGGGCTGCTGATGCCGATGTTGATGCCGAGCAAGGTCATAAACAAGAGTGCAACCCAGGAGCCGTTCAACCATGCCAGGCTGAACATGGCGCCCGCGAGAGGCAGCACAATGATCGGCAGCAGGCGGCGCGCGGTAAACCGGTCTACCAACACGCCAGCGGCCATGGAGCTGACCCAGTGCACAATCCCATACACCACAAAACAGCTGGCCAGCCACAGCGGGTCCCATTGTTTCTGCGCAATGATGAAACCTTGATGAATAAAGACGCCGGTGAGGATAAAAGGGCCAGATACCACCGTTGGCAAGGCCAACCAGAAGCGGTAGTCGCGCAACATTTCCCGCCGTCCACGGCTGGTGTGATGATGGGGATTGGCGGAGCTTAGTGGGGCCTCGCACTCGTTGATCGGCGCACGGCGCAGCAGCCAATACATCGTGGGTAAATAAATGAGTGGAATGGTAAGTGCCATCACCCACCAGCTCTCGCGCCAGCCGATGGCACTGATCAGTGCGACGGCCAGCAACGGCAACACGATCTCGCCGATCGGTACGCCGCTGGCAGAGATGCTCAACGCCTTACCACGATGATTGTCAAAATAGCGCGCCATGGTGGTCTGCGCTGTGTGCGGGAAGAGCCCTTGCCCGCACAGGCGCACCAGGAAAAACCCCAGGAACAGCATGGGCAGTGTATTCGCCGCACTCAAGGCCACACAGGCGGCAGTCAAACCTATGGCGGCGAGGGTGGCGAAGCGGCGCAGGGGCCAGCGATCAATCATGCCACCAAAGGCCATGATCACCAGGCTGCTGAGCAAGGTTGCCGACGAATAGACAGTGCCATAGGCACCGGCGGAAAGGGACAGGGAATCCTGGATACTTGCGCCGTACCAGCTGATAAAGAATGACTGCCCCAGATTGCCCCAGAAAATGCTGACGAAACCAAAGGCCAGCAAGGGCCAGGATGAAGCAACAAACTGCCAATAACGCTGCACGGGAACCTGCTTGAGCGGATGAATGATCGCGAAAGGTACCTGTGGCTACGCCAGAAGGTCAACCCGCTTATACACGGAATTAACCTGCGCCGGATCGTTATCCCTGCTGTACCGTCCAGCTCACCAGCTTCACCACCAGCGGACGCACAATCATCACGCACACAAAGGCAACCGGCATGGCAAGCTTATAGGCGTTGAGCACCTGCAAGAAATACTGGTCGCTGAAGCCCCGGTTTGCAGCGGTCACCACCATACAGATCAGAAAAGCCATGATGCCGGACATATAGAACGCGAACACGACGGGCGTAAAACGCGGATGGAGCTTGCGGCTGGCGGTTAAGGATTGCTGGGTCATGAATAACTCCTTTGAGCAGATGTGCGGCCTAATCTACCCCGTGCACGGCGCAGCCGGTAGAGCCGTTTGGCTGCAAGCAGTATTAAGCTAAACTTACGAATCATTTATCTATTCATTGGAATTGCTATGGAAAACTTGCGTGGAATTGACAGCTTCGTCAAGACAGTGGACGCGGGCAGTATTGCCGCTGGCGCGCGGCTGCTGGGTATCAGCGCGGCAGCGGCGAGTCAAAACATTATCCGGCTGGAAAATCAACTGGGCGCGCGCTTGCTCACTCGCACCACACGGAGCTTGCGTTTAACGGAAGCTGGCGAGCTGTACTACAGCAAGGTGCGCCATATCATCCATGAACTGGAGCTGGCGAACAGCGCCGTGAGTGAGTTGTCCGGTGAACCCCAGGGCCGTCTGCGGATCGCCTCGACAGCGGCCTTTGGTCGCCATGTGCTGGCAGCCCTGTTACCTGAATTCAACGCCAAATACCCGCGAGTATCGGTAGAGATTCTCACCACGGATCGCAACGTCGACCATGTTCGCGACGCCGTCGATGTCAGCATCCGTTTCAAGCAACAATTGGAGGACGGGATGGTCGCGCGCCGTATTGCCAACATTCCTTTTCTGTATTGCGCGTCACCAGCGTACCTGGCGCGGATGGGGCGACCCAAAAATCCCGATGATTTGGCTGAACACGCGGGTCTTATGTTTCGGATGCCCACCACCGGAAAAATTTACCACTGGCGCTTTGCGCGCAATGGTATTGCCTTTGATGCGAAGATACGCGTGGCGACCGTCAGTGATGACATTGATGTGCTTGCGCGGTTGGCGGCAAACGGCGCCGGCATCGCCCGCCTGGGAGATTTTATTGCGCGCCGTTACATTGAACGTGGCGAGTTGGAAGTGTTATTTGAATCCTGCCACGCCGCCGGTATAGCTCGCGCGATTCCAGAGCCCCTTGAGCTGTTCATCGTGTTGCGCGATCGCCACGAGCTGACACCCAAGGTGCGCGCGTTCACCGAATTTCTGATGAACGCGCTACCGCAGGAATGGCAGGTGAAAAGTGTGGGCGAGTAACGCCGGACTACACCATCAGGGGCGTGATCGTCCGTTGATCCCGGTTGCTTAAAAAATCCGGCCGAGGTTCAAGCCCGCCGAAGGGTGCCACCGGTTTATTCAGCACACTGTTGTACACACACATCAAAATCGTGCGCGGATCATTGGAAATGTTATCCGGCGAACCGTGCAGAATATTGCACTCATGAAATACCACTGTGCCCGGTTTACCTGTAATGGCTTTGATGTCGCGCGTTGCGAGAATCTCATTCATGGTGTCGGGTTGCGGCACACCGAGCTTCTGCGTTTTCAATGACGTTTTATAATTTTCCGCTTCGGTTTGACCGGCGCATGACACATACAATTTATGCGAGCCGGGAATAACATAAAGCGGGCCATTGTGCTCATGATTCTCGGTTAACATAATCCAGGCAGTCACCGCACGCATGCGCGGCATGCCGTCCTCTACGTGCCAGGTTTCAAAATCTGAATGCCACGCAAAAGAACGCCCGGTATAAGCTGGTTTGATATTGACGCGCGACTGCATCATATACACATCGGAACCTAACAACTGACGGGCCACATTAAGAATTTTCGGGTCGCGAAAAAAATTGCGAATCACATCGCTGTATTGAAAAGGTTTGAAGATGGTGCGCACTTCACGGCTGCCTGGTTCGGTTACCAGCGCCTCTTCACCTGCCATGGTTTTTTTCAACGCTTCAATTTCCGCGAGCAGCGGGGAAACCTGTTCCGGCAGATAATCCGGCAATACCAGGAAGCCGTTGTCGGCATAGAAATCCAGCGAGCTCTGCGCGAGTGGGTTTTCAGAAAGGGATGGGTTGTTATAGATTGCGGGATCTTTTCTTGGAATGACTTGTTCATCCGCACCTGTGCGCGAAGGGTACATGTCATCGGGCAGAAACATAAAATTTTCCTCCTGTTATTTGATTTGAATTTGTGGGGCGTGATTGTAAGTTGATAGCGCCCATGATGCAAAAATCACACGCTGGACTCTTCCGCTTCGCTTGCCAGGTTTTGCTCCTCACGCGGTAATTGGAGCAGGAAAAACAGGGCGAAAATCACTGTGATACTCGCGACGATAAAAGGCAGGGTGACAGTCCAGCTCGCCAAATACCCGGCGGCTAAGGTAGCGATGACTTCAGCAATCACCACGACGCTGCGGTAAATACCCATCAACTCGCCCTTTTCCTGTGATGTAGCCAATCGGGACACGAACTGCGCGCTGGTGACCTCAATAAACACAATGCCAAAAGCCACCATGCTCACAGGTAGAATCAATCCAGCGATGGAATCTGCGTTGGTCAGCAATAACAACCCGCTTGCCATCAGCAGGAGCGCAAGTGCGGTCAATTTTTTTGTGTCGAGCCAACGACTCAGCGCACTTGTCAGTAGCCCGGCAATGATCAGGGGAACACTTAATAATGCGCAATACATTCCAATATCAGCCGTTGTCGATGCAAATACTTGAACGAGGTAGGGAGGCAAATAAGAGAACAGGGTATAAACGCTCCAAAATGCCAGTAGCGTCAGCGTTAACACCGCCAGCATATTCGGTTGGCGGAAAAGCTGTGGCAGTTTAATAGTGTTGTGTTTGCTGGCATGGGCTGGTGATGTTGGACGTTCCTCAACAAAAATGATGACTACCAGAACATTGATCAGATACATCGCAACCGCAAGGATGAAAGGCAGGGCCGGGCTGCTGACAGGTGTTGCGGTCGGGTCGCCCAAAAATCCGCCCAGTAGTGGACCGATGATCCAGCCCGCATTCATGGCAATGGAGAGTGCGGCAAAATTACCGGCTTCATGATCGCTGCCTTCGTCGCTGGCCATCGCTTGTGCAATCGCCATGTTGCCTTCGCCGAGGCCGGAGATAAGCCTTCCCACCAACACGGCCCATAAAAGATTGGCGAATACGCCGAACGCAACCAACGCCATGCCGACACTGGCAACCATTAGCGATACGGTCAAGGCGGGCTTGCGCCCGCGGCGATCAGAATAACGACCCCATCCGGGAGCGCTGAGTATTTGGCCAAATGGATAAAGTGCAAGCGCGAATCCCAGCAGGATTTTACGCTCATCAAGGGGAATACCTGGCGGTAGAAAAGTCGAATCGACCGCAAGAAATAAATGACTGAATACGGGAAAAGGTAAACTGAAGCCAATAAAACCGGTAAATATTGTCAGTATAATCGGCAGCATTCGACGTGACGACAGCATATTCCTCTCCACTGCAAAGTAATCATAAGTTGGAGGGTGGATACTATGTCGATCATTCAACAAAGCAGAATGAGTTACTATCTGGGATCGCGATAGATGAAAGAAACAGTGGATCAAATCAGTGTTGAACAATTGCGCGCATTTATTACCGCATGTGAAAAGGGTTCGTTTTCTGCTGCCGCGCGCGAACTCGGTAAAGTGCAAAGTGTGGTGAGTACACAGATCCAGAATCTGGAGCTGGATTTGAATCTGAGCTTGTTTGATCGCACAGGCAAATATCCGGTCGCGACCGAAGCTGCCGGGTTATTGCTGCCGCTCGCACGCCAGGTGATTGCCCAGATGAAACGCTTTCAACAGGCGGCGGCATCGTATCAAGCGGGTGAAGAAAGCCAGCTGCGTCTTGCGTTTGAAGAATTGGTTATGCCGGATCGTTTGAACGATATACTGGCCGCATTCGCTGAACGCTTTCCCTTTACCCAGGTGGTTTCCAATACCGCCGTTGACAATGAAATCATTGCAATGGTTGCCAATGGCGAAGCCGATTTCGCATTCGTTACCAGTCGCGATGCCTATCCCGAAGAAATTGACTTTACGAATCTCGGGCAACAGAAAGTGCTGATTCTTGTTGGTCGTGAGCATCCGCTTTCGCAGGCCAACATTGTTTCATTGAATGATCTGGGTAAGTATCGACAAATTATTACAGCCTCGGCCACCAGTCATAAACGCTGGCAGTTATCAGCACAAATCTGGACCTGTGATTCGCTATTGCAGGCGATGGAACTGGCCCACCGCGGCGTGGGCTGGGTCAATGCACCTTACGAAGCGGCGCGTCCCTTTCTGAAAACCGGGAAGTTGATTGAATTAAATATCAATAATGCCCTGACGTCCTGGAGCCTAGGGGTGGATTTGCTTTGGTCAACGAAAACACCGCAAGGTGTGGGGGCCAAATGGTTTGCGCGGGAAGCCGGTCGACTCTATGGAAAATATTACAGCGAACCTGTTGCGCTGCCTGAATCTATCGTTAATCCCGATAGTAAGTAACTGGCGGCGTGCAAGAGCGTAGCGATAATACATTCCATCCCGGACAACACCTGTCTTTTGGTGATGATGATCCGGTCTCTGGCAATCTATCCAATGAGGTGGTTATGACTCAGGAAAATCATTCTGAACAGTTAAAAAAATTTGAAGAACATTATCACTATGATGCAGGTTACCTGCATGAATTTTTACAACACTCACCTTCAGGGTATGAAAAATTCGCGAATTTCCAACCCTTATCTCAACATCGGGAAACCCTTGATATCGACACTTACTGGATTGCCAAATTGGCATCCATGCAGGTTGCTGATTGCGGGCACTGCGTGCAGCTCAATGTGCGTATGGCGTTAGAGGCCGGCGTTGATCGAAAATGGGTTGCGGCAAGCTTGAATGGCGGCAGTAATCTGCCGGAACATCTGAAAGATATCTATGACTTTTCTACCAGTGTTGCGTCCTATCAGACGATCGATCCGGTATTGCGTGAACGCATCAATCATGCTCTCAATAAAGCGCAGTTAATTGAGTTGGGGGTATGTATTGCCACTGTTGCGATCTTTCCTACTATCAAACGCGCATTGGGTTATACCGTGACCTGTAGTCTGGTGGAGATAATGGTATAGGGATGTGGTGAAACAACGGTAGAAGGACTGCTATTCGTCACACCCTTCTACCGCGTTGCACACTAATTAATTCCGCGTAACACGAATCCAATTCAAATTGTAACCACCGGCCGGTGCGTAGATAGCAACTTGCTGTTGGCCCGCCGTTAAATTCACGTTGTGGGAAATCGTCGTCCAGTTTTGCCAGCCACCTGTGCTGGGAACGCCGATAATGCCGTAAGTCAGGCCGCCGCCGGCACGCTCAAATTGGATGGAGCCACCGCCGTTCTGGCTGGCAACGCGGTATTGAACGTTGTAACTGCCGGATGACGGAATATTCACGTTCCACACCATCCAGTCGCCTGCCTCAATCCAGCCAACATTTTGCCCGCCTTCGGAGCAACTTTCCGTTTGCACGCCGGACATCTGCGCGAAATTTTCCGCTTCAATCTGGATTGGTGCCGCATTATTTTGTTGATAGACCCGCACGTAGTCCACTTCCATGATGCGCGGCCAGATATTGGGATCAACGCCCTGCGCGCCGCCCCAGCTGCCGCCAACGGCGAGATTCAAGATAATGTGGAAGTTGTGATTAAACGGCCATGACTCCCAGCCGGTGCCGTCGTTCCACACCGTAAAATAATTCACGCCATCCACAAAAAAGGCGATGTGATCCGGATACCATTCCGCGGCATACACGTGCCAATTTGCCGTAGGGTCTGCCACATTAATTGTGCCGGTGCGCTGGGTGCCCACTGCCCAAAAGCAGCACGCGCTGTGGGTAGACGCGTGGATCACATTCTGGTCATAGCCCACATTTTCCATGATGTCGATTTCCCCGGCGTTGGGCCAACCATAGTTGGTGATCGGATTGGTGCCGTAACGAAAATCATCATCGGGATACAGCCAGAACGCCGGCCAGGTACCCCAGCCGCCGGGCAGCTTCATACGTGCTTCAAATCGCCCATAGGTCCAGGAAGCGGTAGAGTTCAACCGCGCTGAGTAATAATCATTCTGCCCGGTGGAGTTGTTATACACCGCGGCGGCTTTAATTTTTAACGTGCCATTGGAGACGTAAGCGTTATCGAGGTTGGCGGTGTAATGTTGCAATTCATTATTCACCACACCGGGGTTCCAGATTTCCGGGCTCCAATTACCATTGGGATAGCCGGAGTAATTAAATTCGTCACTCCAGATCAGTTGCCAGTTTTGGGCGTTGGCGTGCGGCAGCACGCAGAGTGAAAGAAACAACAGAAAAACGCGCAGTAAATTTGAGATTCCAATGAGAGAAGTTTTGTAGACAGGCATAGTAAAGACTCCGCAATTCGTTATTGTTAATTGATAATTCCAATGCGGCTTGGGAAGCTGCATCGACGGCGGATTATCTATTGCAGAGCGTAGTAGCCGTAGCAGTCAGTGTCGTTCTGCTACGGGATAGTGTTTGTATGTGTACGGGTTTTGCTAAGGTTTTTTTGCTCGAACCCGCGGTCCCGGCTTGTCAAAAAAGGAATACTTTCCGTGGGTTAGGCGAGCAAATTCTCCAGAGCCTTTTCATAAATCCCGGTCAAGGTTTCCAGATCCGCCGCACTGATACATTCATTCACTTTGTGAATCGTGGCGTTGATGGGGCCGAGCTCGACAACCTGCGCACCGGTGGGGGCGATGAATCGTCCATCTGAGGTGCCGCCGGAAGTGGAGAGTTCAGCGTCACGTCCGGTTTCGCTTTTAATAGCAGCTACGACCGCATTCACCAAATCACCGCGCGGTGTAAGAAAAGGTTGGCCGCTGAGCGTCCAGGTGATGTCGTAATTCAAGCCATGTTTGTTGAGGATAGCTTCCGTGCGTTCGCGCAGGATTGCATCGGTCAATTCGGTGGAAAAACGAAAATTAAATACCACCTCAACAGTGCCGGGAATAACGTTGGTTGCGCCGGTGCCGCCGTTAATATTCGATACTTGAAAACTGGTAGCCGGAAAAAATTCGTTACCATCATCCCAGTGTTCAGCGGCCAGTTCGGTGAGAGCCGGTGCCAGTTTATGGATCGGATTATCTGCGAGGTGAGGGTAGGCCACATGGCCTTGAATACCTTTTACTGTCAGGATGCCGCCGAGCGAGCCGCGACGACCATTTTTAATCACATCGCCCACCAGCTTGGTGGAGGATGGTTCACCGACGATACACCAGGTGATCCTGGTGTTATTCGCTTCTAGCCACTCGACAACCTTGACCGTGCCATTGATGGATGGGCCTTCCTCGTCGCTGGTGATCAAAAAGGCGATGCGCCCGGAATGATCGGGATGTTTTGCGACAAAACTTTCACAGGCAAGCACCATGGAGGCGAGTGAGCCTTTCATATCGGCGGCGCCGCGCCCGTGTAACATGCCATCAATGATGCGCGGCTCGAAGGGTGGATTTGTCCACTGTTGTTCGGGGCCGGTAGGCACAACATCGGTGTGTCCGGCAAAAGCGAGAATGGGGCCTGATTCACCGCGCACAGCCCAGAAATTATCCACGTCATCAAAGCGTAAGTGCTCAACCTTAAAGCCGATGGCTTCAAGACGTTTGGTCATCATCTGCTGACAGCCATCGTCCGCCGGTGTGACGGAACGACAGCGAATAAGATCAGTGGCAAGTTGCAAGGTGGGGGAGAGGTTGGTCATTACAAACAGAATCCTGTATTACCGGCTCACCCGTGCGGCGGCCGCTGAAAAATAGGCGGCAATTCTAGCAGCTTTGTCGGTGACTCGATAATCGTGGTGCGGGAGCAGAGGCTCCCGCCCGATCAGCTATGTACAACCAGAGTGCCTGCGAGTTTGTCATGCCAGGTTTGTTTTTTGGGGTCCCAGGCGGCCCATAAATAACCTAAGCCCAAAGGCAACGCCGAGAGAAAGTAGGCAAAGTAGCGACCAACGAATTGACCTGAAGTGGGTTTGCCGCCGGTCTTGGCATCCACAATTTTGGCGTCGATGATCATCTTGCCCGGCGTTGCCTGCCGGTAGGTCCAGAAGCTGATAGTCCATATCAACGGGAAGGCATAGCTGAAGAAAAAATCAAGAGGGCCTTGAATCATTTCTTCGGATTCGAAATAGCCTGCGCCATAAATCAGATACAAAATCGGAAAGGTAATGAGGATGGTAATGATGCTGTCAATTATCGTAGCTAAGACACGCATCCAGAAACCGATATAAACCAGCTCGTTCGGGTTTTCTACCAATTCAGCGGCAGGGGCCTGATAGGGATTGTCCATAAAAAATCCTTGTAGTGAGTATGTTGAGGGACAGGCCACTATAACCGCTATGAGGGCCGGGCGACTAGCCTGCAGCGGAGGTGACAAAGAAGAAAAGACAGGCTACCCATCCGCAGCAGGAACGGAATGGCTATTGTTAATTCTGAGGTGTTATGAAGAGGGCGGCGGCCTGAGCCGTCGCCCGATCAGGTTTACGCGGCCTTGTCTTTCTCCGCCTTGTGTTCAAGTACATTGCCGGATTGGTTGATGGCGATGCTTCTGGGCTTCATCGCCTCCGGAATCTCTTTCACCAGGCTGACAGTTAACAAGCCATTGGTTAATTCGGCACCGGTTACTTCAACGTGATCGGCCAAATTAAATTTGCGCTCGAACGCGCGAGTCGCGATACCTTGGTGCAGATATTTGCGCTCTTCCTTTCCGCCTTCGGCTTTTTTACCGCGAACGGTCAGTACGCCTTTTTCCACCTGAATATCCAGTTCGTCCCGGTCAAACCCGGCGACAGCCAGTGTAATACCGTAGCGGTTGTCGCCAACCACTTCGATGTTATACGGCGGATACCCGGCAGAAGCTTGTTCAGCGCGAAGCGCAGTATCCAGCAGCGCACCCAGACGGTCGAAACCGATGCTGCTGCGATAGAGGGGAGTGAGATCAATTGTATTCATAACCATATCCTCCATAAGAAGCGATAAAAAAATACAGTTAATGTCGATGCCTCGTTCTCACAGAGACCCGAAGCATGTATTTATCTAGGGCGGGTAAAAAAATTTTCAATATATTTCAGGAAATTTTTTCTACAATATTTTCTACTATCAAGTAGGTCGCATTAGGCGCAAAGCGCCGTAATCCGTCCCAGGACTTTCAAAATCCACAACCTGCCAGACCCCAAACAAAAAACCTTTCAGCAGCCCTTGAACTTTCATTTGCTGCCCCTATCTAATCGGCGCTGTAATCATTTCATACCATTGTTGGATGGGGAATAATCCCGCTAACCAGGAACAATAACAATGTATAACTTGACTATATGCCGTCTCAAGACTGCGCGTTATCCCCCTCGCTCTTCCTAAAAAATTAATTAAATTTATTTCCATTTTTTTCTCTATTAGCTACGTCTATTAATGGAGGACGTTATGCTTGATGTTAATTCTCTCAAGCGCACCTATGGTGACTTCGTCGCGGTGGATGGTGTGACTTTTTCTATCGGAAAAGGTGAAATTGTCGGTCTGCTCGGCCACAACGGCGCGGGTAAAACTACCATCATGAAGATGCTCAGCGGGTACCTCGAACCCAGCGGCGGGCAGATCAAAATGGACGGCGTTGACCTGGCTCAGCACTTAAAAAAACTACAGCAAAAAATTGGTTACCTGCCGGAAAGTTTACCGGTGTATCCGGAGATGACGGTGGCTGATTACCTGGTCTACGCGGCCTCTCTGAAGGGGCTGCAAGGCACTCAGAAACAAGCGGAGATCAAACGGGTCTTACAAGCGACAGCCATCGGCGAGAAATTGCTGGCTCCCATTGCGACTTTATCGCGTGGGTATAAGCAACGGGTTGGTGTGGCTCAGGCCATTCTGGGTAAGCCCGGTTTATTGATCCTCGACGAACCTACCAACGGTCTTGACCCCACCCAAACCCTCCAGATGCGTGAACTGATTCGCGATATCGCCAAAGAAGCTACGGTTATTTTATCCACCCACATCATGCAGGAAGTTGATGCCCTGTGTGATCGAGTGCTTATGGTACGTGGTGGCCGTCTGGTGATTGATGCGCGTCTGGATAGCTTGCGACAAAGCCGTTATCTGCAACTAGCCACCAGTCCCCTGAGTGAAGACGCCGTCAGCACGCTTACTCATATTCCTGGCGTACAAACGCTTGAACCACAAGCGGGGAACAACGCGCGGGCCATCCACCGGGTGACGCTGAGTGAGGATGTTGATCTGGATGTAGTCAGTGCGGCATTGGCAAAAGCCGTGATAGCAGCGGGTGCTGATCTGTACCAGTTAAACGCCGAAGTTCGCGATCTTGAATCCCTGTTCCGCGAAGTCAATCAACACACCGGTGCAGCTGATAAGGAGGATGTTCGTCATGCAGCCTAAGCGCACTATTCGCCGTATTGCGGCTAAAGAAATTACGTTATTTTTTTCATCGCCGGTGGCATATTTATTTTTAGCCGTGTTTGCGGCGGTAACACTGTTTATCTTCTTTTGGGGCGAAGCATTTTTCTCGCGCAATATCGCTGATGTTCGTCCGTTGTTCGAGTGGATGCCACTGTTACTGATCTTTCTCGCCAGTACGCTCACCATGCGGATGTGGAGCGAGGAGCGCCGTACCGGCACATTGGAACATGTGCTGACCCAACCGGTACCTCTGTGGCATTTTGTCGTGGGTAAATTTATCGGTTGCCTTGCCTTGTTGGCAATTGCGCTACTGATTACCTTGCCGCTGCCTATTACTGTCGCCATCATCGGTGATCTCGATTGGGGGCCGGTATGGGCTGGTTATCTCGCGACATTTTTGCTGGGTGCTGCCTACCTCAGCATCGGCTTGTTTGTATCCTCGCGCAGTGAAAATCAGATTGTCAGCCTTATCATCGCCGTTGCCGTGTGCGGCATGTTCTATTTACTCGGCAGTAAAACCCTGACGGATTTCTTTGGCAACCAGGCCGGTGAATGGCTGCGCCTGCTCGGCACGGGTTCGCGTTTTGAAGCGATCACGCGTGGTGTTATTGATTTGCGCGATCTCTATTATTACCTCAGTTTGATAGCCGTTTTCCTTACGCTAAATACATTTTCGCTGGAGCGTGAACGCTGGGCTCTAACCGGTAGTCGCGAACATCATTCGGGCTGGCGGGTAATGACTGTGCTGTTGATTGCCAATGCCATCGGCGCGAACTTTTGGTTGGGTCAGGTCCATAGTCTGCGTATTGATGCCACTGCCGGTAACCAATACTCCATCTCACCGGCGACAGAAGAATACCTGCAACAATTGCAAGAGCCTTTGTTGTTGCGCGGGTACTTCAGCAGTAAAACCCATCCCTTGTTATCGCCGCTGGTGCCGCAGTTGCGCGACCTGATACAGGAGTACGCGGTGGTCAGTGATGGCCGCGTACGTGTGGAATTTATTGATCCAGTTACCCAGCCGGAACTGGAAGAGGAGGCTAATCAAAAATATGCGATACAGCCGGTACCTTTTCAGGTAGCAGATCGCTATCAGGCCGCCGTGGTAAATTCCTATTTTAATGTGCTGGTGCAATATGGCGATGAGTATCAGGTATTAGGCTTCCGCGAACTGATTGAGATCAAAGCTCGCGGTGAGGGCGATATCAATGTGCAGTTGCGTAACCCGGAGCATGACCTGACTCGCGCAATCAAAAAAGTCCTGCACAACTATCAGGCCGGCGGCAATTTGTTTGATACCGTAAAAGGTGAGCTGACATTTAACGCTTACATTTCTGCCGACAATCGTTTGCCGCAACCCTTGCAGGATTTCCGAAAAATTGTCACAGACCAGGCACAGAAACTGCGGCAAGAATCTAACGGCCGTTTGCAGGTTAATTTCCTTGAGCCGGAGGCGAACGGCGGTGCAGTGGGTCACCAGATATTGCAGGACTATGGCTTTCAGCCTATGGCGACCAATCTGTTCAGCAATGAACGCTTTTACTTTTATCTGACCCTGGGACAGGGTGAGCAGGTGGTACAGATTCCTCTGGATGATATGAGTGAAGCCAGCTTCGAACGCAATCTGTCATCGGCCATAAAACGCTTTGCCAGTGGCTTCACCAAAACAGTGGCATTGGTTACACCCGCTCCCGCTGCGCATCATCAATTTGGTGGTATGAACACTGCGCAGTTTAATCAGCTGGAAAACTTTCTCGGTGCAGAACTGAACGTGATGCCGGAAGACTTGAGTGATGGCAGTGTATCGGGGCAAGCCGATATTCTGGTGCTGGCGGCGCCGAAAAATCTGGATGAAAAGCAGCTCTTCGCTGTGGACCAATTTCTGATGCAGGGTGGTACGGTTATCGCAGCCACGTCGCCATATTCTGCCAGCGTCTCCAATCGCAGCTTGAGCGTGCAACCGCAAACCAGCGGATTGCAGGAATGGCTCAATCATCACGGTCTGCAAATAGAAAACCAATTGGTTATGGACTCGCAAAATGTGCCCTTCCCGGTCCCGGTCACACGCAATGTCGGTGGCTTCAGTGTGCAGGAAATTCGTATGCTGGATTATCCCTACTTTGTTGATGTCCGTGGAGCGGGTTTGAATCAGGATAATCCGATTACCGCTAACTTGCCACAGACAACCATGGCCTGGGCTTCGCCGATTGTTGTTGATCAGGAGAAGCAAAGCGCGCGTGAAGTGATTGAGTTGCTGCGCTCCTCTGACGAGGCTTGGCTGTCCAGTTTAACTCAAGTGATGCCGCGAATTGATGGTGGCACTATGAGTCGTTTTGCACCGGAGGGCGAACAGAAATCCCATCTGTTAGGCGTGATCACCACTGGTCGATTTGATTCGTATTTTGCCGGTAAATCCTCGCCTCTGCTTGCACAGGCTGACGAAGATAATACCGAAGCAAATGAAACCGACGCGGCAACCACTGTATCGGGGGTTATTGAGCGTTCACCAGAATCTGCTCGTATCATCCTGTTCAGCTCCAACGATTTCCTGACGGACCAGTTGTTGCAAATGGCGGGTGCTGCCGGAGGCGGCGAATACCTGAATAGCCTGCAATTATTTGCCAACACCGTTGATTGGTCTCTGGAAGATGCGGGCCTACTCAGCATTCGCTCGCGTGGCAATTTCAATCGCACTTTGCCAACGCTGGAACATGGTACACAGTTGTTCTGGGAGTATCTGAATTATGGCCTGGCGTTGTTGGCTTTATTGATAGTGGTGGGTGTTCGCTATCAGATAAACCGGTCGCGTCAAAAAGGCTATCAACAATTACTCGCACACTAGGGAGCACACCATGAAAAAATATCATAGCTGGTTGGCGGGACTATTAGCGGTGCAGGTGGTTCTGGCCGGTAGTTTGTTCTGGTACAAGGAGCAAGCCACTCCTGATGCAACCAATGAGCCTTTGTTAAGTTTTGAACCTGCCGCGATTGATAAATTGGTTATCGCGGATGCAGATAGCAGCGTGATTTTGCAGAAATCCGGTGATCAATGGCAATTGCCGGCATTACATAACTTGCCGGCGGTTGATCAAAAAGTCCCGGAGCTGTTAAACAAACTCAAGGATGCTAAGGTCCGCTGGCCCGTCGCCACTACGGCGTCGAGTCATGAACGCTTCGAAGTCGATGAGGAAAAATTTCAGCGTCGTGTTGAAGTCTTCGCCGGGGATAAAAAGATGGGTGAGGTACTCCTGGGAACCTCGCCCGGTTTCCGCAAGGTGCATGTGCGTCGGCCGGATGACAATGAAATCTACGCTGTAAACCTGAACACTTTTGATATGCCAGTTGCGGACACTGAATGGCTGGATAAAACATTGCTCGGTGCCAAGGATTTAAAAAATATTAAAGGGCCGGATTACGAGTTACAAAAAACCGAGGATCAATGGAATTTGGCTGGCAGCGCAACCGAAGCAATAGATACAGAAAACGTGAAAGTCGATGCGCAAAAAGCGCAGGAGCTGGCGAATGCGTTAAGTAATTTGCGCATTGTCGATGTTGCCGAACAACAGCCGAAGGGCGAACCGGTGGTTATCTCAGTAAGCACGGATACCGGCGAACTGCAATACGAGTTTCTGAAATCTGAGGGCGACTACTTCGTGAAGCGCAATGATCAAAGCCAGGTGTTTACGCTCAGCCAATTCGACTATGACCGTATTACCCAGATACGTCAGCCGCAGTTAGCGGTGAAAGCTGAAGAGCAAAAAGCAGACGCAGACAAGGAGAAAACCAACGGCTAATTTAACGTTGTTTCGTAGGTCGGATTAGGCGCGAGCGCCTAATCCGACCTACTTATTATTCGCGATTGCGCTCGTCTATCTGGCCGTTCAAGGTCCATAAATCATAAAGCCAACCCAAACCAAATAAACCCAGTGTGAAGAGATAAATCAAACCGGTAATCCACTTACCCAGATACATCCGGTGGACACCAAACAGCCCAAGAAAAGCCAACAAGATCCAGGCGACGGAGTAATCAATCGGACCGGGACGAAAACGTGTGTCGGCTTCTCTGGCCATGGAGGGAACCAGGAAAATATCAATTAACCAACCAATACCCAGCAGGCCGAAAGTAAAAAACCACAAGGTACCGGTGAGCGGTTTGCCGAAATAAAACCGGTGCGCACCCATGAATCCCATAATCCAGGTGATATAACCAATTAAAACTGAATGCGTAGATATCTTTTGCACCGTTTAGCCGCCCTCAAATAATGAATGTCCGTAGGTCAGGTTAGCGGCAACGCCGCGTAACCCGACAATCCCTTTTAATCCGTCAAACCAACATACACTTCCTGCACATCATCATCGTCATCAATGGCCGCAAGAAAATGTTCTACTTCCTCTAGGGCCTCACCGCTCAAGCTGACAGGATTCTTCGGGCGATAACCCAGCTTGGCTGACTCGACAGTAAAACCTTGCGCAGGTAACGCGCGGCACACCAGATCGAGATCCGTGGTGTCAGTAATAAACAAGGTCGTGCCGTCATCGTCAGTTTCAAAATCCTGTGCTCCGGCTTCGATGGCGGCCAATTCCGGATCAGCATCCGCGTTTGCCGGTGATGCTTCGATTAATCCGACGTGGTCAAAATCCCAGGATACCGAACCCGAGGAACCCAATTGCCCTTTGCGAAACAGCACGCGCATGCTCGAAATAGTGCGATTCACGTTATCCGTCAAACATTCAACAATTACCGGCACCTGATGCGGAGCAAAACCTTCGTAGGTAACTTTTTCGTAATTCACAGCGCCATCTAATTGGCCTGAGCCCTTTTTGATGGCGCGTTCTAATGTCTCGCGTGTCATTGACGCTTTTTTGGCTTGCTCTACCGCCAAACGCAAACGGGGATTCATATCGGGGTCCGCACCATTGCGAGCCGCAATCATGATTTCCTTGGTCAGTTTGGTAAACAATTTACCCTTGGCATTCGCCGCTGCTTCGCGGTGTTTTGCTTTCCACTGAGCGCCCATATTTTTCTCCCGATAGTAGGTCGGATTAGCCGCAACGCGGCGTAATCCGACATTGAATTTAATTACTATGCAACGCCGAATTTAACTGCAATGCACTTTTATTGGTAACCACTTCCACACGCCCGGTAATGGAATTGCGCCGGAAAACCAGATCAGATTCATTGGCCAATTCACGTGCTTTTACCGTCTTTACCTCAGCGCCAGTATCATCCAACACAATCACCTTGGTGCCGGCAGTGATATACAAACCGGATTCCACTTTGCAGCGATCACCTAACGGAATGCCGATACCGGCATTAGCACCGATCAGGGATTCCTTGCCCACAGAAATGACAATGTTCCCGCCGCCGGACAGTGTGCCCATGGTTGAGCTGCCGCCACCCAAATCAGAACCGGCACCGACAAACACACCGGCAGAGATGCGTCCTTCAATCATTGCCGGGCCTTCGGTGCCCGCATTAAAGTTCACAAAACCTTCGTGCATGATGGTGGTGCCTTCACCGAGATACGCACCCAAACGCACGCGCGCGGTGTGGGCAATACGCACACCTTTCGGTACGACATAGTTGGTCATCTTGGGAAATTTATCGACGCAGGCCACTTCCAATAATTCGCCATTGATGCGAGCCTGTAATTGGCGCTCCGGTAATTCTGCAAGATCAACAGCGCCCTGGTTGGTCCAGGCCACGTTGGGCAATACGCCGAAGACGCCATTCAAATTCGTGCCGTGAGGTTTAACCAGGCGGTGCGATAACAAATGCAATTTCAGATAGGCTTCCGGCACGGAAACTGGACCGGCATCACTTTCCAACAGTGTCACAATCAAGGGTCTTTGACTTTTGCTAAGCGTGCGCGCAACAGCGGACTGGATGTCGTCGCCAGCGTCCGCCAGTGCATCGGCCAATTCGGCAGCTTGCGCCGGTGTGATGTTGATCGCGTGGTTGCCACCGGTGTAGTTCAGGGTTTTGGTAATGGCATCAACGGTATTGGCCGAGGGGTTCAGCAGAGGCTGCGCGTAAAAAATTTCAAGCCATTCACCTTTGGTATTGTGGGTGCCGACACCGAGTCCGAGGCAGTAAAGAGTTGTCATAGTCTTTCCTATTGCTTGCGAGTAAAAATTCTTTTGTGTCGAATTAGCCGCAACGCGGCGTAATCCGACATATTCTCCAATTAACCAAATACGCGCGCATAATCCGCCGCCTTAAAACCTACCTGTTGTTGCTTGCCGGTATCCAGCAATGGCCGCTTGATCAAGGTAGGATTTTTAACAATCACCGCCACGGCGGTTTGTGCATCAAAACTGGATTTTGTCGCCTCATCCAGCTCCTTCCAGGTGGTGCTGCGTTTGTTCACCAATGTATCCAGACCAATATCATTTATCCACCGCTTAACCTGACTTTCGGTCAGGCCATCAACGCGAAAGTCGTGAAAGCGATAATCGATGTGCTGTGTTGCCAACCAGTCTCGCGCCTTCTTGACCGTGTCACAATTCTTGATGCCGTAAAGGGTAATCGTCATAACCAATGCTCTTTTCAAAAATCAGGCTTTTAATACAATCTTCGGTTTCTTACGATTGGGATAGCAGGTGCGACAAATATCGCACACAGTGCCGTCGCAGGTTCGCGCGCTACAGTGCTCGCGACCGTAATAAATGATCTGCAGATGCAATGCGTTCCAGGTTTCTTTGGGAAACAAACGCTTTAAATCTTTTTCCGTTTGCACTACGCTTTTGCCGTTGGTCAAGCCCCAGCGCTGGGCTAGGCGATGAATATGTGTATCCACCGGAAAAGCCGGGTGCCCGAATGCCTGGCTCATCACGACGCTGGCCGTTTTGTGGCCCACACCGGGCAAGCGTTCCAACGCATCCCAATCTTCCGGTACCTGTCCGGCGTGTTCATTTATCAGAATCTGCGACAGTAATGAAATCGCTTTGGATTTTTGCGGCGATAAACCGCAGGGCCGGATTACTGCCTGAATTTTTTCTACCGGCACCTTGGCCATGTCAAAGGGATTGTCAGCAAGTTGCCACAGTGCCGGGGTAACCTGATTGACCCGTTCGTCTGTGCATTGTGCCGAGAGCAGCACCGCAACCAACAGGGTGTAAGGATCTTTATGCTGCAAGGGAATCGGCGGCGCCGGGTAAAGCGTCTGTAAGCGTTGCAGGATAAAAGCTACCCGCTCTTGTTTGGTTAAATTTTTTTCGCTGGTCATAAGCTGTTAACAAATGCCTTGATACGCTGAGCCGCTTCGATACATTCCGTCAAAGGCGCAACAAGGGCCATCCGAACGTAATCTTCACCGGGATTTAAGCCATCACACATGCGTGCCAGATAGCTGCCCGGTAGCACGGTCACGTTTTGCTGTGCAAACAACTGTTGCGCGAAATCTTCACCGCGAATAGGTGTTTTAGGCCAGAGATAAAAACTGGCATCGGGCATGCTGACATCGAGCGCCCCCTCAAGAATATCCAGCACCGCTTCAAATTTTTGACGATACGCGGTGCGGTTAGCACGCACATGTTCTTCATCTTTCCAGGCCGCCACACTGGCCAATTGGGTAGGAACTGGCATGGCACAGCCGTGATAAGTGCGATACAGCAGAAATTTTTTCAGGATATCCGCATCGCCCCCGACAAACCCTGAGCGTAAGCCGGGCAGGTTAGAGCGCTTGGACAAGCTGTGGAATACCACGCAGCGTGCAAAGTCGTGGCGGCCTAACTCGGCACAGGCTTGCAGCAAACCCGCGGGAGGCTGTTGCTCATCAAAATATAATTCGGAATAGCACTCATCGGACGCGATGACAAAATCATACTGATCCGCCAGAGCAATCAGTTTTTTTAACTGCGCGCTGCTCATCACCGCGCCGGTGGGGTTGCCGGGTGAACAGATAAATAACACCTGACAGCGGCGCCATACATCCGGATCTACTGCATCAAAGTCCGGAATAAAATGATTCTGCGGTGTGCAATTGAGAAAAAAAGGCTCAGCCCCGGAAAGAATCGCAGCTCCCTCATAAATTTGGTAAAAGGGATTCGGGCTCACCACCAGCGGCGCAGACTGCCCGCGATCAACCAATGCTTGTGCAAACGCGAACAAGGCTTCGCGCGTGCCGTTAACCGGCAAGACATGCCTCTCTGCATCAAAGCTGCCTGGTTTTAAGTGGAAACGCTGCGTCGCCCAGGTAGCGATTGCCTGACGCAATTCCGGCAACCCTTTGGTGGTGGGATATTGGGATAATGCGGCAAGGTTATCGACGAGGGTCTGTAAGACAAACCTTGGTGGTTCGTGTTTGGGCTCGCCGATAGACAAGGCAATGTGAGTCAAATGTGCCGGTGCAGATACCGCTGCTTTCAGCGCAGCCAATTTTTCAAAAGGGTAGGGATGGAGTTGTTGCAAATCCGGGTTCATTGTCAAAACTTCACATACGTTTGTAGGTCGGATTAGCCGCAGGCGTAATCCGACGGGTTTACTGTTCAATGATAATGTCAGATTACGCCTTGCGGCTAATCCGACCTACGCGCTTCATTCATTATTGGCTGGTAACGCGCCGGTCCAATTGTTCGCAAATTTCCCGCTGCAAACGTTCGCACATATCGGGGTCGCTGAGCGGAAGCCCCTGGTTGTCCGAGATAAAGAAAATATCTTCCACGCGCTCGCCAAGGGTGGCGATCTTGGCATTTTGCAACTGCACATCAAATTGCAAGAAAATGCGGCCGATACAGGCGAGCAAGCCGGGTCGATCCGGGCTGATGACTTCCAACATGGTATAGCCGCTGATCATGTCGTTGCTCAACGAGGTGCGCGTAGGCATGGAAAAATATTTCAAGCGGCGCGGCGTGCGGCGGGTAATCACTTCGGAATAATTGTCCGCCAGGCGCAATTCATCCTGTAGCGCCTTGTGAATATTTTTCAATACGGTCGGATTGCTACCTAATGGTTCACCGTTCTGGTTGAGCACAAAAAAAGTATCGATGGTGTAACCCGACTTGGAGTTGTAGATGCGCGCGTCCTGAATGGAAAGATTTTGTTGATCGAGCGCCGATGCGACGGCCACAAAGACATTTTTGCGCTCTTTGCTGCGCACGAAAATCTGTGTTGCTCCCGCCAATTCCTTATTGGTGGTTTTCTTGATCAGGATCAGCGGTGCATCATCTTGCTGGTCTGCTACGGCGGCGGTGTGCCAGGCGATATCCTGGAAGCTTTCGCGCAGGAAATATTCTTCGCCCATGTCGCCCCAGATTTGCCAGGCGCGTTCTGCATTGATGCCTTTGCGTTCCAGTTTGCGGATGGCGGCCTGCTGGGTTTCTTCAATTAGATCCTGTTTATCAATATTGTTTTCCAGCCCGCGACGCAACGCACGGCGGGTATCCAGATACAACTGCCGCAGTAAACTTGCCCGCCAGGTGTTCCATAATTCTTTATTGGTGCCGTTAATGTCGGCCACGGTTAAGCAATAGAGATAATCCAGGTGTAACTGATCGCCGACGCGCAGGGCGAAATTGTGGATGATCTCCGGGTCGGAAATATCCTGCTTTTGCGCAACGGCCGACATCAATAAATGCTGTTCCACCAACCAACAGACCAAGCGGGTTTCGCGTGGTGAAATACCGTGTCGCTGACAGAACTCTTCAGCATCTACCGCACCCAGTGTAGAGTGATCGCCGCCACGGCCCTTGGCAATGTCGTGATACAGCCCCGAGACGTAGAGTAGTTCCAGTTTGGGTAAACGATTAACCACATGGGCGGCGACAGGGAAATCTTCTTTCGCCGATGGCAGCAGGAAGTTACACATGTTCTGCACGACTTTGAGCGTGTGCGCATCTACTGTGTAGATATGAAATAAGTCGTGTTGCATCTGGCCGGTTACGCGGCCAAATTCCGGTAAATACAAACCCAGGATGCCGTAACGCGTCATGCGTTTCAGTTGTTCTACCAAGCCGGCGGATTGTTGCAACAGCTTCATAAAAAGCTGGGTATTTTTAGGGTCGCGACGATATTGTTCGTCGATAAGATAGCGATTTTCGCGTAACAATCGAATCGTGGATGCATGAACGCCTTCGATTTCAGGGCGTTGCGCCATCAGTACAAAGATCTCCAGCAACGCTGAAGGCCGATCCTCAAAAACCGTGTTATGAATTGCCTCGATATAGTTATCGCGAATCTGAAAACGCTCGTTAAGCGGAATGACATGATGCGCAACATCTTTATTCAAGATCACTTCCTGCAAATATTGCAGTAGCACGTCATTCAATTCGCGCAATGCGAGTACTGTGCGGTAGTACTTGTGCATGAACTGTTCGACCGCGAGGTTCTCGCTGTTGTCAGCGTAGCCAAATAGCTTGGCCAGCTCGCGTTGGTGATCAAACAGCAAACGTTCTTCAGCCCGTTTGGCTACCATGTGCAAACCGTAGCGCACTCGCCAGAGAAATTCCTCGCCGCTATAGAGCATGGAAAACTCTTCTTCAGTGAAAAAATTCTGGCCGTGCAGTTGGCGCAACGTGCGGACCTGATAGTAGCGTTTGGCTACCCAGCAAATGACCTGGATATCGCGCAAACCACCGGGAGCATTTTTGATGTTGGGTTCAAGGTTGTATTCGGTATCGTTATATTTTTGATGCCGTTGGATCTGTTCATCCCACTTTGCGCGGAAAAATTCATCAGCAGGCCAAAGTTGATCAGGCGATGTGAGTTGTTGCAATTCCTGGCGCAGCCTTTCGTCGCCAACCAGCGTGCGCGACTCCATGATATTGGTCGCAACGGTAATATCACTGCGGGCGATCTCTACGCATTGCTTGACAGTGCGGACGCTGTGGCCAATCTCCAGACCGATATCCCAAAGCAGCGTAAGAAAGCGTTCGATATTATCTTTGTAGGCGGGCAGTACAGCAGCGGTGTGCAGGATCAGCAGGTCGATATCGGAAAACGGATGAAGTTCGCCGCGACCGTAACCACCAACGGCTTCCAGGCTGATTCCTTCGGGCCATTCGAACTGATACCAGGCGTAATGCAGGATGCAATCGATAAACAGCGCGCGTTCATACACCAGTGTGCGTATGTCTTCGCCTTCACAGAAACGCGCGTTGAATTGCCCATTGGCTGCTGCCAGCGCATCCTTGAAAACCGTGATAATCGGTTTTTCACTCAGGGCGCGACGAAAGCGACTTTGATCAAAAAAGAACAGCGGTCTTTCGAAATAGGGCACCGAAGGGTTCAGCATGATTTAAAAAACTTCTCCTGTGCGTGCCGTCAGTACTTCAACACCGTCTTTGGTTACCACCATGGTATGTTCCCATTGGGCGGAGAGGCGCCCGTCTTTGGTTTCCACGGTCCAACCGTCACTTTTTAACTTGGTATGTGGTTTGCCGGCATTGATCATCGGCTCGATGGTGAAACACATGCCCTCGCGCAACGCCATCCCGGTGCCCGGGCGACCGTAATGCAGAATCTGTGGTTCTTCATGGAAAACCTTGCCAATACCATGACCGCAATATTCGCGCACAACCGAGTAATAATTGCCTTCCGCGTGCTGCTGAATCACATGGCCGATATCACCCAGTGTGCAACCGGGTTTTACGATCTCGATTGCTTTGTACATACATTCCTGGGTCACCTTAACCAGACGCTCCGCATGGGAGGCTGGTGTACCCACGAAATACATGGCGCTGGTGTCGCCGTGGTAACCGTCGTAAATCACCGTGACATCGATATTGATGATGTCGCCGTTCTTGAGCACTTTCTTATCCGACGGAATGCCGTGGCAGACCACCTGATTCACCGAGGTGCAGATAGATTTGGGGAAGCCGCGATAGCCAAGGCAGGCGGGGATGGCTTTCTGCACCTCCACGATGTGGTTGTGGCAGATGTTATCCAGTTCGGCCGTGGTGACGCCGGGTTGCACGAAGGGGCCGATCATCTCCAGTACCTCGGCGGCCATACGTCCCGCAACACGCATCTTTTCGATTTCTTCAGGGGTTTTGATAGTCACAGACATGAGTGAACACTAACTCTCATTGGCGATTGAAAGGCCAACATTCTAAACGATAAGGGCGTAGTTCTACAGGGATAACTTGGGATGGTCAGGCATTGGCAGGAGGAGGGCGATAGTCGGCGGTTTCACTGTTCCTTTTTGAAACCGCCGGGGAGCATGTTTGTTAACTGGTGGCGCGTGCGCGCATGACCGAAACGGCATGGATGACGCCGCGCAACTCCGCAAGTCCTTTCATCCTGCCGGCGAACGAGTAACCGGGGTTGATGCCGGTTTTACCGATCTCATCGCCCATCAGGTGGCCGTGGTCCGGGCGCATACTGATCTTTGGCAATTTTGTGCCTTGCTTGTCGCGGCGCGCTTCTTCATCCAGCAGGGCTTCAATCAGGCCGACCATATCGTTGTCGCCATCCAGATGGTCCGATTCGTAGAAGGAACCGTCATCTTCCCTCTTTATATTGCGCAGATGCACAAAATAGATGCGCTCACCAAACTCCCGCGCCATGGCGACCAGGTCATTGTCGCAGCGCGCACCGTAAGATCCGGCACACAAGGTAAGGCCATTGGACGGACTGGGAACAGCATTGAGCAGGGCGCGGGCATCGTCGGCAGTAGACACGACGCGCGGCAGGCCGAACAGTGAAAAGGGTGGGTCATCCGGGTGAATACACATCCGCACGCCCGCGTCTTCGGCAACGGGGATGATCTCGTTTAAAAAGGCGAACAGGTTGGCGCGCATGCCTGCATCGCCCATCCGGATAAATTGGTCAATAGCCGCGCGAATACCGTTCCGGTCATAGGAGCCCTCGCCACCGGGCAGTCCGGCGATGATGTTTTTCTCCAACAGCCCTTTTTCTTCCTCGCTCATGGCATCCAGGCGCACCTTGGCTTTGGCCAGCACCTCTGGTTGATAATCAACTTCGGCGCCGGGGCGCTGGAGGATATACACATCGTAAGCCGCAAAATCGCTCATCTCAAAACGCAATGCCTGGCTTTTATTGGGCAGGGTGTAGCTCAGGTTGGTGCGGGTCCAGTCCACGACTGGCATGAAGTTGTAGCAAATGTCGTAAACCCCGGCCGCCGCGACGTTGCGAACCGATTGCTGGTAATTGGCAATATATTCACGGTAGTTGCCGGTACGGGTCTTTATATCGTTGTGCAAAGGAATGCTCTCAATGACCGCCCACTCTAATCCATGGGCTTCAATGAGCGCCTTGCGCTCCAGGATATCCTCCATCGGCCAGACTGCTCCGGTCGGAATATGATGGAGAGATGTCACTATGCCGGTTGCGCCGGCTTGGGCGATATGTTGCAGGGAGACGGGGTCTTTAGGGCCAAACCAGCGCCAGGTTTCTTTCATAACAATACCGAGTCATAGGTTAAAGAGGTTGTTCAATCTATTAGACGGCAAAGGCGCACTAGTATGCAAGTCGGGCGCAGTTATCTTTATAGGTTCTTTGTTTGAAGATAGGTGCTTAGCTTGAAGACTCTTTGGTTGAGACTGGCGGGGCAAGGCAGTATGGCTCGGTAGAGAGTTGTTTATCTGTAATACAAAGTGTGGTATAAAGCGCGCCTCTTTCGGCCCGTCGAATCAGTTTTTAACGATATGCGTGGGTCCCGAGGGGGCTGAACTGACACAGAATGTCTCTGTGTCCGGCGCTTCTGGCGCTGTACTAACTTAACGTCACACATATACCGACACATTGAACCTGGGTGCCCACAGCGCGAGCTAACGGGTTGGTTGATGGGGTATATGGAGGCTTAACCCGACAGGAAAAACTTATGCCTACAGTAAGCATGCGCGATATGCTGTCCGCCGGTGTCCACTTTGGTCACCAAACCCGTTACTGGAACCCGAAGATGGGTCGTTATATCTTCGGTGCGCGTAACAAGATTCACATCATCAATCTGGAGCACACCGTTCCAGCCTTCAATGAAGCTCTGGCCCTGATCCAGCAAATGGCTTCCCAGAAGAAGAAAATCCTTTTTGTCGGCACCAAGCGCGCCGCACAAAAAACCATTAAAGAACAAGCTGAACGTGCTGGCCAGCCATTTGTCAGCCATCGTTGGTTGGGCGGCATGCTCACTAACTACAAAACCATCCGTGCTTCTATCCGTCGTCTACGCGACCTGGAAACGCAAAGTCAGGATGGTACCTTTACCAAGCTGACCAAGAAAGAAGCGCTGATGCGTACCCGCGATATGGAAAAGCTTGAGCGTTCCATCGGCGGTATTAAAGAAATGAGCGGCCTGCCGGACGCTATGTTTGTGATCGATGTTGACCACGAGCGTATTGCCATTCAGGAAGCTAATAAGCTGGGTATTCCGGTTATCGGTATCGTGGATACCAACAGCAACCCGGAAGGCATTGATTATGTTATCCCAGGTAACGACGACGCCATCCGCGCAGTAAAACTGTACGTAACGGCGGTGGCCGATGCTTGTCTTGAAGGCTCCAAATCAGCGTCTGCTGTGCCGAACAAAGACGAGTACGTTGCTGCTGAAGAAGGCGCTGCTGAATAAGCCCTGCACGCTTTGCTAGATGCAACGAAAGGGGGCTTTGCCCCCTTTTTTCAAACCAGAATTTGAATACTGACTGAGGACAAAACCATGACAGCTATTTCCGCAACAATGGTAAAAGAACTGCGTGACCGCACCGGTTTGGGCATGATGGAATGTAAAAAAGCGCTGGGCGAAGCCAACGGCGATATCGAACTGGCGATTGAGAATCTGCGCAAGATTTCCGGCCTGAAAGCGGCCAAGAAAGCTGACCGCACCGCTGCTGACGGCGTAGTTGCTGTCAAAGTGGCCGACGACAACAGCTATGGTGTCGCTGTTGAAGTGAACTCCGAAACTGACTTCGTTGCTCGCGATGCCGGCTTCCTGGCTTTTGTTAACAGCGTAGTGGACAAGGCGTTCACCACCAAGCAAACCGACGTAGCGGCTTTGATGTCTGGTGATTTGGAAAACGCTCGTGAAGCGCTGGTACAAAAAATCGGTGAAAACATCGGCGTGCGTCGTATTAAGTTGGTTGAAGGCGGTGTGGTTGGTGGTTACGTTCACCTCAACAGCCGTATTGCCGTATTGGTGCAGCTGGAAGGTGGCAATGAAGAGTTGGCCAGAGACATTGCTATGCACGTCGCAGCGGTTAACCCGGCCGTGGTCAATTCTGAGCAGATGCCAGCCGACCTGGTAGAAAAAGAGAAAGACATCATTCGCGCGCAACCGGATATGGCTGGCAAGCCTGCCGAAATCGTTGAGAAGATGATGGTTGGTCGTATCAACAAATTCCTGAAAGAAGCTAGCCTTATCGACCAGCCCTTCGTGAAGAACCCTGAGGTGACTGTCGGTAAGCTGGCTAAAGATGCCGGTGCTTCCGTAACCAGTTTTGTGCGTCTGGAAGTAGGCGAAGGTATCGAGAAAGTTGTTGTCGACTTTGCCGCAGAAGTTGCTGCCCAGGTGCAGGCCTCCAAGGGCTAATCCCCGCTGTTGCTAGACCTCCCATTAAAAGAGGCTGGGTGTCCCACTCAGCCTCTTTTTGCTGTTAAACTGCCGTGATTTTTTCGCCTACCCATCTTACGGAGTCCAAGTCTATGCCAAACCCCAGAGAGAAGAAGTACAAGCGGATTTTGCTGAAACTGAGTGGTGAGGAGTTGATGGGATCGGAGGGGTTCGGTATTGATCCCAAAGTGCTGGACAAGATGGCACTGGAAATCGGGCAGTTGGTGGGAATCGGGGTTCAGGTCGGTCTGGTTGTGGGCGGCGGTAACCTGTTTCGCGGCGCTGCATTGAATGCGGCCGGTCTCGACCGGGTGACGGGCGACCATATGGGTATGTTGGCCACCGTCATGAATGCACTGGCCATGCGCGATGCGCTTGAGCGCTCCAACATTTCCTCCCGGGTCATGTCGGCCATCCCCATGAGCGGTATTGTCGAACACTATGATCGCCGTCGTGCGATTCGTTTTCTGAGTTCCGGCGAAGTGGTAATCTTTGCCGCCGGTACCGGTAATCCTTTCTTTACCACTGACTCTGCCGCCTGTCTGCGTGGTATTGAAGTCGAAGCCGATATCGTGCTTAAAGCGACCAAAGTGGACGGGGTGTACACCGCTGACCCGATGAAAGACGCCACAGCGACCAAGTATGACCGACTGACTTATGATGAAGTATTGGATAAAAAATTGGGCGTGATGGATCTGACTGCCATCTGCCTTTGTCGTGAACATGACATGCCGGTACGTGTTTTCCGTATGAACAAAAGCGGTGCCCTGTTGAACATTGTGGTCGGCAGTAACGAAGGCACTTTGATTGAAGAAGGACAAAACTGATGATTAATGACATAAAAAAAGATGCTGAAGATCGCATGAAAAAAGCGGTCGATGCGCTGGTTACCAATTTCTCCAGAATCCGCACGGGCCGGGCGCATCCCAGTTTGCTCGACGGAATAATGGTTTCTTATTACGGTACCGACACCCCGCTGAGCCAGGTGGCCAACATTAACGTTGAAGATGCGCGCACCTTGTCAATCAACCCCTGGGAACGCAATTTAGTGCCTGATATTGAAAAGGCGATCATGAAATCCAATCTGGGCCTGAACCCGTCCACGAATAACGGGCTGATCCGCATTCCCCTGCCCATGCTGACCGAAGAAACACGTAAAAACTTCATCAAGCAGGCGCGCGCGGAAGCAGAAAACGGCCGTGTTGCTGTGCGCAATGTACGCCGCGATGTTTTATCTAGCGTTAAGGCACTGTTGAAGGACAAGGCGATCAGTGAGGACGACGATCATCGTGCGCAGGACGATATCCAGAAAATAACTGATAAATATATTGCCGAAGTTGATAAAGCACTGGCGGCCAAAGAAGCGGATCTGATGGCGATTTAATGCCCCGCTTGAAAAATGCTTTTCCTCAGGAGTCATGAGTGACCACAAATACCCTGCGCCATGTGGCCATCATTATGGACGGCAATAATCGCTGGGCGAAACAGCGGGGTATGGCCGGTGTCTCCGGCCATAAAGTCGGTGTTGAGCGTATCCGCGATGTAATGAGTGCCTGTCAGGAATTGGGCATTGAAGTGCTGACCTTGTTTGCCTTCAGCAGCGAGAACTGGAAGCGTCCCCCCATTGAGGTGGACGCTCTGATGTCGTTGTTTTTGCTTTATCTCAAAAAAGAAGTCCGTGAACTCCATAAGAAAGGCGTGCGCCTGCGGGTGATCGGTAATCGCAACCGTTTTAGTCCCGCTATTCAAAAAGCGATAGAAGCCGCTGAAGAGGCGACTCGCGACGGCAAGACGACCTTGGTGATTGCGGCGGATTACGGTGGTCGCTGGGATATTGCCCAAGCGGCCAAGCGTGCGGCAGAGGAAGTTGTAGCTGGCCGTCTTGTGGCAGATGACATAACCGAAGAGTTATTGCATCGCTACACCTCCATGGCTGATCTGCCCGAGCTGGATTTGCTCATACGCACCGGCGGTGAGATTCGCATCAGTAACTTTCTTCTGTGGCAGTCAGCCTATGCTGAACTCTACTTCAGCGACAAACTCTGGCCAGATTTTGATGGTGCAGAACTTCACGCAGCCGCCGCAGCGTTTAAAGAGCGTCAACGTCGCTTCGGTTTAACCAGCGAGCAGATAACCAAGGTCCGCGTGTCAGGGGGCCAGGATGCTTAAGCAACGGGTTATCACAGCGCTGATTCTGTCGGCCATCTTTCTGGCCGCACTTTTCTATCTTCCCGTCCCTTTGTTTTCTGTGTTTGTGGCTCTGGTGATGTTGGTCAGCGCCTGGGAATGGGCCAACCTGGCTGGATTTGGCCGCTCCTGGCAAAGATTCGGCTACGTTGTATTGGTCGCGACGGCAACTTTTCTGGCCGGTTATTACCTGGAAATGTCGGTCTGGTCGCCAGATATTACGGTTGATTCAGGTAAATTCCGTGAAATCCTGATAATCGGTTGCGTCTGGTGGGCCGTGGCGCTGTTGTTTGTGCAGGGTTTTCCCTCAAGCGCCATCCTTTGGCGCCATCCGTTGTTGCGCGGTCTGATGGGGTTATTTGTATTGGTGCCCACCTGGGCTGCCTTTACCTATGTCCGTGCACAGGAACATGGCGCTTTGTTAGTTCTGTTGATTGTTGCAGTCGTTGCCTGTGCGGACATTGGTGGTTATTTTGCCGGTCGTCGCTGGGGAAGGCGCAAACTGGCGCCTGCTGTCAGCCCCGGCAAAACCTTGGAGGGTTTTCTGGGTGGGGTAAGTTTCAATCTCCTGTTGTCTTTAATCGTCTGGGGTTTTGTGGGCGGGAGCTATCCTATGTTGCTGGCAATCATCCTGCCGACAAGTCTTGTCTCGGTGTTGGGCGACTTATTCGAAAGTATGCTTAAACGCCAGCGGGGCATTAAAGACAGTAGTGCATTGCTGCCTGGTCACGGCGGCGTTCTTGATCGGGTTGACAGCCTGACCGCTGCCGCGCCGGTTTTTGCCCTGGCGCTCCTCAGCACAGGTTGGCCGGGGTAAGTCATGCAACAGGTCACCGTCCTGGGAGCCACGGGTTCCATTGGTATCAGTACATTGGATGTGCTTTCCCGTCACCCGGAACGCTACGGTATTTTTGCATTAACGGCGGATCGGCAATGGCAGTTACTTGCCAACCAATGTTTGCAGTATCAGCCGCGCTATGCCGTGCTGCGCGATCCCGCCGCCGCGCTGGCGCTTAAAGATATGTTGGCACAGCAAGGTTGCCTCACTGAAGTGCTGCAGGGCGCTGATGCCTTTGCGGAGGTGGCGGCTCATGGTGATGTGGATACAGTCATGGCTGCAATTGTCGGTGCAGCGGGTTTGTTACCGACGCTTGCGGCTGTTAAGGCCGGCAAAAAAGTGTTGCTTGCCAACAAAGAAGCCTTGGTGATGGCAGGGGGGTTATTTACTCGTGCTGTTGCTGAACATGGCGCCACTCTCCTGCCCATTGATAGTGAACATAACGCTATCTTCCAATGTCTTCCAAACCATCGTCCCGACTATTTGCATCAAGGTTTATCGAGCAGTGGTGTGCGCAAGGTGCTGCTTACAGCTTCAGGCGGTCCTTTTCGCACGACGCCACTTGCCCAATTGCGCGGGGTCACCCCTGAACAAGCCTGCGCGCATCCGAATTGGAGCATGGGGCAAAAGATTTCCGTTGATTCGGCCACTATGTTGAATAAAGGGCTAGAGCTGATCGAAGCCTGTTGGTTATTTAATGCTTCCCCGGCCCAGATTGAGGTCGTGATTCATCCCCAAAGTGTGATTCATTCATTGGTGGAATACATCGATGGGTCGGTGTTGGCGCAATTGGGTAATCCTGATATGCGCACACCGATCGCCCATGCGCTGGCTTGGCCTGAGCGTATTGAGTCCGGCGTAGCCAGCCTTGATTTATTTACGACGGCGCGGCTGGATTTCTCGGCGCCTGATTACGAGCGTTTCCCTTGCTTGCGTCTGGCGCAGGAAGCCGCTACAACTGGCGCCACGGCGCCGGCGGTTCTGAATGCTGCCAATGAAGTGGCTGTAGCGGCCTTTTTGCAGCGCCGCCTGCGTTTTGACCAAATTTCACACGTCATAGAAAGTGTATTAACGCGTCTTCCAATCACTGAACCAGCGTCACTGGACGTTGTCCAAAACGCCGATTCCGAGGCCAGAGCCATGGCAATGTCGGTTATCGGCTCACTCTAACGAGGTTGTCTGTGGCAGTAGTGCAAATGATTTTATGGTTTCTGGTGGCGATTATCGTCCTGGTTACTATTCACGAATTCGGTCACTTCTATGTAGCCCGGCGCTGTGGCGTCAAGGTGCTGCGGTTTTCGATCGGATTTGGCAATGTGCTTTGGCGTTGGCACGACAAACAAGGCACCGAATATGCTATTTCCGCCGTTCCACTCGGCGGCTACGTCAAGATGCTCGATGAGCGCGAAGGTGAAGTTCCTCCCGAAGAATTGCATCGCAGTTTCAATCGTAAAAGTGTCTGGCAGCGCATGGCAATTGTCGTGGCCGGTCCGGTGGCTAACTTTATTCTCGCAATTTTACTGTTCTGGGCATTGGTATTGCCGGGTGTGCGGGACTTTGCGCCGGTCATCGGTTCAGTGGAACCGGATTCGCTGGCAGCGCATGCCGGCTTGGAGGCGGGTCAGGAAATCCTGTCGATTGATGGCGAGCCGACCCCAACCCGCCAGGCGGTCTACCAGCAGTTACTGCGGCGCCTCGGCGAAAGCGGGGAGATGCATGTTTCACTGAGCTATCCTGACTCGTCCTTGCGCTACCAATCTGAAGTGGTATTGGATGATTGGCTGAAAGGTGTTGAAGAACCAGATCCGTTGCGTGGCTTGGGGTTAAATTTCTTTACGCCAGAGGTGGATACCCTGGCTGCAGCAATTACCCCGGGAAGCCCCGCCGACGTGGCTGGCATGAAAGCCGGCGACCGTGTGCTGGCGGCAGATGGTGTAACGATGGTGTCAGGTAGCGACTGGATCGAGTACGTCAAGCAGCGTCCTGGCCAGCCGATTGACATGCTCATTGAACGTGACGGGGCGCAATCCCGTGTGCAGGTTACTCCGGAGTCAGTCGCGGAGAACGGCGCAACCATAGGGCGTGTCGGCGTGGCCTTGCAGCTCAAGCCCTGGCCAGACGACATGATTCGCCAAAACCATTATTCCATTGGTGGTGCTTTTCTTGTTGGTGTCGAACGAACCTGGGATACCGCAGGATTTGTTCTGCTGTCAGTAAAAAAGTTACTGCTCGGAGAAATTTCCACGAAAAACTTGAGCGGGCCGATCAGCATTGCTAAGGTGGCGGGCTCTTCGGCGGAGAGTGGTTTGGAAAGCTTCGTAGCCTTCCTGGCGTTACTCAGTATCTTTCTGGGAGTTTTTAATCTCTTGCCCATTCCGGTGTTGGATGGTGGGCATCTGCTGTATTACCTGATTGAGGCAATAAAAGGCAGCCCGGTATCAGAAAAAGTACAATTGGCTGGCTATCAGGTGGGCTTGTTTCTGGTAATCGGATTGAGTGTACTGGCTCTATATAACGACATTATGCGGCTGTGATACCTGCAGCCCGATTGCCACTTCTACTGACCAAACTAGATAAGATGATATGAAGCGAGTTTCGATGCGATTTTTCTGCTGCTTGTTAATACTGATGATGTCATTCGCCGCACAGGCACAAAGTTTTCGGGTGAGTGATATTCGCGTCGAAGGCTTACAACGGGTTTCCGCCGGAACGGTATTCAGTGCGCTGCCAATTCGTGTTGGCGATGTCGTTACCCAAACGGAAATTCAGAATGCCACTCGCGAACTCTTTAAGGTTGGTTATTTTGCCGATGTCTCCATGGGGCGCGATGGTGATGTGCTGGTATTGGTTATTAAAGAGCGCCCGGCTATTAATGCCATTGAAATTGAAGGCAACAAAGTCATCAAGACTGAAAGCTTGATGGACAGCTTGAAGGAAAATAATCTTTCCGAAGGACAAATTTTCCAACGCGCAACCCTCGAAGGTATCAGTCAGGCGTTGCAGCGTGAATATATTGCACAAGGTCGCTATGGCGCCAGCGTTGATGTGGAAGTTGAAGATCTTCCGCGTAACCAGGTGAAGGTCAAGATTAATATTACTGAAGGTGCCGTTGCTCGCATCAAACAAATCAATATTGTCGGCAGCGATGCCTTCAGCGATGAAGAGCTGGTAGATCTGTTTGAATTGAAATCGACCGGTTTGTTTTCCTGGATTAGCGGCAACGATAAATATTCACGCGAAAAACTGAAAGGCGATCTGGAGCGGGTCGAGTCCTATTATCTGGATCGCGGCTACCTGAATTTCAAGATTGATTCGACCCAGGTATCCCTGAGTCCCGACAAATCAAAAATTTTCATCACCGCCAATGTAAGCGAAGGTGATATTTATAAAGTGAATGGTGTTGACCTTGCAGGTGATCCGGCAATCGATGAGGCGATTGTGCGCCGTATGATCCTGGTTCGTGAGGGACAGACATTCTCACAAATCCTGATGACAACTTCAGCGGAATACATTACCCAGCGTCTGGGTAATGAAGGTTATACCTTTGCCAAAGTCGAAGGGTTGCCGGAGCGCAATGATGAAGATAAAACGGTGAAGGTGACATTCTTTATTGAGCCAGGCAAACGTGCTTATGTAAACCGCATTAACTTCCGTGGCAACACTAAGACTATCGATGAAGTATTACGCCGTGAAATGCGGCAGATGGAGGGTGGTTCTGCATCAACCGCACAAATAGAACACTCTAAAGTTCGCCTGGAACGACTGGGTTTCTTTAAGGAAGTAAAGGTCGACACTGTGGAAGTGCCGGGCACCTCTGATCAAGTTGATGTGGATTTTACGGTGGAAGAGCAGCCCTCGGGCAGCATGGGTCTACAGGTGGGTTATGCGCAATATTCGGGTCTGTTATTTTCCGCCAGTATCCAGCAAAACAACTGGTTTGGTAGTGGTAAACAAGTAGGTTTCAGTTTCTCCCATAACCGTTATCAAACCGGCTATAACTTCAATTACAACGATCCCTATTTCACTGTTGACGGTGTGAGTCGCGGCTTCAGTTTGTATTATCAAAAAACCAAATATGACATCGTCAACGTATCGGGTTACAGCACCGATATGTATGGCGGCAAGATGAGTTTTGGTTATCCGATTTCTGATATTGAACGCATTGGTTTCGATATTGGATTTCGCGATTTGACGGTAAAACCCAATACGTATGCGCCGCGTGAGATTACGCGGGGCAACATCGCGAACAGGGGTTATATCACACAGGAAGACCTGGATATTCTCAGTGATATTGCCGAATCAGGTGGAGATTTCCCTGCGGGCACGGTTGATATTCTGCCACTGACTTCCGATGTTGTTGCTGACCCGGGTTTCCTTGATGTCTACGGTGACCACTTCCAGGACGTAACAACCAGTTTGTTCTGGGGTAAATCGACACTCAACCGCGGCATTCTGGCCACGCGTGGGGCGTCCCAGCGGCTTTCTGTCGAGGTCTCGTTGCCGGGTGGTGATCTGCAATATTACAAGCTGGATTACGATGCGCAGATGTTCAAGCCGCTCACGCGCAATCTCACGTTGCGCTTACATACTCGCCTGGGTTACGCCGATAGTTACGGGGATATGGATGAGCTGCCGTTCTTCCAGCACTTCTTTGCGGGTGGTTTCGGTTCTGTTCGCGGCTTTGAGCGTAATACGTTAGGGCCTCGTGGTACGCGCGAAACGGAGCAAACAACCACATCAGTGTGGGATGACCTTGATGGTGATGGCATTGTTGATAGTAACGAAACGGCACAGACCTACATCCTTTGTCAGGACCCTAGTGTCTACAATCCTGAAAATATTAATTGTACGCCAGGACGCCTGATAACCTCAGTGAGTGATCCCGACAACTTCGGCCGCAACCGTGGCGCTTTTGGCGGTAACGTGTTGATCGAAGGCGGTGCTGAAATTCTGTTCCCCCTGCCGTTTATTAAGGACCAGCGGATGCTGCAATCGACCTTTTTTATCGATGCGGGCAACGTGTTTGATACAAACTGTGGCGTTGGTCAGCGTAACTGTTATGATGTCGACCTTTCCAAGATCAACGCCTCCGCTGGTTTTGGTTTGACATGGATTTCCGGCTTTGGGCCTATGACTTTCAGTATTGCCAGGCCACTGAAGGAAAACGAATATGATCGGACTGAATTCTTCCAATTCTCTCTCGGACAAACCTTCTGATAATAGTGTTTTAGTTGATAAACAAGAGGATAAAAATTGTGAGCGTTACCCGGAAACTCTGTGCTGCATTCTTGTTGTCCATCCTGTCCGCAGCTAGCTTTGCGCAAGGCAAGGTCGTCATTCTCGACGTTCAGGCGGCTATGTTAGGTACCGAATTAGCTAAACAGAACCTGACAAAATTGGACAAAGACCCTGAATATGCCGCCATGAAAGCAAAGCTTGATGGTCTGGTTGCAGATATGAAAAACCTGCAAGCGGCCGCTGAGAAAGACGGTATGACCTGGTCTGCAGAAGAACAAGCCGAGCATCGCAAAAAAGTTGAGTATCTCCGTGCAGATTACGAGCTTGCCGGCAAAAAGCTTCAGGCTGAACGTCAAGCTGTTATGCAGCGTGTAATGCAAGACCTGACACCCAAAACCCGTACCGTGCTTGAGCAATTAATCGCTGCCGACAATATCGGTCTGGTATTGAATAGCCAAGCTGCCATACATGCAGCACCTGCATTCGATATTACCCAGAAATTGACCGATATGTTAAACAAAGCCAAGTAATTCGCCCTTCTGGCTGGGGACATTTCAGGTGAAAAAATCCTATTCACTTGCCGAACTGGCTCAGTACATTGATGCTGAGCTGGTTGGCGATCCTGATTATCACGTCAGCGCGTTCGCCAGTCTGCAATCTGCACAAGCTCACGACATCAGTTTTATAGCCAGCCCGGCCTATACCAAATACCTGGCGACCTGTAGTGCAGGTGCAGTGATCCTGAATGTTGAGCAGGCCACTCATTTCGCTGGCAATAAACTGCTGGTTGCCAACCCCTATATCGGCTATGCCCGGTTGACACGCTTGTTCGATCACAGTCGTACAGAAGTTGTCGGCATTCATCCTTCGGCGGTAATCGGAGATGGGGTAACGCTGGGTGAAAACGTCAGTATTGGTGCTCATACGGTTATCGGTACCGGCGTAAGTCTGGGTGATGGCGTAGTCGTTGGTCCCGGTACAGTAATCGGTGAAGATACATCGATTGGAAATAACACCCGCTTGATGGCTAATGTGACGATATATCACGGTATAGCCATTGGCGATGACTGTATTATCCACAGTAGCTCAGTCATCGGCGCGGACGGTTTCGGTTTTGCGCCCAACGGTAAGGAATGGGTCAAGAT
Organism: Cellvibrio sp. PSBB006; assembly: GCF_002162135.1. Lineage (NCBI taxonomy): Bacteria > Pseudomonadati > Pseudomonadota > Gammaproteobacteria > Cellvibrionales > Cellvibrionaceae > Cellvibrio > Cellvibrio sp. PSBB006. Next base: position 1,890,422 of record NZ_CP021382.1, on the reverse strand, counting down.
CCACCAATTGGGTGGTGTTATCATCGGCAACCGGGTTGAGATAGGTGCATGTACTACAATAGACCGCGGGGCGCTGGGTAATACCGTCCTGGACGACGGCGTGATTATCGATAATCTGGTTCATATCGCTCACAACGTGCGATTGGGCAAAAACTGTGCGATGGCGGCGACCTCGGCAATCGCTGGTAGTACGGTTGTTGGTGATAACTGCACTTTCTCCGGCGGTGTTGGTGTCGTTGGTCATATAGATATTGGCGATAATATTCATTTTACCGGTATGACGATGGTCTCCAGTTCCTTGTCTGAACCTGGTTCCTATTCCTCAGGTACACCAATGTCGACAACGAAAGAGTGGCGCAAGAATGCGGTGCGTTTTCGTCAATTGGATGCTATAGCGACTCGCCTGAGTCGACTTGAAAAAGATGTAAAAAAAGATTGAATTGAATAACCGTGAGGCTTTTGTGCGGTGTGTTGCCTTTTTTGCAACCTGCGTACAAAAGTCTCTTCATATTTTTTATAAGCTTAAAAGCTGAGTATGCAGGGGTCTTCGACCATGATGGATGTGAATGAAATACGCGAATACTTACCTCATCGTTATCCATTTTTATTGGTCGATAGAGTCATAGAGCTGGTGGAGGGCGAATCAATCATCGCCTACAAAAACATTACAGTGAATGAGGAAGTCTTCAACGGTCATTTTCCGCAGGCACCGATTTTCCCCGGCGTCCTGATCATTGAGGCTATGGCTCAGGCTTCCGGAATTCTCGGTTTTAAAAGTGCCAAAAAGAAACCGCAAGATGGCTCTATATACCTGTTTGCGGGAGTGGATGATGTGCGCTTCAAGCGTCAGGTAATTCCCGGTGACCGTCTGCAACTGGAATCCCGTGTCGTCTCGGAAAAGCGTGGGATATGGAAATTCGAGTGCCGTGCAACGGTCGACGGTGCGTTGGCTGCATCGGCAACAATACTTTGTGCCGATCGCAAAATCTGAGCGTGCAAGCATACGCATGGATTGTTGATCCCATAACCTGCACTGACTTTTAAAGTAGGCTTCTGTTCGCTGCTGCTGATATTTGATCGTGAGTGATACAGGTGGATCGACAACACCACAGTCAACCAGAATGGTGAGAATAATTCCTTGATTGATTCACGAGCTATCATCCATCCCTCTGCCAAACTGGCCTCCGATGTTGAGGTCGGTCCCTGGTCTATTATTGGCCCTGATGTGGAAATCGGCGCGGGTACTGTTATCGCGTCGCATGTAATTATCAAAGGCCCCACGGTTATTGGTAAACATAATCGTATCTATCAATTCTCATCGGTCGGTGAGGATACCCCCGATTTGAAGTACAAAGGCGAGCCAACGCGCTTGGTGATTGGTGATAACAACATCATTCGTGAAGGTGTCACCATCCATCGCGGCACTATTCAGGATCGTCACGAAACCACGATTGGTCATCACAATTTATTGATGGCCTATGTACACATCGGTCACGACAGCGTGATTGGTAACCATTGCATTCTGGTGAATAACACCGCATTGGCCGGGCATGTGCACATTGATGACTGGGCTATTCTCAGTGGTTTTACCCTGGTGCATCAGTTTTGCAAGATCGGCGCTCACAGCTTTAGCGGTATGGGTACAGCAATCGGTAAAGATGTGCCGGCGTATGTGATGGTCAACGGTAGCCCCGCGGAAGCAAAAAGCGTAAATGCTGAAGGTTTACGTCGCCGGGGATTTACCTCCGAAGACATTACCAACATCACCAAAGCGTACAAATTGATTTATCGTCGTGGTTTGACACTCGATGAAGCCATTGCAGAACTTGAGCAGATGGCACAAACCAGCAGTGCTCTGAATATTCTCATCGATTCATTAAAATCATCGTCTCGCGGTATAGTGCGCTAGGAGGCGAGATGTCGGATCGTTTGCGTATCGGCATCGTAGTAGGAGAAGCATCGGGAGATATACTCGGCGCAGGGCTCATGACGGCATTGCGCAAACATTTTCCTAACGCAGAATTTTCCGGTATCGGTGGGCCACGCATGTTGGCGCTCGGCTTCCATTCATTTTTCCCGCAGGATCGCCTGGCGGTTATGGGATTAGTGGAACCGTTGAAACGCTTACCGGAACTGCTAAAGATTCGCGCATTTTTACGCGATCATTTTATTGCCAACCCTCCCGCTGTCTTTATCGGTATTGATGCACCGGATTTTAATCTGACCCTTGAAGGCGATTTAAAAGAAAAAGGTATTCTTACCGCTCACTATGTCAGTCCTTCGGTTTGGGCCTGGCGACAAAAACGTGTTCACAAAATAGCGCGCTCCGTTGATTTAATGCTGACGCTATTGCCGTTTGAAGCAGAGTTTTATCAACAGCATCAGGTTCCGGTTGCATTTGTCGGTCACCACCTGGCTGATGAAATTCCGTTGGATGTTGATCAACAAGCTGCACGCAATACTTTGCACATTGCGCAGGATGCCAAAGTTGTGGCGCTGTTACCTGGCAGTCGCAGCAATGAGGTTGAACGACTCGGGCAGCTGTTTATGGAGACGGCGGTACATTGCTTGCGACGTAATCCCGCATTGCAATTTATCATTCCTGCTGCCAATGCAGACCGCTACCGGCAATTGCATTTGCAGCTTAGTAGTTATATTGATTACCCCATCCATCTGGTGAACGGTCAATCGCAAACGGTTATGGCGGCGGCTGATGTCGTCCTGATGGCCTCCGGTACCACCGCCCTCGAAGCCATGCTGCTGAAACGGCCGATGGTGATCGCCTACAAACTATCCTGGCTTTCCTGGGCAATTTTGTCGCGTATGGTAAAAACACCTTATGTCGGTTTACCCAACTTGCTGGCGGGAAAAAAGTTAGTCCCGGAATTATTGCAAGATGATGCAACCCCGGAAAATATGAGCGCAGCCGTAATGCATTATTTTGAGCATCCGCAAGAAACCCAGGCATTGCGCGACACATTTTATGACATGCACCAATCTATAAAACGCCATGCCAGTGATCGCGCGGCGGATGCTATCGCGGAGCTTATTCAAACAAAGGAGCTTCAGCATGACGCTACTTGAGCCATTTATTTCATGTTATCCAGGACATCTGTTTGCCGGAGTCGATGAAGTCGGGCGTGGCCCTTTGGCTTGGGATGTTGTTGCAGCAGCGGTCATCCTGGACCCGGAGCGACCCATTGATGGCTTGAATGATTCCAAAAAGCTTACCGAAAAACGTCGTGAATTTTTATTCGATGAAATTCAGTTGCACGCGAAAAGCTGGTGTATTGCGCGCGCGACCGTTGTTGAAATTGACCAGATTAATATTCTGCAAGCCAGCTTATTGGCCATGACAAGAGCTGTTGAAGGGCTGCATATTCAGCCGGAACATGTGTTGGTGGATGGCAACAAACTACCAAAATGGAAATACGCAGCGGAAGCTGTGGTTAAAGGCGATAGCCGCGTAGCGGCCATTAGCGCGGCATCTATCCTGGCGAAGGTCGCGCGCGACCGGGAGATGCTGGAACTCGACAAACAATATCCCGGTTATGGGTTTGCTGAGCACAAGGGTTATCCGACAAAAGTTCATATGCACGCACTTGAAAAGTTGGGTGTTACGCCGATTCATCGCCAGTCTTATGCGCCGGTTAAGGCGCGAATTGCGCAAATAGAATTGTTCTAATTTCCGACGTTGAAGTAAGGGTCGGGTAGAGGTTTGTGATACACGCCGTGAACCCATCCCTGGGGGCTCGACAGCGGCGTCCTGCCGCTGACGGTCTCACAAACCTCTACCCGATCCTTCCAGATCATCGCGTTAATAAACGTAGAAAGTAAAAGCGTATGACTACTAACTTTGTCCATCTTCGTCTCCATACCGAATTCTCACTGGTCGACAGTCTGGTGCGTATCAAGCCCTTGGTAAAACGTGTGGCTGAATTGAAGATGCCTGCCTGCGCGGTTACCGATCAAACCAATTTTTACGGCCTCATTAAATTTTACAAGGCGGCGCAAGGCGCCGGTATCAAACCGATAGTGGGCAGTGATTTCCTGATGTCGAGTAACGACACTGAAGGCAAGCCTACATTGTTAACCTTGTTGGCGGTAGACAATACCGGCTATAAAAATATTATTGCGTTGATCTCCCGTGCCTGGCAGCACGGCCAACAGCAGGGCGTTGCCTATGTACAGCGCGAATGGATCAGTGAACACAGTGAAGGCGTAATTGCGCTCTCCGGCGGAAAGTTGGGCGATGTCGGTATGTGTTTGCTGGCGGGGCGTGCGGCGCAAGCGCACGAATTGTTGCAGGGTTGGATGCGCGATTTCCCCAATCGTTTTTATCTTGAATTACAGCGCACCGGTCGGGAAAACGATGAAGAATATTTGCATCAGGCCGTTGCGCTGGCGGATGAAATGCAATGCCCGGTGGTTGCTACTAACGATGTGCGTTTTATAAAGCGTGATGAATTTGAAGTTCATGAAGCGCGGGTATGTATCAGCGAAGGCCGCACCCTGGATGACCCGCGCCGTGAGCGCCGCTACAGCGATCAACAATACCTGCGTTCGCCGGAAGAGATGGCGGAGTTGTTCAGTGATATTCCCGAAGCTATCGCTAACACCGTTGAAATCGCCAAGCGCTGTAATGTATCCATTCAAATGGGCAAATACTTCCTGCCCGAATATCCAATTCCTGAGGGAATGACCGAGGCGGGGTTTTTCCGCAAGATTTCCCACGAGGGGTTAGAGGAACGGCTCGAACGTATCCTCGATAAATCAGCGGCGAATTATGCTGAGCGACGCAAAGAGTATGAAGATCGTTTGACCTTCGAGCTCGACATCATTGTGCAGATGGGTTTTCCCGGCTATTTCCTTATCGTGATGGACTTTATCCAGTGGGCTAAAGATCACGATATTCCCGTTGGGCCGGGGCGGGGTTCCGGTGCGGGTTCTCTCGTCGCTTACTCGCTAAAAATTACCGACCTTGATCCGCTTGAATACGATTTGCTGTTCGAACGTTTTCTCAACCCGGAACGGGTTTCCATGCCCGACTTCGATATCGACTTCTGCATGGATAACCGCGATAAAGTGATTTCCTACGTGGCCGATAATTACGGTCGCGATGCGGTCAGCCAGATCATTACCTTCGGTACCATGGCGGCCAAGGCGGTGGTGCGTGATGTGGCACGCGTGCAAGGCAAGTCATACGGGCTTGCAGATAAATTATCCAAGATGATTCCCCCGACGCCGGGCATGACCCTGGAAGCGGCGCTGGAGCAAGAGTCTATCCTGCGTGAATTTTTAGAGATGGACGGCGATGCCCAGGAAATCTGGGAGATGGCCAAGCAATTGGAAGGCTTGACGCGCAACGTCGGTAAGCACGCCGGTGGTGTGGTGATCGCGCCCACCAAACTCACGGATTTCTCACCGCTGTTTTGCGATGAAACCGGTAGCGGCTTGGTAACACAATTCGATAAAAATGATGTGGAAGAAGCGGGCCTGGTAAAGTTCGACTTCCTCGGATTGCGCACCCTGACCATCATCGATTGGGCGCGCCTGATGATCGACAAGCAGCGTGCCAAAAAAGGCGAGCCGCCGCTGGATATCAATGCAATCCCACTGAATGACCAAAAAACCTTTAGCTTGTTAAAGCGCGCAGAGACAACCGCGGTATTCCAGTTGGAATCGCGCGGCATGAAAGATCTGATCAAGCGCTTGCAGCCGGATAATATTGAAGACCTGATCGCATTGGTTGCCTTGTTTCGCCCAGGTCCGTTGGAGTCGGGCATGGTTGATGACTTTATCAACCGGAAACACGGGCGCGCGCAGGTTGCCTATCCCGATGCAAAATTTCAGCATGCCAGCTTGAAGCCGGTGCTTGAACCGACCTACGGCGTTATCGTTTATCAAGAACAGGTTATGCAAATTGCCCAGGTGCTTGCCGGATACACGCTCGGCGGTGCAGACATGTTGCGTCGCGCTATGGGTAAGAAAAAGCCCGAGGAAATGGCCAAGCAGCGCGAAGTATTTGAGGACGGTGCAAAAAAACAAGGCGTCGATCCTGACCTGGCGATCAAAATCTTTGATCTGGTAGAAAAGTTTGCGGGCTACGGTTTTAACAAATCCCACTCGGCTGCTTACGCCATTGTGTCTTACCAAACCGCCTGGTTGAAAGCACATTATCCGGCACACTTTATGGCCGCAACCATGTCATCGGACATGGATAAAACCGACAAGGTAGTAACCTTCATCGAAGAGTGCCGTCAGATGAAGTTGATGCCGTTGCCGCCCGATGTGAACAGCGGTGAATTTCATTTCACGGTGAATGACGCAGGCAATATTATCTATGGTTTGGGCGCTATCAAAGGCTTGGGTGAGGGACCGGTAGACAGCATTATCGCCGCGCGCAATGAAGGTGGGCCGTTTAAAAATTTATTTGATTTCTGCGCGCGTGTTGATCCACGAAAAGTCAACAAGCGCGCGCTGGAAGCACTGATTCGTTCCGGTGCAGCCGATAAGCTCGGGCCGGGTATCAATATCGATCATGATCGCGCGGTGATGTTTGCAGCGATGAATGAGGCAGTGAAAACGGCTGAACAATCTGCCGCGAACAGCAGCGCCGGGATGATGGATTTATTCGGCGATGTAGTGCCCAGTGCCGCTTCTGATGAAGACGTATACCGCGATTTTCATCGCGTGCGCAGTTGGACCATGAAAGAGCGCCTGCACGCGGAAAAAGAAACTCTTGGCTTGTATCTCACTGGTCACCCCATCGACGAATACGACAGTGAATTGAACCATCTGGTGTCATCGCGCATTGCGGATTTGAAACCGGAGAAAAGTAACCAGACCGTTGCGGGCCTGGTTGTTGCGCAACGTGTAATGAAAACCAAGCGCGGCGACACCATGGCTTTTGTAACCCTGGATGATCGTACCGGACGCATTGAAGTGGCAATCTTTTCGGATGCCTACAATCAGTCCCGCGATTTGTTGATGAAAGATGGCTTGCTGGTGATCAACGGCCAGGTGAGTTACGACGATTACAACGGCTTACTGAAGATGCGTGCTGACACCATCAGCCTGTTGTCCGATGTGCGTCAGGAAAAGGCGCGGGAACTATGCCTGGAGCTGGAATCAGGTAATTTGCCGGCAAACTTTATCCGTGAGTTGAGCAGTATTCTTGATCCTTACCGTGAAGGGCGCTGCCCCCTGGTTATCGACTACCAGCGCAGCAACGCACGAGCGCAGCTTCGTCTCGGCAACGCCTGGCTGGTCCGACCGGAGGATGATTTGTTACAACGCCTGCGTGACCAGTATGGAACAGCCAAGGTGCGGCTGGTTTATTAGTCGATCGTCTGCCTGCTAAGCCATTGATTGCTTTTACATTTCATCAGGAAAATACGCCTCGGAGGTCGACTCGCGGGGCACTTTAGCGTATCTTAGGCGACCTTATCGTGCCCGGCATATCTGGAGACTCATCCGGAGTGGCACCTGAATAAATCACCACGCAACACACCCAAACCTTGAGCCAGTTAGTGATATGAATCTGAATTATCTGGATTTTGAACAGCCGATTGCGGTCCTGGAAGGCAAAATCGAAGAGCTGCAACTGGTTGGCAATGCCAACGATCTTAATATTGCGGACGAGATCGCCAAGCTGCGTGAAAAGAGCACCAAGCTGACCGAAAGTATTTATTCCAACCTCACTCCCTGGGACGTCGTTAAGGTGGCCCGCCATCCACAACGTCCTTATACCTCTGATTACATCAGTCGGGTATTTACCGATTGGGACGAGTTGCATGGTGATCGTCACTTTGGTGACGACAAAGCGATCATTGGCGGTGTTGCACGCCTGGATGGCAAGCCGGTGATGGTGATTGGCGAAGAAAAAGGCCGCACCGTGCACGACAAGGTGTACCGTAATTTCGGTATGCCGAAGCCCGAAGGTTATCGCAAGGCATTGCGTCTGATGGAGATGGCAGAGCGCTTCAAATTGCCCGTGTTAACGCTGATTGATACCCCCGGTGCCTACCCGGGTATTGATTCGGAAGAGCGCGGCATCTCCGAAGCTATCGCGCAGAACCTGGCGGTAATGTCACGTTTGCGCACCCCGATTATTTGTACGGTTATCGGCGAAGGTTCATCCGGTGGCGCCTTGGCCATTGGCGTGGGCGATCACCTCAACATGCTGCAATACTCCACTTATTTTGTTATCTCACCGGAAGGCTGCGCCAATATCATCTGGAAGACCGTTGCCAAAGCGCCGGAAGCGGCACAGGCGATGGGTGTTACCTCCAAGGTGTTGGAAGATCTGGGTATCGTGGATGAAACCATTCCTGAACCGCTCGGTGGTGCCCATCGCAATATCGATGCCATGGCAGTAAAACTGCAAGAGCGTTTGGTGGATCAGGTTGATCGCTTGAGTAAGGAACACATTGATAATGTGCTGGAACGTCGTTACCAACGGTTGATGAGTTACGGTAATCCCTAGTTTTTCTGTCTCTAAAGAGTGGCGCTTCGAATCCGTTTGTCATTAGGCCTTTTGTTTCGAAAACGCATGAATACATCCCTGTAGCTCCTTCAAGTCATCCCTGACTTGAAGGTTTCGAAACAAAAGGCCTAACGCCAAACTCGCTAGGGTGCCAATAGATTCTGTAAGCCCGCAATCGCGGGCTTTTTTGTGAGCGAAATTAACTGGTGTAAATTCCCTGGCTCCGCAAATAATCTTCATAGTTACCATGAAAATCAATTAATCCGCTGGGTTGCATATCAATAATTCGCGTAGCGAGCGAAGACACAAATTCACGGTCGTGGCTGACAAAAATCAGCGTGCCGGGGTAGTTTTCCAGCGCCAGGTTCAAAGCCTCAATCGATTCCATATCCAGGTGATTGGTCGGCTCATCAAGCAGCATCACATTCGGATTGATCAAGCTGAGTTTGCCAAACAACATCCGACCTTTTTCACCGCCGGACAATACCTTCACATGCTTTTTAACTTCATCGTTGGAAAACAACATCCGACCCAGCGCGCCGCGCACCAGTTGTTCGTCGCCTTTGGTCCATTGTTTCATCCAGTCGAATAAATTGCTGTCTTCGGTAAAGTCGGCGGCGTGATCTTGTGCGAAGTAACCGATCTCGGCTTGCTCGGCCCACTTTACTGTACCGCTGTCTGGTGTCAGGTCGCCATAAAGGCAGCGTAATAGCGTTGTTTTACCTGCGCCGTTGGGGCCGATGATGGCAATCCGTTCGCCGGCTTCCACTTGCAGGCTCAGGTCATCGAACAGGGTTTTATCGAAGCTTTTGGATACCTGATCGAGGGTGACTGCCTGGCGGTGCAGTTTTTTATTCTGTGTAAACCTTATGTAAGGGCTGACGCGGCTGGAGGGCTTAACGTCTTCCAATTGGATCTTTTCAATTTGTCGCGCGCGTGAGGTGGCTTGTTTCGCTTTGGACGCGTTGGCGGAGAAGCGGCTGACGAAGGTTTGCAGCTCGGCAATCTGCGCTTTCTTTTTGGCATTCTCATTCAGCAACTTTTCCCGCGCCTGGGTTGAGGCCATCATGTAATCATCATAGTTGCCGGGATAAATGCGCAACTCGCCGTAATCCAGATCTGCCATATGCGTGCAGACAGCGTTCAGGAAGTGGCGGTCGTGCGAAATAATAATGATGGTGCTGTTGCGTTGGTTGAGCACGCCTTCAAGCCAGCGAATGGTGTTGATGTCGAGGTTGTTGGTTGGCTCGTCGAGCAGCAGCACTTCGGGATCGGAAAACAAGGCCTGTGCCAGGAGCACACGCAGCTTCCAACCCGGTGCAACCGCGCTCATCAGACCATTGTGTTGTTCAATGGGAATATCCAGACCGAGTAGCAATTCACCGGCCCGCGCTTCAGCGGTATAACCATCCATCTCGGCAAAGGCGACTTCGAGTTCTGCCACGCGCATGCCGTCCGCTTCACTCATCTCCGCCTGGTTGTAGATGCGGTCGCGTTCGGATTTCACTTGCCAGAGTTCAGTATGTCCCATAATCACCGTATCGAGCACGGTGAAATCTTCATAGGCAAATTGATCCTGTTTGAGTTTCCCGAGGCGCGTATTCGGTTCCAGCATCACCTGGCCGGCGGACGCTTCCAGGTCACCGCCGAGGATCTTCATAAACGTGGATTTGCCGCAACCGTTGGCACCAATCAGGCCGTAACGGTTGCCGTTATTGAATTTGACGGACACATTTTCAAACAGGGGCTTTGCACCAAATTGCATGGTGATATTGGCGGTGGAGATCACAGGTTAACGTCTCTGGATATGGCTGCTGGCCGAGTTAAAAGGCGGGCATTCTAGCGTAATTGATGTCAGGACAGGGATTTTTTGGCTACAACGGCCCCGGCGATTGCCGAGGCGCGGCGAGAAATGGGGCAAAGATTGATCAGGCGTTAGCCAGCAGGCGGTCGTATTTGCGACTCAGCATGTCATAAAACTGCTCGCGGATCTGTAAGATTGATTGTTTCAAGGCAGTAATTTGTTCCTGGGTAATATCCTGGCGGCCGACGTACACTTGCTTGCGGAACAACGCAATTCTGGCGCCGTATAAGCGCAAGCTGCGCTCCATGTTCTTTTCCCCCAGCATCAGCAATTTGGCTTCTGCCTCCGCCAGTTTTTTGAACTCTGCTACCAGCTCAGCATTTATCACATCCAGTTCCAGCTTGCGCGCCACGGGCCACTTTTCGCCGAACTGAATGGACTCCAATACCAGTGTCGAATATTTGGCGAAGATATGGCTTACCGTCCCCACATTGGCGGATACCTCCTCCAAAACCTGTAAGCGCCGATTGCCCGGTGACAATGTTTGTGTTTGCTGGCGCCGCAGTACCAGCCAGCCGCTTAATACGGCAATCAGGGCACCAAACCCCATCTTGAGTGAGGTTTCACTCAGCTGTAATAAGGTTTCCATATCCATGCATGCTACCTCTCTGTCAAAAAAACGGCGTTGGGAATAATTACCAGAGGTAGAGCAAAAAGCAGGCCAGTAAAAGGGGGGTTAATTGCGGCCAGCGGCGCGCAGAGGTTTCAACAAACCTTCGAGGCCATTCAGTTTAATTTCGTACAGCAACGCCAGCTGTTGGCCCAGTTTGCCTTTGGGGAAACCCTTGCCCGCCATCCACACCAGATAGGGTTCCGGCAAGTCGGCCAGCAGGCGGCCCTGGTATTTGCCGAAGGGCATCTCCTGGGTAACGAGGTCACGCAACAGTTGGGGATCGGGTTGATTGCTGTCCATCTCAACCACCGGCAAGCTTGACGGTGTAACCGCGCTTTTCCAGATCGGTCTTGATCTTGTCGCGGTGATCACCCTGGATTTCAATGACGCCATCTTTTACCGCGCCGCCACCGCCGCAGAGTTGTTTTAACTGCTTGGCGATATTTTTCAACTCATCACCGGTTGTTGGGATGCCGCTTATCGTGGTGACGCCTTTGCCGTTACGGCCAGCGGTTTCACGACGAATGCGGACAATACCGTCGCCTTGGGGGGCCGCTTGGGGAGACGCTTTTTCTTCTTTGATACGACCAGTTTCGGTGGAATAGACCAGGCGGCTGTTTTTACTCATAAAGATCCCCCATTAGACGAGCATTAGACTGGCGGTGATGATAGCGCAATTGGCTTGGGTGGTGCCGGGTGAGCAGTGTTAGAATTCCGCGCGTTTTCAACTTATAACCATTAATCGGGTACCCGTGTGAAGCTGACTAACTTATTCATTCTGCCCCGTGCCCTTAGCGCGGTCGGGTTATTGCTGGCCTTGCTGGCTTGTTCAGATCAGGCGCCATCGCCGGCAACAGCCTTGTCGCAGGAAGAGCAGCGGGTCCAGATGGGCAGCCAGACAGCGCGCATGTGTGTCGGATGCCATGGCCCCAAGGGCATCTCGCGAGTGGCTTCTTATCCTTCCATCGCCGGCCGACCGCAGGCCTATCTGGCGGAACAGCTGCGCGCATTTCGCGACGGAACCAGGGAAAACCCGATGATGAGTTCCATCGCAAAGACTATGGATGATGAAGATATTCTGGCATTGAGCTATTACTTTGCCAGCCTTCCCGGCCCGGTTGTGGCAGATGAGCAAGCCCCGAAGCAAGCACATGATAAAAGGGAGCAAACACATGATTGAGGGTAAATGGGATAACGCCTGGGAACCCGTCGTTGAGGCATTCACGCGCAATTTTACCGAGATGGGTGAGCAGGGCGCAGCGCTGGCGATCTATCGCTTCGGTGAGCCGGTAGTCAATATCTGGGCCGGCGTGCGTGACAATCAGGGGGCCGGAGTAACAGGGCAGCCTTGGCAGGAAGACACCTGCGTCAATATTTTTTCCGTCGGCAAAGCATTGGTGGCATTGTGCGTCCTGCAATTGGCAGAGCGTGGCTCGCTTGTTCTGGATAAACCAGTCGCGGATTATTGGCCGGAATTTGCGCAGGAAAACAAAGGTGATATCACCATTCGCCAGGTGATGTGTCACCGCACCGGCCTGTCAGCTTTTCGCGGCCTGCTGGAATACGAAGACATCTTCGACTGGCAGAAAATGGTCGACGAAATTGCCGCGTTAAAACCCTGGTGGGAACCTGGTACCGCCCAAGGGTATTCACCGTTTATTTACGGCTGGATTTTGGGTGAATTGATTAAACGAGCCAGTGGTTGCGCCAGCTTCGATGACTATTTTCAGCGCGAAGTGGCCCAGCCTTTAGGTATTCGCTGCCGCTTTGGCGTACCACCGGAGCAGCAAGTCCATTTGGCAGATACCGCGCCCTTGAAAAACCCCAACGGGTTGGTCATCAACAGTCATGGTGCGGATAGCCTGGCGTTGGGCAAGATCATGAAAGCCGACCCGCGGGGCGTGACCAACCGGGCATTCGGCAATCCGGTGAGCTTTATGACGGCTACCAACAGCCCGGCCTGGCGGCAGGCACAGATTCCAGCGGCCAATGGTCACACCAATGCGGTGGCGCTGGCCAGGATCTTCGGCGCATTAGCCAATGAAGGGCGTCTGGATGATGTGGAGCTGTTGTCACCGGCCCAACGCCAGCTTTGTTCGCAGGAACTGTCTGCAGAGGATGATCGTGTCTTAGGGTTACGTCTGCGTTTCGGTCACGGGTTTATGCTGCCCCAGGATCGCCCGGATTGTCGCTTCGGGCGCGGCGCAACGGCATTCGGTCATCCGGGTTCTGGCGGCTCGCTGGGTTTTGCGGACCCGGATTACGGTTTGGGGTTTGGTTATGTAACCTCGCGCATGGGCCAAAGCCTGTTAATTGATCATCGGGCCATCCGTTTGATTGATGCAGCGTATCAACATGTGATTAACGCTTGACGGGGAAACCGCTATGAACGAACTGCAAGAGCAACTGATAGAACTGCAAACCCGGGTCGCCTTTCAGGAGGATACCCTGACGCAACTGAATCAGGTGGTTGCCAAACAAGACCAGGAAATCCTGACCTTGCAACAACAGCTGCGCCTGCTGGCCAAGCGTCTTGATGACGCGCTTTATCAACAGGAGCAGGGCGACGAAAAACCGCTCGACGAACGGCCGCCACACTACTGAGTGAAGCGAGTACTGCATTAGATAGGTTTGCCGGGATTTTTGTCGCCAGGTAGCATTTTCCCGAATAAAAAATTCACACTTCTTAACAGAATGCCGGCGATCTTCGCTGGCGTTTCGGTCATTTTTTCAATTCATCAGCAGTCTGATAATTCTTGTCTACACTTATGGCTATCAGCGGTCGTGACAAAGGGTTTCACTTCTGAATCAACCACTAAAACAAACGGGCCTGCAATTCGACAGCGCATTATATGCCTCGGAGATGGCGGTATGGTGCCTGCGTCCGCAAAGCGGTGAACTGCAGGTATCCGCGCACTTCTACGATCTGTTGCCGGAGCTGGTTGTACCCCTTGCCAGAATCGACGATCTCCTGTCGCTGATGCCGGCGGCAGATAGCTATATATTTCAAAAAACCTTTGGCATTAACACGCTTACCCAATCTTCACACCATCCGGCACAAATGCATTCATGCGAAGTGCGCCTCGCTGCGTTAGTGAGCTCACCGCGTTTGCGTTTTATTGGTCGAATAACGCGTGATATCCACAGCGAAGCGGGGCTTTGTTTTCAAGGTGTTGTGGTTAGCAGCAATCATTGGTTGGCTAATCCTGGCCCGGAAACGATTCAACAATGGTTAGGGAATTTATTTGCTGAAAGTCCTGTTCCCAGCATCATGACAGACAGCACCGGCATTGTGTTGCAGCAAAACCAGGCGCTTGAAAAACTCCTCAATCTCACGCCGCGCCAGGCAATCAGGGCAGTTGGGCACTACAATTTATTCAAAGACAAAAACATCAGCGCCGATACGCATGCATTAACGCAAATAAAGCGGGCATATGAACAAGGGCACAGTGTCAGTTTTGACTTGTATTATCCACTGGGTCATCTGCATCGCAATAAATTATTGGATAAGCCGAAGCTTTATTTGCGTGCGCACTTTCTGCCGTTGAAAGATCGCAATGGCAAGGTAGCCCGAATGCTGGTGCAGATACAGGACTGTTCGCTGGAGTTCGGTGCCAGCGAAGCCTTACAGCAACAGGATCAATTACTTTACAGCTTGATTAATAATTCCCGGAGCCTGATTACCGTCAAGTCGGTAACGGGACATTATCTGTTGGTAAACCAGAGTTTTTCATCCTGGCTCGGTCGTGACCTCGAAGAAATATGCGGTAAAACGGATGCGGAATTATTTGACCCGGCTACGGCAGCGCGGCTTGCCTGGCAGGACCAACAAATACTGCAAGGCCATGATGTGGCGCAAGCGGAGGAAATATTACCCGCGCAGGATGGCGCACAAGGCGAAAAGTTTAGAAGTACCTTTGTCAGTGCCCGTTTTCCGGTTAAGGATGCGGCCGATAATGTTGTTGGCGTGGGCCAGGTGTTGACAGAAATCAGCCGTCAAAAAGCGATTGAGGAAACCTTGGAAAATCAACGCAAAGAATTACATTTACTGCTCGATTCCATGCATTCGGCGATTTGGTACCTGGATCGTTGGGGCATGATCAAGGACAGTAATTTATTAGCGCTTAAATTGATTGGCGATGCTGCAGCCGGAAAGAGTTTTATCGAGGTTGCCCGTTTTTGGGATGATCCGGCGGAGCGTCAACGTGAAATCATGCAAGTGATTCGCACGGGCCAACCCATACTGAAATCCATCGAAAGTACCCACGTTGATGGTGCGCAGTGTTGGTTTACCGTCGATAAAATTCCCACCCTGGATAATGCCGGTCAAGTCAGCGGTTTGTTGCTGGTAATGACCGATATTACCGACAATTTAATTAAAGAGCGCGCCCTTGAAGAAAGTGAAGCGCGCTACAAAGCATTTATCGCCAACAGCTCTGAAGCCATCTGGTGTTACGACATGATCCCCCGGTCGACACCACCGCAGAGCTGGAACAACAGGTAACAGATATTGCACAGAGTGCGCGGTTATCCGAGTGCAACAAAGTGCTGGTGCGAATGTTGGGAGCACAGGATATTAACGAGATTTTGGGTTCAGGTTTGGTGGATAGCGGGTCGCAAAATTACCTGTTTGATCTACACCACTTCGTGGAAAAACGTTATCAATTGGTTGATCACGATATTGTGCGCGAAGACAGCAAAGGCCGCCGTCTGTGCTATCAAATTTCCTGCGTCGGCGTGGTAGAAAATGGGTTGTTGCGTCGGGTCTGGGGAACCACCAAAGATATTACGGCACGCAAACGTTATGAAGATCGTCTCGAATACCAGTCTACCCATGATGCGCTCACCAAGTTGCCGAACCGAATCAAACTCTATCGCGAGATAGACCACTGGATTCACCACCGCGAAGAAGGGCATTTGTGTGCTCTGATGCTGATCGATCTGGATCGCTTTAAAGAGATCAACGATACCTTGGGGCATCAGGTCGGCGATCGTCTTCTTCAGTTGATCGGTCCGCGCCTGGAGACAGAAATGTCCGAGATGCCGGGTTTGATCGCGCGTCTTGGGGGTGATGAGTTTGCCATCTTCTTGCCGCGCATCCGCAATCAGCGGCAAGCGATAGTCTTTGGCCACCGCGTGCTGGACGCCCTGCGCCAGGAATTTGATGTTGAAGGTTTTTGTACCGAGATCAGTGCCAGTATCGGGATTTCCTTGTGCCCGAACCAGGCAAAGGATGTCAGTACCATGATGCGTTATGCCGATGTGGCCATGTACCGCGCCAAGACAGAAATGTCCGGGCTGTCGCTATACAACCCGGAATACGATCCGCATTCACCCAAGCGTCTGGCGCTGATGGGTGAGTTGGGCCGCGCAATTCGTGAAGATCAATTGCGCTTATATTTCCAACCCAAGGTCTCGCTGGAATCCAATTGCTTTTATGGGTTTGAAGCGCTGTTGCGCTGGAACCATCCGGAGCTGGGGTTTGTGCCTCCCGGCGAGTTTATACCGATTGTTGAAATGACCAGTTTGATTCACCCCATGACGGCCTGGGTGCTGGAAAAAAGTATCGAGCAGTGTCGGTCGTGGCACGATCAGGGGCTGGCGGTGACGGTGGCGGTGAATTTGTCTGCGCGCAATCTGCTTGATGAAAACATGCCCAAACAAATTATGCGTCTGTTGCAGCAATACCAGTTACCGCCCAAGTATCTTGAATTGGAAATCACCGAAAGCTCTATCATGACCGACCCCAACCGCGCTATGCGGGTATTGGATCAGTTGCACGAGCTGGGCGTGTTGCTGGCTATTGATGATTTCGGCACCGGCTACTCCTCCCTTGCATACCTCAAACGACTGCCGGTACAAACGCTCAAGATTGATTATTCATTTGTGCGCAATATGCTTGAAGATAAACAGGACGAAGTCATCGTGAATTCCACCATCCATCTTGCTCACAACCTGGGTCTGAAAGTGGTGGCAGAAGGTGTGGAAAACGAAGAATTATTGCGGCGTTTGAATATGATGGGTTGCGATGATGCCCAAGGCTATCATATCGGCCGACCCATGCCTGCGGACAAGGCGGACGAATGGGTCAGCAACTCGGATTGGACCAAAAATTTTTCGCGCACAGTTATTCCTTCAAATTAGCCCGGAAGGGCTAAAAGTTTTGTTCCTGCCGCTGGCGCTCCACGTATTTCAATCGTTCTTCCAGTAAAGCAGTGCGGTGGAAGTTGCCTTGTGCCAGCTTTAACGCATTGCGCAATTGAATCTGCGCGCGATCATACACACCGTTGAGAATAAAATATTCGGCGCGTGCTTCGTGCACACCGAGAATATTTCCCGCCAATCCGTAGACTTCTGCTAACAGATACCAGACATAGTCATCTTTATTGCGCTGCCGTGAATAGCGTTCTAACACGGCGGCACTGCCCTCATAGTCACCTGCTTTCATCAGGGCTTCGGCGTAGCGCACGATGACCGGATGACTGCCGGGATTTTTATCCAGCAGGGCTTCCAGGTCTTTAAGTGCAGGCTTGTAATTTCGGGCGGCCACTTCAATATCATTGGCCATGATGAGATAGCTCAGCCTCTCGGGATCTTTTTCCAGTAAGGGTTTGAGCGTAGCCCTGGCTTCGGCAAATTGCTGCGCATCGGTATAAGCCAGTACAAGACCGTAGCGGCTGGCATCGGCCGATGCACTGTCTCCCTGAACCTCGCCTTTAAACCGCTTGACCGCTAATTGCGGTGTTTCTTCACTCCTGACCCGAATGCGGGTGCGCATCAACTGGAATTCGAGGTTATCGTCGTATTGCTTACGTGGATACTGCATCGCGCGGTTGCGGGCATCCGAGATACGGCTTTCGGTAATCGGGTGCGTCAGCAGGAATTCCGGGGGGCGGCGGCCATAGCGACTGCCGCGCAGCATCTCTTCGAACATGTCGGAGGCGGCGTAGGGATCTAACCCCGCCTCAATCATGGTTTGCATACCGATGCGGTCGGCTTCCTGTTCATTTTGTCGGCTGAAGCGCAATTGCGCATCAATCGCCGCTGCCTGGGTGGTTGCCAGGGCTGCCAGGCCCGCATCGCTGTTGGAGCCGCTGGTGGCGAGCAACACCAGACTGGCCAGCATCCCGGCATAAAAGGGCGCAGCCATGTTTTTTTGTTGTTCAAGTTGGCGGGCATAATGGCGCTGGCTCAAGTGCGCCAGTTCGTGAGCCAGAACTGCCGCCAGCTGGTTTTCGGTTCTGGCATAGGTCAGCAAACCGGTGTGGACGCCGATGATGCCGCCTGGTACGGCAAAGGCATTGAGGGTATCGTTCTGGACCAGCACCAATTCCAGGTCTTTGTTGTCCAGCTGGCTGTGGATCGCCAACCGATTCAGCAGTTTTTCGAGGTAATCGATAATCAATGGATCAGAGGACGTGGGAACCTGACTACGGTACAATCGCAACCACTTTTGCCCAAGTACACGCTCCTGCACTGGTGAAATCATGCTGGAGCTGGTGTCTCCCAACATCGGAAGTTCTATCTCCGCCGCCGCATTCATAGCGATGCCGCTTGCGAGAATCATTGGAATCAGCAAGGTTTTGCGAAACACAGACACAGTTGTTGGCACTCCTCCGGGTGGCGATCTAGCGGCCGTTACTCTAGCGTCTTTGCTGGCCAAAGGCTACGGCCGGCGGATAGACAGGCTTTGGACTAATATGCGCCAACTTTGTTCAACCCGGACTCGGCAGGGTTCCATAGCATAAACGGGTTTTATTGGCATGAATGATCCAAATCAGCAGTTGCCGCGCATTGCATATGAAGAGATCACAACACATGTTGTGACGACGGACGTCGATGCCAGTGGATTGCGTTGTCCTTTGCCGCTCCTGCGTGCCAAACAGACGCTGCGTGAGCTGGCATCCGGTGAGTTACTGAGGGTGAGAGCCACGGATGCCGGGTCGGTGCGTGACTTTTATGCGTTTGCGGAAATCAGCGGCCATGCCCTGGAGGGTTTTTGTGAGCAGGATGGTTGCTATCTGTATCTGCTGCGGAAAAAGTAGATCCTGTGCAGTAGGTCCCCGTGCTGCACCCTACAAGAGATCGGAAACAACGTTATAGCAAAGCCAGGACGTGCCAGGCGTTCTCCGGTAACGCGTTAAATGAAGGTGATTGTGTTAATGAATAGCGTAAGTCGTTTTGCCCGGCATCTTTACTGGTTGTTACTTTGCTCTGCGTGCTTGCTGCGCAGCGGCTTGGTTGCCGCGCAGGAAGACCTGGCGGTACCTGATGATGGTCCGGCGGTGACTGCCGTTGTTGATGTCATCAAGAGCGAAAATGATGAGCGCGAATATCGTTATCTCACGTTGAAAAACAAGCTGCGGGTGCTGTTGGTATCCGATGCAGATACCGAAAAGTCAGCCGCCGCACTCGATGTGTTTATCGGGCACAACCAAAACCCCGCCGACCGCCAGGGGCTCGCCCATTTTCTTGAGCACATGTTGTTTCTTGGTACGGAAAAATACCCGGAAGCGGGCGAGTACCAGGCATTTATCAGTCAGCACGGCGGAAACCACAATGCGTTTACCGCACCGGAACACACCAATTATTTTTTCGATATCGATAGCGGTTATCTCGATCCGGCGCTGGATCGCTTTGCCCAATTTTTTATTGCTCCGTTATTTGATGCTGGTTATGTCGAGCGCGAGCGCAATGCAGTGAATTCGGAATATCTGGCGCGTATAAACGATGATGCGCGGCGCATGCTCGATGTGTATCGCGAAGTGCTCAACCCGGAGCATCCGGCGGCCCAATTTTCTGTGGGCAGCCAGGAGACACTCGCCGATCGTGAAGATGATGCTGTGCGCGATGATCTAATCGACTTCTATCGCCAATATTATTCAGCTGACGCCATGACATTGGTTGTGCTCGGAAAAGAATCCCTGGATGAGCTGCAAAAAATGGTGGTGGGCCGCTTTGGCAATATTCCGTCGCACACCGTCGAACTTGCAGATAAATATCCGCCGCTTTTTCCGGCGAATTTCCTTCCTGCCGCCATCAGCATAAAACCGGAAAAAGAACTACGACAACTGTCTATGCTTTTTCCAATCCCTGAACCTTGGGATACCTATAACAAGAAACCCTGGCATTACATCGGCAATTTATTGGGACACGAAGGCAAGGGCAGTGTGCTGTCCCTATTGAAAGATCTCGGTTGGGCCGAAGGGCTGAGCGCCGGTGTGGGGGCCAGTACGCGCCACGACGCATTCTTCCAGATTACTGTTCAACTGACCGAGAAGGGGACACGAGCACGCGATCAAATAGTTCCCTTGATGTTTTACATGATTGAACAATTGCAGGCTCGCGGTCTGAAAGACTGGCGCTAC
This sequence comes from Cellvibrio sp. PSBB006, assembly GCF_002162135.1. NCBI lineage: Bacteria > Pseudomonadati > Pseudomonadota > Gammaproteobacteria > Cellvibrionales > Cellvibrionaceae > Cellvibrio > Cellvibrio sp. PSBB006. Next base: position 1,870,089 of record NZ_CP021382.1, on the reverse strand, counting down.
AACGAACTCAAGGAATTGGCTGATATCGATTTTCGCTTCCAGGAACAGGCTCCTCCGATTGATACGGTAAGGAGTCTGGCTTCTGTAATGCACATCTATCAGCCGCAGGATGTGCTGCGCGGTGATTTTCTTTATACCGCCTACGATGAAAAATTAATTCAACAATGCTTGAGTTATCTGCGCAGTGATAATGTGATGACCGTGTTTGTTGCCCCGGATTTGACCACAGACAGGCTATCCGGTTTTTATCAAACACCTTACGCCGTTGAAAAAATCAAATTTGAAGAATACGAAATAAAACCGAGCGTGCGGAAGAAATTATATTTTCCCGAACCGAATGCTTTTATTCCGACACGTCTGGCGGTCAAATCCCAGTTGCTGTTGCCCACGCCCAGTGAAAGTGCCGCGCCGCGTATCGCGGATCGGCCGCAAGTGGTGATACGCAATGAGCGAACCCGTGCCTGGTTTAAGCAGGATCAACAATTTCATGTGCCCAAGGCCAGGATTAACCTGCGTTTAAAATTACCACTGGTGGCGGCCAATGCGGAGGGTGCAGCCCAGACGCAATTGTTTGCGGCGCTGGTGATGGACGAATTAAATGAATTTTCCTATCCGGCGCGTCTGGCTGGTTTGAACTACTCGGTACGCGCCAACACGCGTGGCCTGGATATTTCCATTGATGGCTATAGCAGTCGTCAGGGACTACTGCTGAGCAAGATAGCCAAAGCGGTTCGCAAAGGCCGCTTCACCCAGGAGCGTTTTGCCAATCTCAAGCAGGAGTTGATTCGCAACTGGCGCAATGACAACAAGAACACACCTTACATTGTGCTGGCTGGGCAAATACCGGTGCTGCATTACGAGCCCTATTGGAGTAACGAAGAACTGGTGAGCGGGCTGGAAAACAAAACCCTTGAACAATTTCACCAGTTTGCAACTCGGTTGTTGCGCGACGGCACCATGGAAGCATTGTTGTACGGCAATTTATTCCGGCAGGAAGCTATTAAGCTTGCTGCACTGGCAGAGTATGAATTACTCGGCGCACGCACTGGCAGACCAGAACCGACCGCTCGTCTTTATCAACTTTCGGCAAAACAGGAGAAACCCTGGTTATACCGTCACACCCTTGATCACAATGATCGCGTGGTGCAGTTATATATCCAAAGCTTGCAGCCAGGTATCGTTGATACGGCGCACATGAAATTGTTGCAGCAAATGTTACAGCCGGCTTTCTTTGACAGCTTGCGTACCGAAAAACAGCTGGGCTATATCGTGAGTGTTTTCCCCATGCCGATACGCGATCTTGAAGGAACGGTGTTTGTTGTCCAATCACCTGCGACGGATGAAGCGCAAATCGTGCAGGAAATTGATGGCTTCCTGACGGACTATGCAAAAGTGTTGGGCAAACATTTAGCGGAAAATAAACAATCCCTGGTGCGTGAACTGAAAAAGCCGGCGCGCACATTGACAGAACAGGCGGCAATCTATTGGGAAAGTATTCTGCTCGAAGATGAAGAGTTTGAGAGACGTCAACAGATAGCAGCGGCTGTCGCCGGTATTACTGAAGAATCACTGGGTAATTATTATCAGCGCGTTATACTCGAAAAACAGCGGCGGCTTTGGTTGACGTCGCAACGAATGTCTGACACAGAAAACTTTCGCTTGTTGAATGACCGCGATGTTTATCATGAACAATTGGATAGTCTGGTGTATCCATAAATTTGTTGAATTTTCCTGCGTTGTTTTTAGGGTTAAAGCCGTTGTCAACCGACAACGTTATCCTTGACAACCTTGTCTGCAATCGTAAATAGGCTGTGTAAAAAATGGGCAATGTTTTTTGCTTGCTCCGCACTGCTCCTGTGGTTAGCCCAGTGTAAGGAGCGGGGCTGGTAAAAAAACGCCATATATGTAAGAATTCGGGGATTTTTTCGCTCCGACGCTGGAGCGAAACCGCCAATAAACCTACAGAAATCAATGACTTCTGTGACACTACAAGCTGCGGTTACACCCTTCCTAATTCCTTTATTTGATACTGTTGCTACGTTTATATGTGCCACAGCGCGCATAGTTGAGGAGATTTGAATGCTAGAAGATATCGATGCCATTGAAACGAAAGAATGGCTGGATGCCTTGGAATCAGTTGTTCGCCACGGTGGCAAAGAGCGCGCCGCATACCTGTTGAAAATGCTTTCCGAGAAGGCTGTGAATAAAGGTATTGAGCAACCTTCTTCGATCCAGACTCCCTACCGCAACAGTATTCCGCCCGAGAAAGAAGTTGCGTTTCCCGGTGATCGGGTTCTGGAACGAAAAATTCGTTCCATTGTGCGCTGGAATGCGATGGCGATGGTGATGAAAGCCAACGACAATGAAGATGCACTCGGTGGTCACATCGCGTCTTTTGCTTCATCCGCTACGCTTTATGATGTAGGTTTCAATCACTTCTTCCGTGGTAACGACGGTGATGTTCCGGGTGACCTGGTGTATTTCCAGGGGCACGTTTCTCCCGGTATGTATGCCCGCTCTTATGTCGAAGGTCGCTTCGACGAAAAACATCTCGATAGCTTCCGTCGCGAAGTCGACGGCGGTGGACTTTCTTCTTATCCGCATCCCTGGTTGATGCCGGATTATTGGCAATTCCCGACCGTTTCCATGGGCTTGGGTCCGATCAAAGCCATCTATCAGGCACGCTTTATCCGTTACATGGAAGCGCGTGGTCTGGTACCGCAAACTGATCGCAAAGTCTGGGCATTTTTAGGCGACGGTGAGTGTGATGAGCCGGAAAGCCTGGGTGCAATTTCGCTGGCAACCCGCGAAAAACTCGACAACCTTATTTTTGTGATCAACTGTAACTTGCAGCGTCTCGATGGTCCGGTGCGTGGTAACGGCAAGATTGTTCAGGAACTCGAAGGTGTGTTCCGTGGTGCCGGCTGGAACGTGATCAAAGTGCTGTGGGGCAGCAGTTGGGATCGTTTGCTGGAAAAAGACAAATCCGGTCTGTTGCAAAAGCGCATGGACGAGGTTGTCGACGGCGAAATGCAAAATTACAAAGCTAACGGCGGCGCCTACACCCGCGAGCATTTCTTCGGCAAATACCCGGAGCTGCTTGAGCTGGTAAGCGATATGTCAGATGATGAAATTCTTCATCTGGCGCGCGGCGGCCACGACGCAAGCAAGGTATATAACGCTTATCATCAAGCGGTGAATACCAAAGGTCAGCCCACGGTAATTCTGGCGCAAACCGTCAAGGGTTACGGTATGGGCGCATCCGGTGAAGCGATTAACAAGACGCACTCCGTTAAATCCCTCGATGTTGAAAGCCTCAAGAAATTCCGCGACCGTTTTGAGTTACCGATCAGCGACGAAGACCTTCCCAAATTACCGTATTACCGTCCGGCGGAAGACAGTCCGGAAATGCAATATCTGCGCGCGCGCCGCCAGACATTGAAAGGTTATTTGCCAGCGCGAAAGGCAGATTTCGAAGCGCTGCAAACACCGGATCTGGATGCATTTGCTGCACAACTGAAGTCCACCGGTGAGCGTGAAATTTCGACCACCATGAGTTTTGTACGTATTTTGTCATCCTTGGTGAAGGACAAACAAATCGGCAAAAATATTGTGCCGATTGTGCCGGACGAAGCGCGTACCTTTGGTATGGAAGGTATGTTTAAAACCATCGGAATTTATTCTTCCGAAGGTCAAAAATATGTTCCCCATGACGCTGGCCAGATGATGTCTTATCACGAATCATCGAACGGTCAAATTCTGGAAGAAGGCATCAACGAAGCCGGTTCCATGTCTTCCTGGATTGCGGCGGCAACCTCGTACAGCAATCATGGCGTGCCCATGATTCCGTTCTACATCTATTACTCCATGTTTGGTTTCCAGCGTATTGGCGATCTGGCATGGGCAGCGGGTGATTCGCAGGCGCGCGGCTTTATGCTGGGTGCAACCGCCGGTCGTACCACGCTGAACGGTGAAGGCTTGCAGCACCAGGATGGCCACAGCCATGTGATGGCAAACACCATTCCTAATTGCCGTACTTACGATCCTACTTACGCTTACGAATTAGCGGTGATCATCCAGGATGGCATCAAGCGCATGTACGGCGACAAGGAAAATTGCTTCTACTACATCACCCTGATGAACGAAAACTACCAGCACCCGGATCTGCCGGAGAATGCGCAGGAAGGTATCATCAAAGGCATGTACCTGCTTGAGCAGGGCAAGAGCAAAAAGAAAAATCGTGTGCAGTTGATGGGCGCGGGCACCATTCTTAACGAAGTGCGTGCTGCCGCTGAATTGCTGCGCAAGGATTTTGATGTTGAAGCGGATGTGTGGAGCGTGACCAGTGTGAACGAGTTGACCCGCGACGGTCAGCGTGCCACGCGCTGGAATTTGCTGCACCCGACCGAAGCGCCGCGCAAAGCCTATATTACTGAACAATTGGAAGGGCGTGACGGTCCGAAAATTATTGCTACAGACCACCTGAAAACCTACAGCGAACAATTACGCGCGTTTGTTCCCGGCACCTACACCGTATTGGGTACAGAAGGTTTTGGTCGCAGTGATTCCCGCGCGAAATTGCGTCATTTCTTTGAAGTGAATCGTTATTTCGTGGTTATCGCCGCGCTCAAGTCGCTGGCAGATGAAGGCAAGATCAAAGCCGACGTCGTCGCCAAGGCCATCAAGAAATTCGGGATTGATCCGGAAAAAGCGGACCCGATGAGCGTGTAAATCCAACGCCCTCTTACAAAGAGGGCGTTCTTGTATTCGCATTGAATAACAGTTGATCGAATTTGCAGAAAGTGAGGAGTTACAGTGGCAATTCAAACCATTAAAGTGCCCGATATCGGTGGTGCGGAAGGCGTCGATGTAATTGAAATCTCCGTGAAAGTAGGCGATGTAATTGCCGAGGGAGATTCCATCGTCGTGCTTGAAACGGACAAAGCATCCATGGAAATTCCTGCCGATAAAGCGGGTAAAGTTGTCGCTATCAAGGTGAAAGAGGGAGACAAGGTTTCGCAGGATGATGTATTGATTGAAGTGGAAGCAGAAGGCGCTGCCGAGGCTGCTCCTGCTCCTGCCGCCAAAGCACCCGCTGCCGCCCCGGCTCCGGCCAAAGCATCTGCAGCAACCAGCGAAATTACCATTACGGTGCCAGATATTGGCGGCGCAGAAAATGTGGATGTGATTGAAGTGACCGTTAAACCCGGTGATGAAGTAGCCGAAGGCGATTCCCTGATTGTGCTGGAAACTGACAAAGCGTCGATGGAGGTTCCCGCTACTGCATCAGGCAAGATCGTTAGTATCTCGGTGAATGTGGGTGATAAGATTTCCCAGGGCACGGCCATTTGTGTTGTGGCTGTCAGTGGCGGCGCAGCATCTGCTGCCGCGCCTGCACCAGCGGCAGCAACACCTGCTGCCTCAGCGAGCAGCAGTGAGGTGACTATCACGGTCCCGGATATCGGCGGCGCAGAAAATGTTGACGTTATTGAAGTGACGGTGAAAGCGGGCGATGACGTTGCAGAAGGCGACTCACTGATTGTCCTTGAGACTGATAAGGCATCTATGGAAGTACCTGCTACTGCGTCCGGCAAGATCGTCAGTCTCGCAGTGAAAGTCGGTGACAAGGTATCGCAAGGTTCGGTTATCGGGGTGATGACCACCTCAGGTGGCGCTGCGCCGGTACAAGCCGCTGCGCCGGCCAAAACTGAAACCAGCACACCGGCACCTAAAGCTGAAGCGCCTAAGGCTGCACCAGCCGCTTCTGCACAAACTGAAACGGTGGTGAACACGGGTGATGTTTACGCTGGTCCGGCAGTGCGCAAATTGGGTCGCCAACTCGGCGTGGATCTGGGCAAAGTGTCCGGCACCGGTCCGCGTGGTCGCCTGCTGAAAGATGATGTTCGCAACTATGTGAAAAACATTGTCGTCAGCGTTCAATCCGGCGCATCGGTAGGCGGTGGTTCAGGTATTCCGCGTGTGCCAGCGGTTGATTTCGCCAAGTTCGGTGAGATTGAAATGGTCAAGATGAGCAAGATCAAAAAGCTCACTGCTGAAAACATGACCCGCAATTGGTTGAATGTTCCCCATGTCACCCAATGGGATGATGTGGACATTACCGAGATGGAAGCTTTCCGTACCGGCTTGAAAGCGGAAGCGGAAAAGCGCGGCAGTAAATTAACGCCCTTACCTTTCCTGTTGAAAGCCTGTGCTGCCGCATTGCGCGCAGAGCCGAGTTTCAATGTGTCCATGCATCACGATGGTGAGCACATTGTGCAGAAGAACTATGTGCATATCGGTGTGGCGGTGGATACGCCAATCGGTCTGCTGGTTCCGGTGGTGCGCGATGTGGATAAAAAAGGTCTGTGGGAGTTGGCTGACGAGATTAATGTCCTGGCCAAGAAGGCGCGCGATGGTAAGTTGATGCCAGCAGAGATGCAGGGTGGTTGTTTTACTATCTCTAGCCTGGGTGCGATGGGCGGTAGTGGTTTTACGCCTATGGTGAATGCGCCGGAAGTGGCGATTCTGGGTGTTTCTCGTGCGCAGATTAAGCCGGTGTGGAATGGTAAGGAGTTTGTGCCACGTAATATGTTGCCGATTTCTTTGTCGTACGATCATCGTGCGGTGAATGGTGCGGATGCTGGTCGGTTCTTTACGTTCTTGACTGGTGTGATTGCGGATATTCGGCGTTTGGTTTTGTAATATTCGTAGACTTTAATCCGTTTGTCGTTGGGGGCTTTGGTTCAAAAACGCATAACAAATTGGCAGGATAGCCAATTTGCACAGCGAAGCTGCCCGTAGGGTGAGCCACAAGGATGTGGCGAATGAATCATCCTTGTAGCTCCCTCAAGTCGTCCCTGACTTGAGGGTTTCGAAACCAACGCCTTAACGCCAAACTCGCATAGTGCGAGTTCCAAGACAGATAATAAAAAAGCCAGCGCAAATGCTGGTTTTTTTATTGATGAAAATTGAGTTTAACTCGTTCCTAAAAATAATATTGATTACCGCTTTATCGCAAAAACGTGATCTTGTGACTTCATCTGCCTGAACTTTAATGCTCTATTGAACTCCTGAAAAATACATCAATAAAAATAACAACCAAGGGTTTCTGCAATGAGTGTCGAAACGAAAAAATTCTCGAATGTGCGTTTGCTCTTTCTGACGTTGCTTAACGTATTTTTGGCTGCTTGCACCGCTGTTCCGCATCAATCGTCTAACTACACTTCCGATGATATCTTTCGCGAGCAAGTAAAACGTTATCCCTACATCAAGCTGGCCAGTCGCGTTGTGCCGGAGGGTATTGCTGAGTTTAAAAATCTCACTTATATCCAACGAGGTGCGCGTGATTTGCAGTTGGATTTGTATGCGCCGGGGACGACGATGGATGAGTTGCGGCCGGGTATTGTTTTGGTGCATGGCGGTGATTGGTTGGGTGGTGAGCGGGAGCATTTAACGTCTCTTGCGATAAGCCTGGCTTTACGCGGTTATGTTGTTGCCACTATCGATTATCGTTTGGCTTCGCAAGCGCCTTACCCGGCGGCGGTGGAGGATGCCCAGGCTGCTGTGCGGTGGATGCGTGAGCATGCGGAACCTTACGGAGTCGATTCATCGCATATTGCATTAGGTGGGGCTGGCGCGGGTGGGGTGGTAGCGGCCTTGGCTGGATTGACGGCGGTTGAGTTGGCCGAGGTGCAGGTTATTCTCAATCTTGATGGTCCTTGGCAGCTTGATCCCGCGATGCTGAAAAGTGAAACCGGGCATCCCGATCCAATCGGTTATTGGCTCGGCGGCGAGGTGGCCCAACAGGAGGCTTTACTGCATCAGGCGTCGCCAGTGAACCTCGTCCGTAAAGGGATGCCGGCTGTATTGTTGTTGAATAGCGGCGAGCCGGGCTATCGGGCGGGGCAGGATGAAGTGCTCCGGCGCCTGGTGCACTTCCGGGTGCCGCATCGGATGGAGGAAATCTCCGGTAGCCCGCATGCTTTCTGGTTGTTTGAGCCCTGGGTGAGCCCGGCAGCCAATATCACCGCTGACTTTCTGGATTTGCAGTTCAAGTACCGTATGACCTGTCACTAAGACTATCTTTACCTATGAACTGGCTGGCCTTATGGCGCTTGGTGCTTTATTGTTTCCGGTTCCAGTAATCGGTCAACAATAAGAGATAGTCCATATGATCCTTCGGCATTGCGTTACCGTTATCTTTACTCTGGCTGGCAGCGTTGCGCTGGCATTAATGCTTGGTTGTTCAACCACCGCACCCATCACCTCGGTCAATGACCCTCAAAATACTTACACTCCGGCTGATACCTACACAAAATATGTGAAGGATTTTCCGCAAATGCGCATGCTGGACGGCAAATTGCCGGAAGGCATACTTGCATTTAAAAACCTGACCTACGTTAACTACGGCGCGCGGGAATTGCAGTTGGACCTCTATGCCCCCGAACCCACCATGGCGGATCAGCGGCCAGCTATCGTGTTGGTACACGGTGGTGGCTGGCGGGCTGGTTATCGTGAAAATATGATGCCCTTGGCCCACCAATTAGCGTTGCGCGGTTATGTGACGGCGACTATCAGTTATCGCTTATCGCCGGAAGCTGAATATCCTGCTGCGATTCATGATGTGAAAGCGGCGGTTCGCTGGTTGCGCGAGAATGCGAAAACCTATGGTGTCAATCCGGAACGTATTGCTGTGGCTGGTGGTTCTGCAGGTGGACAAATCGCTGCTTTGGTCGGTATGACAAACGGTGACGTAAAATTTGATCCGCAGGCTAAGAGCAGTATCTTTACCAGTGATGTGCAAGCGGTGGTGAACATTGATGGCTTGTCGGATTTCACGTCGGAAGAAGCACGCAAATATGAAGATGATCCGCGCAAAAATCCCTCGTCGGCCGGTCAATGGTTTGGTGGAAACTATGCGACAAAAACCGCTTTATGGCACGAGGCCTCGCCGATTTATCACGTAAGCAAAGGCAAGCCGCCGGTATTGTTTATCAACAGTTCACAGGCGCGTTTCAGTGTGGGGCAAGCGGAGATGATCAAGCGGCTTGAGGAAGCCAAGATTAATTATCATGCTGAAAAATTTTCGGATGCACCGCACAGTTTCTGGTTGTTTTATCCCTGGGCAAAACCGACCGCAACGATGATGGCAAATTTCCTGGATGCGCAATTTGCTTACAAGATGATGTGTCACTGATATTCCAATAAAAAAATCCCCGCCGAATAGCGGGGATTTTTTTGTCAAATCCCTTTGTATTTTTTATGTCACTTTACGTTCTTATTGACGCATCAGTGATTTCACCAAGGTGCCTGACGGCGACAGGTCACTGGCGGACCAGTTACCTGTTGTGCTGGCGCCGGGGGTCAGCGCAGCGGTGCCTTCCTCTTTTGGCGTAATGCTCCAGTTAATCCAGCTGATTCCGCGTTGATTCAGGAAATTAATCCAGGTACGGGTATCGTTTTCACACACACTGCCGTCGCCAGTGGCGTCGGCGGTGCCCCATTCAGTAGAGAAAATCATCGCGCCTTGCGCGCGTGCCTGATCTACGCGGTCGCGTAACCATTGGCCGTGAGTACACGCATAGAAATGCATCGCATAGCCGACATTCGGAAAACTCACCGGATTGGCCGCTGCATCAGTAACGTCCTGACTCCATGTACCCGTACCGACAATGACCAGACTATTCGGTGCGTGATTGCGAATCACCGGAATGACTTCCTGGGCATAAGGGCGAATCGCCGCATTCCAGGTGACGCCACCGCCGTTGGGTTCGTTGGCAATTTCATAAATCACGTTGGGTGTGTTGCCGTAACGCTGCGCGACCTCGTTGAAAAATGCTTTCGCTTCCGCTTTGTATTGTTGCGGGTTGCCATCGCTGAGAATATGCCAGTCGACAATCACATAAATATCCAGCGCAATCGCGGCATCGACAATTTCAAATACTTTATTTTTGACTGAAGGATCTTCGATGTAACCTTCGCTGGCGGTATACATAGCCGCACGAATCACATTGATACCCCAGTCATCGCGCAACCAGCGGATGCTACTGAGATTCATGTAGTCGCCATACCATTGCAGCCCGTGGGAACTCATACCGCGTAACTGAACAGCGGTACCGTTTTTGTTGATCAGTTGATTGCCGCTGGTACGCAGTTGCCCATGGGTACTGACAAAACCCTGGTTACCGGCGGAACTGCTTGAAGATGTCGCGACACTTGAACTGTTGGACGAATTATTTCCTCCAACGATGCCGTAAGGCGCCGGTTGCGAACTACAGGTGCTGGGCGAAATACAACTGCGATTCGCCTCCCAGCCCCAACCACTTTGCGTATTGGTACACAAGGGATACAAAGTGCCGTACCAGTTGCATTGCTGCCCCGCGTTGTTGTTGGCTGACGATGAGCTGATAGAGCTCGCGCTGGATGACGGTGCCACGCTCTGGCTCGATGCGCTGCTTGATGGCGAACTGCTTACACTACTGGTTGCGGAAGAATTATTGTTGCCACCGGAACAGACAGCACCATTCAATGTCGGCATTTCGGCACTGCCACCGTTTTTATTCACCTGAAAGCCAATCTCCACACTGGCACCGGCAGGAACGTTGCCATTCCAACCTAGATCCGTTGCGGTGTAAGGATTATTACCAGTGATATTGGCATTCCACGAACTGGTGATGCGATTGCTGTTGTATTGCCAGCTGAGACTCCAGCCGTTTAACGAGCTGGAACCGTTGTTGCTGATAGTAATTGCACCGGTGTAGCCGGTATTCCATTCGTTGGTAATACGGTAACTGCAATTAGCTTGTGCACTTGCCTGTTGTGCGACCGCACAAATTAAAACAAACATCGCAACCGAAAAACCGGCGATTTTTTTAAACGCTATCATTGTTATTCTCCTGTATGCCTTATTGGAGTTATTACAGCTTGTTATACACCCTGCGCTGAAGCCTTAAGCGCGACTACGGTGGTTTTTATCACTCTCGACGCTGATCAGGTTCAACGCCGAGCGGTGTAGGAGTGGCGTCTCAACGGTCGTTATTGTTTTAACTGATTGAGTGTCCAAAAAATATTGATAAATAGTTAATCCGATAAGCCTTCCACGAAACCATCAAAAGCGGGCTTCGCCTGCCTGAGGTCGTTAAACAACAATGGCCAGTCCGGTCGCCCGTGCAGATCGATCAACCAGCTGTCGCTATCGTACAAGCCCCATACGGTAATGCCGCCCCGCAATTCGGGTGGAACCACATCCAGGTAGGCTGCAACGACTTCACGATATTTATCTTTCTGACGCTCAGCCGCTTCAGCGGTAAAGGTTTGATATTTGTCAGGATTGGCGTAGGTGTTAACCGGTATATCCAGCTCGGTAATTTTTACTTTCAGGCCGCGATTGACCACCTGCTGGAAAGCATTTTTTATTTGCGACTCACTCGGCCACTCTATGTTGATATGCATTTGGAAACCAACACCATCTATTGGAATATCGCGCGCTTTGAAGTCATCGACCATTGCTAATACGTAATCGAATTTTTGCTGTCCGCCTTCGAGGTTGTAATCGTTATAGTAAAGATCTGCTACCGGATCGGCTGCATCAGCAGCGATGAATGCCTGCTCGATATAACCCGGCCCAAGTTTCTGATACCACAACGAATTGCGATAACCATTGATTGCATTGCTGTCGCCGTCATCAGCAAATGCTTCGTTAACAACATCCCAGCTCACCACGCGTCCTGCGTAGTAACTGGTGATGTTTTGCACGTGTTCCTGCAACAGAGTCGCGTAATCACCAGTGTAATTTTTCATCCAGGTGGGGATCTGGTAATCCGAATGCCAGATCAGCGTGTGGCCGTGAATAGAGATATTATTTTCAAGAGCAAAGTTAACCAGCTGATCAGCGTGCTCAAAGGTGTAAGTGTTTTCACTCGGATGAAGATAACTCATCTTCATGATATTGCCGGCGGTAAGCTGGCTGAAATGCTGTTGAATCAGCGTCCGGTCTATGCCGCCATCGTTGCGAAATATGCTATTGGTTTCACTACCCGCTGACACGGCAACACCTATCGGGAATCCGGCAAGGTTTTTTAAACTAGGTGAGGAACTACTACTGGATGAGTGTGAACTGGAAATACCTGAAGACGAACTGATATTGAAACGACATTGCGAGATTGGCCCACAAGGAGCATTTCCCTGAGATGTGCACCCTGGTGCGCAGATGTACATCCAGCTTCCGTTGATATCCTGGCACTCGTAGCCGGTAAATGGGCACATCGCGAGGCTACTTGAAGATCCTGTGCTGTTTGTCACCGAGCTTGCCTCAGACGAACTTGCCTCAGAGGAGCTGGCTGGTGACGAACTAGTGATGCTGCTTGAGTTGCCGTAAGTTCTACACATGTTCGCAGAGATGCAGGGTGCAGGTCCCTGGCTAGTGCAGCCGGGTGCGCAAATATATTCCCAGCTGCCGCTCAGAGACACGCACTCAACCCCGGTAAATGGACAAGAACCGTAGTCTGCCGAACTCGAGCTGAAGCTAGCAGTGGAACTGGATGTATGCGAGCTTGATGTATAGGAACTCGATGATGAGGTGTTGCAGATTTCGCCACTCACGACGGGGCGTTCAGCAGCACCGCCGTTTTTGTCCACCTGGAATCCAAACTCCACGCTCGCTCCCGGCGCGATCGTTCCATTCCATGAAAGTGATTGTGCTGTATAGGGGTTATTACCCGATAACATCGCACTCCATAAATTGCTTATTCGATTTGCCTGGTACTCCCAATTCACACTCCAGTTGCTGACGCTGGTGGTTGATTGGTTTGAAATGGTTATTGTGGCGATGTAACCGCTGTTCCACTCATTGGTAATCCGGTATCGGCAGGATGCGTCCTGTGCGATGACAGACGTGGACAGCAGGGGTAGCAAGCTGGTTAATAGCGAACAAAAAATTATTTTCCATACAAATCGCATAATGTTTTCTCCTGTAAACGAATAGATGCAACGCGTAAATTCTGCTTGAGTGATGCAGCGATTTTTAAAGCCAGTTGTGTTGATTCACATAAACATCGAGAAAATTATTCGCAGACATTACCGCTTACATTTATGGCATGTGGCGCGTTGCCATTTTTCGTTGCCTGAAAACCGAACTCCACGCTTTGTCCCGGTTGGATGTTGCCGTTCCAGCCAAGGTTGGTCGCTATATAAGGATTGGTACCGGAGACAGCAGCGTTCCAGCTGTTAGTAAGGCGGGTGCTGTCGGTGTAGGACCAACTAACGCTCCATCCGCTGACTGGGGCGCTACCGTTATTGGTAATGCGGATCGCACCGGTGAAGCCATTGCTCCATTCGTTGGTAACGACGTGTACACAATTACCACCTGTGGTGATTGAACTGCTCGATGAGCTGGCAACAACTGACGATGAGTTACTTGAACTGGTCGTCGAGCTACTACTGGAAACGGAATTTAGCGATGAGCTACTCGCGGCGGTATCGCCGACAATGCCATAAGGCGCCGGTTGTGATTCACAGGTTGAACGTGCAATACAGCTGCGATTTTGTTCCCAGCCCCAACCACTTTGGGCGGTTACACAAAGGGGATACAAAGTGCCGTACCAATTGCATTGCTGCGTACCAGCAGAAGACGAAACAGACGATGCACTGTTTGATGAAACGCTACTGCTTGACGAGGATGTCACACTGCCATCTAACACAAGGCTTAACGCATCAAACCAATTATCGGCAATCAATTGATCGCCCGCAGCATTGGGATGCACGCCGTCATAGGTGTGGTTGTCGGTGTTGAAGCCAGTCCATTGATCGACCAGTAATACGGGTGATGCAGCGCTGGTAATACCGGCGACCCAGGCGGGCAGGGCATTGTTCAGGGCAATCACGTTTTGCGCACAGCTACTGCACGAACGCGCGGAATCCATGGGAATAATTTGGGCTACCAGAATGATCATCGCGGGATTGTTTGCGCGCATCTGGTTCACGAGGGTATCAAAGGCAGAAAGAATTGCAGCCGTGCTGCGGTTGCTCCAGGCATCGTTGGTACCCAGATGCATGAGGACGATATCGGGGTTGGTCGCGTCCAGCCAGGGTACCAATTGATTGGCGTTGGCCATATTGGTGGCGAGGATGCCGCCATGCCCTTCGTTGTCGCCATCGTGGGTTTGGCCGCAACCCTGAGTGGGCAGGGTGCCGACAAAATCAAGGGCTGAATAACCATCGTCCTGCAATTGGTTCCACAATAGCGCGCGCCAACATCCGGGTGACCCGGTAATGGAGTCGCCGAGTGGCATGATACGTGTCGGCGTTTGGCCGCTGGCATGACCCGCTAGCAGAATACAGGCGATAACGGGGAAAAAAGCCAGCTTCAAACAATGAATCAGGTGGGGACGATACATAGTGGAAACCTCCGTTAACGGGTCATTCTTAAAAAGAAAAATTAAACGCAAAGTCTTCGCGATGGATCAGTTGCCATCCATCGCGAAGACAAGGCTTTGGCGGTTTAACCGGGTTTAGTTACAGGGCGCTCCACTGACGACCGGCACAGAAGCTGCGCTGCCGCCTTTGGTGCCCTGGAAACCAAACTCGGCGGTTTGGCCCGGTTGCAAGGTGCCATTCCAGCCCAGGTTGCTGGCACTGTAAGGGTTGCTGCCGGACAGGTTGGCGTTCCAACTGTTGGTGATACGTGAGCCGTCGTTGTAATTCCAGCTCACACTCCACCCGTTGATGGGCGAACTGCCGTTGTTGGTGATGCGGATCGCGCCGGTAAATCCGTTGTTCCATTGGTTGGTCACCACGTATTCGCAACTGCCGCTACCGTTAGGCGCAGAGCTGGACGATGAACTGCTGGCAACCAGGCTGGAACTGCTGCTGGAGGCTGGCGCTGAGCTGGAACTGCTGGATGCAGGACTGGAGCTGGATGAGGGACTGGAGCTGGCAGGACTGGAACTGGAGGTACCGCCTCCAACAATGCCCCAGGGCGCCGGTTGTGAGCTACAAGTGCTGCGCGAGATACAGCTGCGATTCTGCTCCCATCCCCAGCCGCTTTGGGTGGTGACACACAGCGGATACAGCGTGCCATACCAGTTACATTGTTGACCGGTCGGCATGCTGGAACTGCTGGAAGACGACGCCAGGCTGCTGGAGGAACTGGCAACCACAGAGCTGCTGATTGAGCTGCTCGAACTACTAACCGGCGCGCTACTGCTTGACGAACTGGACACCGGAATACTGCTGGCACTCGACGAAGAACTGCTCGCGACACTGGAGCTGATTTGACTGGAAGATGACGACGACGCGCCGCCTTCATTGCCGTAATCATCATAAAACGCCAACACCCACGCCAGTGCCGAGTTCCAGTTGATGGTGATCTCGTTGGTGGACCAGGAGTTGATGTCATCCATGTAGCAGGTGGCCGGACGAGTCTGGCAGCCGTTCAAGGCACCCTGTGCCACTTCGTCTTCCAACCCGGCATTGGGGCCGCCGGAGAAAGCACCTGGCGGTAACCAGGGGTAAGCACCGTTCAGTGCCCCGGCCCAGAAACGGTGGTGCGGCTGGGTCAGTGCATTTTCACCGTGGCCGGAGATGTAGGAGAACGACAAGGTGTTTCGACCGAAGAGATAATCGACAGCCTTACCGACGCCTTTGGCGTAATCTTCGTTGCCGGTAAAGTCGTAAGCCAAACCGACCAGGAACAGTTTATTGGCAACGCCATTATTGGAGCCCCAGTAGTATTCCTCTTCCGTATGAGGGGTGAGATAACCGGTGCTATCGATCACGCCCAGGTGGTAATCAGCGATCTGGACGATGGTCTGCCGAGCGCTTGTGCGCAAACTTGCCGTATGGCTGGCTGGTACTGTGGCGAGAGAAATCAAACCCGGTAATTCAGTGTCTGGCCAACCAAAATCGGTACGCTCGATTTCATAATTCTGGATGGTTGGCAGGTACTTGCTGTCACCGGTAGTGATATACAGCTCCGCCGCTGCCCAGAAAAATTCGTCGGCGACGAACCGGTCACCGTAACCGCCGCCGCCATTATCGTAGCCACCGGTGTAGAGATCACTGGGGTTTTGCTGCGCCGCATCCCAGGCGCGTTCTGCCGCCGTCAAACAGGTGCTGGCAAAAGCGGCATCGATGTTTTGCCACAGGCGCGCACACTGTGCGGCAGTGGCGGCTACATTCAAGGTTGCAGCGGTGCTGGGCGGTACCAGCGCACGGGCCTGGCTATCTTCATGAGGTGCCAGCGGCAAGCCAGTCCAACCCACATCATGCATCTTGTGATGCACCATGCCGGCCTTGGCCTGGCCTTGGGGCACTTGCATGGAAAGCATAAATTCCATCTGCCAGCGCACTTCGTCCAGAATGTCAGGTACGCCGTTGCCGCTTTCGGGGATATTCAAGGTGCCGTCAGCAAACGCACCGGCGTTGTCGCTCAAGTGCAGGGCACGTTCGTACATTGTGAGCAGTTTCCACACGGAAATCCCGCCGTTAACCACGTATTTCCCATGGTCACCTGCGTCGTACCAACCCTTGGTTACGTCCAGGCTGTAATTACAGGTGCCGCTCCAGCAGGGCACGTCATAGTCGCCCTGGTTTGCGCCCATATTCAGGTGGCCCGCCGGGCGTGCCCATTGGGCATTCGGTGCGTAGCTGGTGTTGCCGCCACCGGTGTAGGCAGTCTCAATCGCGATGCCGCTGCGGTTGTGGTAGAAGTATTTGATCGAGTCGTAGAGCGCGCCGGTAAACGCATCGGCTGCGATCTCAAAGGGATAACTTTCATCGTTGCCGACGTAAAGTTTGTAGCCGTCGGCCTCAGTGGTTACGCCGCTGATGTCGATGATATGGATGTTATCGCCCGAGGCTGCGTCAACGCCGCGCGGCATAGTCGTTCCGCTGGTGACGAGGGTGCCATTGAGGCGTAATTCCCAGGGCAATGCTGCCAGGGCATCGCTGCTATAGGTGGCCACTTTGGCGCTGTTGGGTAAATAACCCACCTGATTAACGCGCGGGTTACCCACGGCGGCCCAGGCGCTGCCGGCAACCAGGCCGGATAACACCACGGCGCTGATGGCGCGGGTCAGAATTCTGGGGGCGCTTGTGTTCAAGCGGGATGTTAACAATGGTTTGGAATATGCCGGTTTATTTGTTTTGGGAGCTTGAGTCATTGGAAGTGTCCTCACTTCATTTTTTTTATGTGGATTGGAGGGAGCGGAGTTCTGGTGCTCCGTCGCAGGAAAATACAAGGGCAATACAGTCGTGAAAAAAACAACCGGCCGCACCACGGGGTAATGGATAAGGCCGGTTAAACACACTGCATCGACTTACAACTCGGTTAAAACCCGATCATCTTGGCTCTGGTGTTTGCATCTGCTGTGCATGAACCAAAGCCTGGTTTTGTTCATTGATGAAGCCTTCCCTGGCCTTGGTCATCCTTGCTGCCGCTGAGGATTACAGCGGGGGGTATGCGTTGTTCAACAGAAGCTGGAACCCTTCGGTGTGCCAGCGGCCCGCATGGGGTGCACCGGGAAGTGAACCGGTCAATGTGCCGCTGGAATTGGTGAAGGTCGGATCGCAGTTGCGGTCAAAACCTTTCGCCGGGTCGACAGGATCGATGATGCCGGCTTCGGCCACACCGTCTGACTCACCTGGTGGTTTCACCCACACGTAAGCATCGATACCAGGTTCCGGAGCAACGGTAGGACGCTCACCGATACCGCCAGGCTGGTTACACCAGTTGCCGCGGTGATAGCGACGGTCTACGCGGGACTCGTCCACGAAGGTATCAACACTGGTGCTGGTGGATTGCGCGGTCGGACGATCAGAACCGCCCCAGCCGTTGCGCGAGGTATCGATCAGCATGCCGATGGTGCTCGGGAAACCCAGCTCGATCATGCGGTTGCGCCAAGCCTGCACAAAGCTGATTTCGCTGAAGTAGGGGTTCCACTCATAGAAGGCTGCCTGACGTACTTGCACGCCTGGATTGCCCGGCATGCCGCCGGTAGACAGGGAGTCAAGGAAGGGCTCGCGCAGCGGTGTGTAACCAGCGGTGTTGGAAACGAAACCGGCAACACTGTTTACACCTTTCTCAGCACCTTTGATGGCGTCGGCGATAAGGGTGGTCGCTTCCTGGAAGTTATCCGGCCAGCCCAACCAGCCAGAGTGGCCGATGTCGATGTAGGAGTAAACGTTTGGCAGTTTGCCCAGCTCGGTTAGCGTATGACGGGTGCCGTCGATGTAACCGCCGGGACCAGCAGCTTCCTGACACTTGGGGGTAGAGATGTTAGTCACCAGGTTTGGCAGCGAATCCGGCTCAATGATGGTGACAATGCGCAAGCTGTTGTATTTCGGATCGGAGAAGATATCCACAATCGGCGCAATATACTCGTTCACGTAACGGTTGAAGCCATCTTCGGCCATCAACAATTCACCGTTGGAAGCCAGCGCGTGACAGTCGCGGTTTGGCAGGTCATAGATCACAACCTTGATCAGGTTCGCGCCTTGGTCCAATGCAGCGTCCAAATGTTCGCGCAGGCCGAGTACGTTGGGATCTTCCGGATCGATTGCACCGATGCGGTCCATCCATACGGCGGTGCTGACGTCAGCGATAGCGGCACCGCCGGAGGCAGTAGCGTTATCAGCCCAATCCTGGTTGATGTACCAGTTGGCGCCGATGAAGGGGTTATCCATACGGTTGCCCCAGTCAGCTGAACTGGTGGAAGAGGCGACGCTGGAGGATGGAGCACTCGACGAGGGCGCGCTGGAAGACGGCACACTTGAGGAGGGCACGCTAGAGGAAGGAACGCTTGAAGATGGCACGCTGGAAGAAGGCGCACTTGAGGAGGGTGCACTCGACGATGGCACGCTGCTCACAACAACACTTGAGCTGCTTGAGCTGACCGGTGTGCTGCTGGCGGAAGAACCACCGACAATGCCATAAGGCGCCGGTTGTGAGCTACAGGTGCTCGCGGAGATACAGCTGCGATTTTGCTCCCAGCCCCAGCCACTTTGGGTAGAGGTACACAAGGGATACAAGGTGCCGTACCAGTTACATTGCTGGCCGCCGGTTGTCGGCGTGCTTGAAGATGAATTCGGAGCGCTGCTCGTAGGCGTGCTGCTGGCCACGCTGGACGCAGAAGAACTGGTCACACCGCCACCGGAACAGACGGCGCCATTCACGGTCGGGGTTTCGGCAGAGCCACCGTTTTTATTGACCTGGAAACCAAAGGACACAGTTTGTCCCGGTGCGATATTGCCGTTCCAGCCCAAAGAGGTCGCGGTGTAGGGATTGCTGCCGCTGAGGTTGGCGTTCCAGGAGCTGGTCACACGGTTGGTGTTGTATTGCCAGTTCACACTCCAGCCGCTGATCGCACTGGAATCGGTATTGTTGATGGAAATCGTACCGGTGTAGCCGGTGTTCCACTCGTTGCTGATGCTGTAGGTACAGGTTGCCGCCTGGGCTGCCGAGCCAAAGGTCGCTGCCGCCATGCCGAGACTCAGCATGGTCGCCAGGCCGTAGCCCTTTCTTGTTAGCCTTATCATTGTTAGTTCTCCAAAAGTCCGGTTAGGAGGGAGTACATCTGGTGCCCTCGTCGTCGTTACACACACTGGCTCGCCCTCAACGGAATGGCGAGGTGTGGTTCATGCTCTACGCCTTGTAGCTTGCCCGCCCGCTTAACCGGCCGAGAAATATTCATCCGTGACAGACTCCGTATGGTGTGTCGGGTGTTGGCCGACGGAAGCAGTTCATTGCTGCTTCATTTTTGCTATCGCCTGTTTGTCAGGGTCAGTCGTGCGCCCGAGGACGCACGACTGATTTGCTCTCCTTACTTATTTTTATTGGTTGTCCTGAAACCCTTTTTACGCCACCTAAAACAAAAAGACAGCGCTGTCATTTTGTTTTCAATGGAAACGCTTTTTTACTGTTTCCCTAGATATTTTTCTCGTGCGATTTTTTACTGATCAAATGATGTAAAAGGTAGCGCTATCATTTTTCAGTAACATATTGCACATTTTTAGTGATCTATTGCTCCAGCCTGAACATGTTTATCGGTGATAACGACCGCACGAGATTCACGCAGTCGTTACACCGACTTTATTTCATTAAAAACAGATCCGGTTAATTACAAACAGACCCGCTTACCGCCGGCACACTGGCTTGAGCGGAATTTTTTGTTCCTTGAAAACCGAACTCCACCGTTTGTCCCGGTTGAATTGCAGCATTCCAGCCCATGGCAGTTGCACTGTAAGGATTGCTGCCACTAACGGTTGCATTCCAACTGTTGGTCACGCGCGAACCATCCGTGTAATTCCAGCTTACATTCCAACCATTAATCGCACTGTTACCGTTGTTGGTAATGCGAATTGCGCCGGTAAAACCATTGCCCCATTGGTTGGTCACCACATAGGTGCAACTGCCGCTACCGGAGCTGCTTGATGAAGAACTTGTCGGTGAGCTGCTGGAAGGCGAAGAACTTGCAAGCGATGAGCTACTGGACGGTGCGCTACTGGATGAGCTCGGTATTGAAGAGCTGGTTGTACCGCCACCGACGATACCGTAAGGCGCTGGTTGTGAACTACAGGTGCTGCGTGCAACACAACTGCGATTCTGTTCCCAACCCCAACCACTTTGCGTGGTCGCACATAAAGGGTACAAGGTGCCATACCAATTACATTGTTCACCACCGGCTGCGCTCGAACTCGAACTGGATGGCGTACTGCTGGCAATTGATGAAGATGAACTGGATACGGAACTGCTGCTGGACATACCGCCGCCGTTAAATACAGTCGCCGTCTCCGCCGTAGCACGAATACCGTTGGTGCCATTGATCAAACGATCACCCCAGGTCGACAAACTGTTTACGTTCCAGTTGTTGGTGATATCCAGTGACGCAACTTCGCTGCTGTTGCCGGACCAGGACCAACCGAGATAACCGATATTGTATTGCTCGGCTACCGCGAGAATGGAATCTTCATCCACATTATTGCCGTAGTGATCCGCACCGAATTCACCAACGATCAAAGGCAAATTATGCGTACTTAAAAAATTGGAAACATAGCCTTCAATCTTCGCGCGATCCTGATAAACCTCGTACATGTGAACGCTGAACATTGTATTGTTTTGCGAGTCAGCGGCGGCCACGGTGGATGCATTGTTGAGCATCACTTCCTGCCAATCCTGCCCCCAGTTCGCTGCATCAATTAATAAAGTATGCGTTAAGCCAGCGCTACGGATGCGTTGAATGGCCTGGATATGGCCATCGATCCAGCTGCTTTCCGGCACGCCGTTACCAAAAGGTTCGTTGGCAATATTGATAATGACGTAATCTTCCTGGCCTTGTAGTGTGCTGGCGATATCTATCCAGTAACTGGTGGCGTTATAGAGCGTGCCCGCCGAACTTTGCTCGCCGGAACCGGTAACGTCATGCACTTCCAGAATGGCAATTAAATTATTGTTCTTGGCCCACTGAATAATGTTGGCTACCTCAGTGGCACTGGTGCGCGTCCACTGCTGGCCGTCGGATAACACAACGCGAACACTGTTGGCCTCAACACTTGCGATATCAGCCAACGCTTGTTGAGTGCGATTGGTATACCAGGCATGGGCATGGTTGACACCACGCATAATAAAAGGATTGCCATTGCCATCCAGCAGCTGGGTGCCGGAAACCTGGAAGCCCGCATTCACGCTGAATGCGGTAGCGAGGGTGGTGGCAAATAACAATGCTTTGCTTAGTTTTTTCATGCCGTTAAATCGTTTGGTTTGTGTCAGGTTTTGTTGGGTGCTTTTCATTTAATCCAGCCTCATTATTGTTAGTAATTGGGAGTAGAACGATTGTGTTGGTACTGCTTTCATTTGCAGAACGTTTTAAAAAGAACTGCAATTTTTCCGCAGACCGACTCGTTGAACTCTCGCCGGACAGCACACCAGATATCGCGCATACAACTCACAAATCTCAGGGCATATTGTGTGTGTCTGCAAGATGGCTCACCAAATCAATCCACAGGAAACTGCTATTCATGGCCCCTGGAAATTGTGGGCCGTCCTGCTGTGTTTTTTTGGTAGCGCAATCATGCTCAAGCCGGAGTTATCCCGCCGGTTTGATAAAACTGCACAGACAAATACCCTTAAAAATGTTTATCGATGATGTATTGATGATCATCATCGATGGTTGGCGCCTAAATTATTCTAATATTTCGGAGTAATTTTTAAATTACTTATAGCGAATTATTGGGTGGCGCTTTTTTTATTAGGATTTTAAATATCGCGACAGTTTATTTATTTCAATTTATAAACATTGCAACGCGAAAACATCTCAATAGCACCTAATCCGTGGCAAGGTAGAGCAAAAGAATAGAAATGACAATCCCAAAAACACCCTCCATCCGGGAAATGTGACGCACGCAGGAACGTTACGTGGTTGCGATAACAAAATGTGTCGTCGAAAATAATATCCGTTATTTTGATTCATAATAATGAATGGCAAACTTCTTTTATTTTCTAATGAGAGGTTGGCAAGTGGAGATCAGGTTTTCTGGTGTGGACCTTTGAGCGGTGCCAGGTCAGGCGAAAGGAATTCGTGAGGCTGTGGAAATGTTTTTAATAGTGAAATCGTAGGGCGATTCAGAAAAACATGCATTGCTCACGTTATTTTTTGTGAAGTCTTTTTTATTTTGCTGCGGTTCAAGACACAGTATCAGCGGCGCTTCATCATTAATATCGCGTGGATTTTGCCGGCGGTTGGTTTTATTTTTTCCAGAATAAATACTTGTGTTCAAGTTGGCGATCAGTCATTTTATTTTTCCATGTGCTCCTTTAAATATTCTGCCGCCAATAAAAATACAGGTTTTATTGATAGAAAATAACGCTATATGGAATTGAAAAATATATAGCGATTAATTGATTTTCTATTTATAGGGGAATGCTTCGATAAGAACAATTTTTATTGATGATAAATGCACAGAAGGCTTTGAGACGTAGTATGAAATGCTGTTTTGGCAGCATAAAAGCGAGTTGGCATTTTTATGGATAAATATTTTGTGTCATCAAAATCATGATAATTTTTATGTCGGATTTAGCACGTTTGATTAAAAGCGGAATTTTAAAATGTATTTTTTTAGCGCAAGATGTCGAGCTCTAATAACGGTGATTTCAGCGTAGCGCTTCAAGACAACCTTGTCTCAAGAAAAATGGATCGCATTAAAACATTCGTGTGCGCAATCTTAATAACGGGTGATGGTAAAACGATTTTCCCTATAAAAAATTCGCACAACCCGCGAATAATTCGCGAACAAACTATACGCAAGCCGATAACCATAATGGCTGTTTTCATAAGAAGTGCCTGAACTGGCAGCAGGTACTGAGGGTGTTGACTACCCCAACTGGAATTCCAACGACGCATAACTAGAAAATCAAAAATCGAAGGAGAGCAACAAATGCAGTCTCAGTCACTTCTGGACAAGGTGTTCACTTTGTCACCGATTGTTAGCGCAGTCATTTGTGCGTTGAGCACTCTACGTATACCTGCTATGGCTGCCCCGAGGGAGTCCTATACCTGGAAAAAAGTCCGTATTGATGGCGAGGGGTGTCAGTGCGAGTTGCACCGTGACCAATTCCTGGTGCAGCGGTTACCGCGCCAACAACTAGTTTGTTCATGATGTGCACTTTCCTGCAACCACTTGTGGTTGCAGGTTTTTTCACTCAAAAAGATTGCAAGGTTGATTTTATTTAATCGGCATTAATAACGAAAAACGCGAGCCCGGGAGGGCATTACTATGAAAACTCTCGTCATTTATGCTCACCTGCTAGCGGCGTGTGTTTCTATCGGTACCTTGTTGTTACAAGATCTCGCTTTATGGCGCTCGCGCTACCGCGTGTTAACGCAAGATGAGATCAATACCCTGCGCAATACGGCCAACATTGTGTTCCTTGCACTGGTGGTTCTCTGGGCGACGGGTAGTGGGTTGGTGACCATGGGATATTTTGAAAATCCGGAATTTTTTTCCAATCAAAAAATATGGGCCAAGATTTCGGTGGTGATCATTCTCAGCCTCAATGGCGTTTTTCTGCATTTTTACAGCTTTCCAAAAATTGTTGGTAATAAAGCGATCTTGCAATTGCCATCAGCTGATCAAAAGTGGATTGGTTGTTCCGGCGCTTTGTCTACTGTGTCCTGGTTATTTGCGTGTTATCTGGGCATTGCGCGAACCTGGAATTACAGCGTTGATTACTCAAGCATCATGTTGTTGTACGCAGGCTTGGTATTTTTTGCGTTTATTGTGGCCCACGAGGTCATGCGTATGTCGCGCACGATTCACATTGCGAACCTGAATATGAACGAACGTGGCGACAGGGATACTGTTTAACAATTTCTTGAATCATGTGGCGAAGATCAGTAATGGTTTTCAACGTTTCATGATGTGTGCGTTCCTGCAACCCGACAGGGTTGCAGGTCTTTTTAAAACTGACTACTTACCATTGGAAGGAGCGCAATTGATGGGCTTTTTTCGGCGTTAACAGGCAACAAAACGCTGCAATGAACATGCTGGCTTGAGCAGGGATCAGTGATTGGCATGTGATGTTTTCACCGGATTATCAGGAACCGCCGAAGGAACTACGACGTGTGCACAAGGAATGGAAAGCGGCTTCAATCATCATTCATTAAAACAGAAGAGGATAACGAAGATGCTAGAAAAAAAAATAACACTCGGGCTCTTGTCTCTCGTGCTGTCCGGCACGGCCCTCGGTCACGGTTTGATGTCAGAACCGGCCTCGCGTAACTGGTTATGTGGTGCTATCACCAAACCGGATCAGGCCCCCGCTGGTAGTGCGTGTGCGCAAGCATTCGCCAACGACTCCAACGGCGGCTATCAATTCATGAGCGTGTTAACGCACGATATTGGCCGCAAAGGCGGACGCTCAAATAACGTGTGCGGCTTTGACAGCGAAACCTGGCAAGGCGGTGCAACTCCCTGGGACAACCCCATCGATTGGCCGACGCAACCCGTGTCTGCCGGCCCACTGACTATCACCTGGGATATTTCCTGGGGGCCACACTTTGATGACACAGAGGTGTTCAGTTACTGGATTACCAAACCTGACTTTCAATATCAGGTAGGGCGTGCATTGACCTGGGATGATTTCGAAGAAGAACCTTTCTGTGATCTGCCTTATAACGATGCCAACCCCAATGGCAACCCTAACGTTACGCCGGATAAAGGCGCTGCCTTGTTCCATACCCAATGTAATATTCCGGCTCGTTCCGGTCGCCATGTAATCTACGGCGAATGGGGACGCAACCAGTGGACCTATGAACGTTTCCACGGTTGTATCGACGTGTCTTATGGTGGCGGCAATCCCAATCCGGTGGTTGCGGATATCAGTGCTACGCCATCTAACTCAACGTTTGCCGGTGCTGGCACAATCTCATTGAGCGCCGCAGGTTCATCGGGTAGTAACCTGTCTTACCAATGGAGCATCGATGCCGCAAATCCATCGCTTTATAGCTTCAGCAGCACCACGTCGGCCACCACGACATTGACGCTGGCTGCGCCCGCAGCACAAAGCAATGTCACCGTGCGTTTACAGGTAACCAGTGGCAGTACTACCAGCAACGATTCATTTACCTTTACCCATGTTCCTGTTGCTGGCGCGAGCTGGGAAGATCTCGGTGCCTTGACGGCGACGTCCAGAACCTTGGCTGTGGGCGATCGTGTCAGTGTGCGTTTGGTGCGTGATGACGGTACTGATGTTTACTTGCCAGCTTCACCGCTGGTGATCAGTTCTGCCACCACATCGGCGACTGCCTGGCCTTATGCGTTGGCGCAGGCTGTTAACAACGCTGCGGATGACGTACAGGTTGGCGCGTTGAATTCCAGTGGTGACGTGGTGCCGCAACAAAGTGCAACAGGCAACCGTGTGTATGCTGAAACGCCTTCTGTTTACGCCAATGCCTTCCTGCAAGTGGAGAGCACTAACAGCAGCTCAAGCGTGAGCTCCTCCAGTGCACCGGCATCCAGCAGTTCCAGTGCCGCTACAGGCAGTCAATGTAACTGGTATGGCACCCTTTACCCGCTGTGTACCACCACGCAAAGTGGTTGGGGTTGGGAACAAAACCGCAGCTGTATCGCCGCCAGCACCTGTAGTTCACAACCGGCGCCTTACGGCATTGTCGGCGGTGGTACTTCATCGACGCCCGCTTCAAGCTCGCCGTCGAGTTCGGTTGCATCCAGTGTTGCAAGTAGCGTTGCCAGCAGTGCCGCAAGCAGTTCTACCGGTAACACAGGTGGTAATTGCGAATATGTGATCACCAACGAATGGAGCGATGGATTCACCGGTGCTATTCGCATTTCCAACGATGGCAGCAGTGCCATTAATGGATGGAATGTCAGCTGGAATTACACCGACGGTTCACGCGTAACCAGCAGCTGGAACGCGAATGTATCGGGCAGTAATCCCTACACCGCCACCAACATCAGTTGGAACGGTGCGATTCAACCGGGGCAAACTGTAGAGTTTGGTTTCCAGGGAACCAAGGGCGGTTCCGGTAATGCCGCTACACCGACAGTAACTGGCTCAGTGTGCAACTAAACCTGACGGTTTGAAAAAACTCCCGCTCCGGCGGGAGTTTTTTTATCCGGGCACAACAAACTCGCAAAGATTGTTAAATTTTCCGACAACGAATTTTCGTTAATAGAAAAATACATTAACTCAATCATACGCTTAGCTCACTCCGCTGCATTTGTTAAAACGCGGGGCGTAACTTAAGAGTTCTCATAGATCCTCAAGATGATTATGATTGCCGGAACAATCAGTAACAGACGGTAGCAGGCTTACTGATTTTTCCACCCAGCGGTGAAATGGAATCATAGCGATTGAGACACTATTCAGAACCCGGCTTTATCTTCAGTATTCCTATCATTGTTTTTGTGATCGTTGTGTTATTGGCTGAGATTATGCTTTCGATGCATCAGCATAGTCTGGCAAAAAGCGATCGCATTGACGCATTGGCTTTTGCCACCGATTTGCGCACCCGCAGTGAACAACACTTAAATCGTGTATTGCATTTAACCAGTGGCTTAAGCAGTTACTTCGCTGTGCGCCACGACAACCTTAAACAAACTGAAGTAGAAGACATCCTGCGTATTGCCTACCAGACCACATTGCATGTGCGCAATTTCGGCGTTGCTGTGGGCTATAAGATCACCTATCTCTATCCGCTCGAAGGCAATGAGCAGGTGGTTGGTATGGATTATCGCTCGCAACCGGATCAATGGCCGGCGGTAGAGGCTGCCATTGTCAGTCGTAAAGCGGTCATGGATGAACAGGTTAAATTGTTACAAGGTGGCCTCGCCATGATTTATCGCGAGCCAATTTTTATTGAAGGTAATTATTGGGGATTGCTATCTACCGTCATAGACTCCGATTCGTTCCTCGCTGATACCTTTGGAAAAATTAATCAAACCACATATCAATTTTCTGTCAGCAGTTCGAAAGGACACAGCCTGTGGGGCGATGCCAGTTTATTTAAAGACGCAGATGCCGTTGTCATCACCTCTGAACGAGGGTGGCGTTTTGCCGTGAAGACACTTAACAGCGAAGGACGTCTCTCCGACGGATTGTTGCGTCTTGCCGGTTGGGTATTCGCGCTGATGATTACGATTGGTTTGTACAGTGTGCTCGCACATCGACGCACCTTGGCACATCTGGCATTGCATGATCCGGTCACCGGCTTGCCCAATCGCACCTTGCTGAATGATCGCATTGAACATGCGATGTTATTGGCTCGCCGTAAACCGGAAGATGGTTTGGTGGTGGTGTTTATTGATCTGGATGATTTTAAAATTATCAACGATACCTACGGCCATCGTACCGGTGATTACGTGTTAAAAACGGTGGCGCAGCGTTTGGAAACCTGCGCACGAATAGGGGATACCACCGCACGTTGGGCAGGCGATGAGTTTGTGGTGTTGGTAGAAAGTTTGAATGGCAGCGAGATTGATCCCTTGCTGGAGCGTTTGGCCAAGGCTATTGCTGAACCGATTTATCACGACGGGCATCGTTTACAAATCTCAGCGTCTTTTGGTTATGCTGTTGCATTCAAAGATGCCGATACCGCCGCTGATCTGGTGTGGGCCGCAGACCGGCGGATGTATGCGCACAAGACCCGGCGCAAGCAGCGTATCTAATAGGTGGTGTTATCTACACCATAGCGATAACGACCGGTAATGTCATAACGAAACAGGACATCTTCCAGCTGCGGGCCGGCGCCGACATTGTGCACAATTAACGGCCGCTCACCATCGGCTGAGAATTGATTAACCACAATACCGATATGCGGCAAATTGCCTGGTAACATCCAGGTAACAAGGTCGCCCGGCTGATAGTCGCGGCCGTGTGTAGTGATGGGTAAAACTTGCCCGTGCCGGGTAAAAAACGTTTGCAGGTTGGGCACGCGGCGGTGATCGATGTTACGGTCTGTGCGCGTTTGGTTCCAGATACGTTTGGCGGGGTATTTGTGGAAATAATCGCGCATGTCTTCATGAAC
Source organism: Cellvibrio sp. PSBB006 (assembly GCF_002162135.1). NCBI lineage: Bacteria > Pseudomonadati > Pseudomonadota > Gammaproteobacteria > Cellvibrionales > Cellvibrionaceae > Cellvibrio > Cellvibrio sp. PSBB006. Next base: position 1,841,551 of record NZ_CP021382.1, on the reverse strand, counting down.
CAGACGTTGCAGATCAATGCCTAATTTGCGATAGCTGCGGATGATGACATCGGTGCACACGCCATACTGCGAAGGCACGTCGCCGTTAGGGTATGCGATTTTGAAATAGGCACCGTTGTAAGTAACCTGGTGTTGAGTTCGCGCTATGGCGGCTTTGACGAAAGCATCAGTTAATTCATTGGCCATGACAAGCGGGCTGAACGTGAAAGCCACTATCAACAACCATGAATAGGGTTTTACCATAAAGTGTTGCCGGTTATTTGGTGCACTGGCTGCAGTGGGTAATCGAAGGATTTGTTTCCAGACGACGCATATCAATATCCTCATTACATTGAACGCAACGACCATAACTGCCATTAGCAATACGTTGTAATGCCGCGTCAATTCTGGCGAGCTCCTGCGTGCGACGAGATTGTGTTCCCTGAGCCATTTGCTGTCCCTGGGTAGCATCCATCCCAACAGTTGTTTGATCCAGCTGGGCTTGTTCTAATTCTTGTAATTCCTCCTTGTGTGCCAGCAGCATAATCTTGAAACGGGTTTGTTCTGCAATGTTCATGGTCTACCTCTTGATTATTTGAAATGGCTAGTTGAAGCGGTACTTCAAATGGCTACCTCAACTTGAAATGGCTACTTCACGAAGTTGTTTCAAGTAGTTGTTTCAAGTAGTTGCTTCAAATAGTTACTTCATTTAGTCACTTCATAAACTCGGCTACCTCACAAACGGTTTTGCCCAGACCGGAGCAATACGTTTCAGCAACATGAATAGTACCAGGCCCGCGACTATACCACTGAAGTTGGCAAGAATATCCAGAACACTGAATGTCCGTGGTGGTAAAAAATGCTGGCCAATCTCAATAGCGATGGAATAGCCCAGTAAAAAAACAGCGCGTTTCCAATAAGGTGTGGTAGGCCAGGCAAAACTAATGGACACGCCCGCCACCAGATAACCACAAAAATGCATCAACAAATCATTGAATACTGGAACCATGCTGCCAGGATTGGAACTCAAACCCAGCACCGTATAAATAGCCAACATAATCCAGAACTGAATGTGACACAGCGGACGCCATATCCTTAATAATATTTCCATACCCATCCCTAGCGCAAAATCATCAGTGAGATACGTGTTTTGCGAATCATCGCGGTGGTCGTGCTGCCTACAATCATGTGGCGAATGCGTGAGTGACCATAGGCGCCCATCACGAGTAAATCAATAGCCTCGCGTTCCTGATATTCCACCAACACGACTTCCGGATCACCGGGGATAATATCAGCGTGAGTGGTAAAACCCGCTGCATCTAATTGTTGTTGTGCATCAGTCAGTGACGCGCGCAATGCGTCGTCTTCATTGCCGACCATGACCAGGTGACAGGGCAGCTCGCGCAGTAAGGGGCTGGCGGCGATCATGTCGACGCCTTTGCGCATCGTCGCGCTGCCATCGAAAGCCAGCATAAAATTTTTCGGTGGAATAAACGTTTGCTGCGCAATCAAAATCGGTTTGTGCAATGCACGAATCACATTCTCTACATGGCTACCGATATGGCCATGGGCAGATTCCGTATCGGCACCACGTTTGCCAATCACCAGCATCCGAATTTCTTCTTCAATATCTTTTAAGGTGCTGAGCAAGTCGCCATGGCGCTGGCGGGTTTCTATATTCTGGATGCCCAGCGCCAGGATTCGTTCCCGGGCTGCGGCTAATAAATGTTTGCCTTGTTCCATGGCGACTTTTGCCCGCTTCTCATCAAGCAGTGCCAACTCCTGCAATAAAGCTTCCTGCGCACCAAAACCAATACTGCCGCTCAGGTTCTTGCGACCTTCACCGTGGGGTTCATCGAGGGCATGCAACAGGGTCAGGGGCGCTTCCATCCGGTGGGCGGACCAGGCGGCATAATCGCAAACGGCTTCTGCGTAACAGGAGTCGTCGATACAGGCAATAACATTCAAAGACATGGCTTTTATCCTTTTAATGACCCATCAGGCGTTCAACTGCGTCGGGCTTATCGTGGACAGCGAAACGGTCAACTAGCGTCGCGCTGGCTTCATTCAGACCAGTGATTTCGACGTCAGTGCCTTCCCGGCGAAATTTTATAACGACTTTGTCCAGCGCGCTGATTGCGGTGATATCCCAAAAATGCGCGCGATGTAAATCGATGGTGACGTTATCAATGGCTTCCTTAAAATCAAAACCGCTGACGAATTGTTCAGCCGAGGTAAAAAATACTTGCCCGATGATCTGATAAGTCCTGTGGCTGCCATCTTCCGACAGGCAGGAACCGACATACAGGATATCGCCCACCTTGCGTGCAAAAAACAAGGCGCTCAGCAAAACCCCCACTAACACACCTTGCGCCAGATCATGGGTCATAACCACAACGATAACGGTGGCGACCATCACAATGCTGGAGCTTTTGGGGTGCTTGCGCAAATTGCTGACAGATGACCAGCTGAAGGTGCCGATGGATACCATAATCATCACCGCGACCAATGCGGCCATAGGAATCCGGGCAACCCATTCATCCAGAAAAACCACCATGATCAACAACAGCACGCCAGCGGTGAAGGTAGATAGCCGCTGACGTCCGCCGGATTTTACATTGATCACCGATTGTCCGATCATCGCACAACCGGCCATGCCACCCAGCAAACCGGAACCGATATTCGCCACACCCTGACCGACACACTCACGGTTTTTATTACTCGATGTATCGGTCAGATCATCGACAATGGTGGCGGTCATCATGGATTCCAGCAAGCCCACCACTGCGAGGGTCATTGAAAAGGGAAAGATGATGGTGAGGGTTTCCCAGGTGAGCGGTACATCGGGCAGTAAAAATACCGGCAGGCTATCGGGCAGTTCACCCATGTCGCCCACGCTACGGATATCCAGCCCCATGTACATGGCGACACCCGTGAGCACGACAATGCATACCAAGGGTGACGGAACGGCTTTGGTGACGTAAGGAAAGCCGTAAATAATAACCAGCCCGGCCGCCAGCATGATGTAGACCGGCAGAGTTGCGTTCTCACCGGTAATCTCTGGTAACTGCGCGAGAAAGATCAGGATGGCCAGCGCGTTTACAAACCCCGTAACAACCGAGCGGGAAACGAAGCGCATCAGACTGCCCAATTTTAATAAGCCCGCGATAATTTGTAATACGCCGGTCAACAACGTGGCGGCGAGTAAGTATTGCAGTCCATGTTCCTTCACCAGCGTCACCATCACCAGGGCCATGGCACCGGTAGCGGCTGAAATCATGCCGGGACGGCCACCGACAAAGGCGGTAACCACCGCAATACAGAACGAGGCATAAAGACCGACTTTAGGGTCGACGCCAGCGATGATAGAAAATGCGATAGCTTCGGGAATCAGGGCCAGAGCAACCACAATACCGGCGAGCAGATCACCACGGATATTAGAAAACCAGGTATTTGATAAAGCAGTAGACATACAACATCCAGAAAATGAATTAAATCGGTTCAAAGCCCGGCGGCGCAAATCATGCGTGGCGGAGGAAAACTCGACGCAGCGGAGCGTCAGGCAGCGATCAGATTTTTAGAATGACAAAAGACAATACGCGCGGCGTATAACCGAGCGATGACAAGAGAGGGCAGTGCAGAACAACTCAGGGCGGAGTAACAGCCGGCATGAATAAAATCTCTTTCGAAAACGGATGCCAGTGGCAGGCAGATAAAAACGGGCGCGATTTTAACGGAATTAATGGGGCATGTCAGTCAGAAGTTGACCGGCAATGGCATTGCCGTTACTGAACGTGGATCAATTGCGCTTCTGCGCTGTACAAGTCTTGCGGCGTATTGATATTAAAAAAAGGATCGTAGCTCGCAGAGGAAAAATCTACATATACGGGAGCAAAATCCTCTATCCACTCCTGTAGACGGGGTGCATCGCCTTTTTGCAGTCGCTGTTCCACTTTGCCCAGCATGGAGGCGTGCCACAGCGCAAATATCGGATGCACGCGACCATTGGAGCGGGCGACGACCAGTCGTGAATCCCCGGCTGCAGCCAACAGTTGTTGCACCATGTCTCGCGGAAAAAAGGGTGTATCACAGGCGAAACTGGCGAGCCATTCGTTATTCGGATTGCGTTCGTCCATAAAGGTTAACGCAGCGTGGATGCCGGCAAGTGGGCCGGGGAAATTGGCGAACAGATCGGCAATAACGGGCAAGCGGCTGCGCGCAAAGCGCAGGCTGTTGCCATTGGCATTAAGAATAAGTTCACTGACCTGGGGTTGAGCGCGCTCAATACTGCGTTGCAGAAGCGTTTTTCCACCGAGGGGCAAAAGACATTTATCCCCGCCTCCCATGCGTTTGGCGAGGCCTCCGGCGAGGATCACGCCTGTAATCAATTGGTTATTATCTGTCATGGAAAGCTTCTATTACCGCACCGCAATGGTGATGAATTGCACGCCATGATTATAGTATGGCTCTGTCATCAAGTGTAGCTGGATAAGCGCAAGTGTATCCTTATCCATGTGCTTCAGATCAATATTTTCACTTTTCTTTCCCTGGCCTCGTATAAAGATTGACTTCGCTTTTGCCTTGCGATCAGCGAGCCGCTATACCTTTTCTGTTGGCAATCACTCGCAAGCATTCATCAGCAAAAACTATCTAAACGATACTTATTATTAATTTTTATAAATACAACCCAAGCCGTAGGATGAGTTCGTCAGACACAACTCTGTTTAGCAATGCAGGCGACTCCTATGAATCCATCAATCCAGGCAACCGTAAGGATATGACCATGAGTAAAACGACCTTAACGACCTCGTCAGGCGCTCCCGTAGCCGATGACAACAACAGCATCAGCGTGGGTGAGCGTGGACCATTGACCTTTGACAATCACTATTTATTTGAAAAGCTCGCGCACTTTAACCGCGAACGTATTCCGGAGCGGGTGGTGCATGCCCGGGGGACCGGTGCCTACGGCCAGTTTACGCTGACCAGGAGTTTGAGCGACTACAGCATCGCGGACTTTTTGCAGAAGGTCGGCGAGAAAACTGAGGTATTCCTGCGTTTTTCCACCGTAGGTGGTGGCCAGGATTCCAGCGATTACGCCCGTGACCCGCGCGGCTTTGCGGTGAAGTTTTACACCCGTCAAGGCAATTACGACATCGTGGGCAACAACACGCCGGTGTTCTTCCTGAATGATCCGATCAAATTTCCGGATTTTATTCACTCGCAGAAGAAAAACCCGCGCACCAACTTGCCCGACCCGGCAGCGGCCTTTGAATTCTGGGCCAACCACCCACAATCTTTGCATCAGATGACCATCCTGATGTCTGATCGCGGTATTCCGGCGTCTTACCGTCACATGCATGGCTTTGGCTCGCACACCTTGAGCCTGTGGAATGCCAAAGGTGAGCGTTACTGGGTGAAATGGCACTTTAAAACCAACCAGGGTATTAAAACCCTGACCGATGAAGAAGCGAGCACGTTACCGCCCTTCGGTGCGCAGAAAGATTTGGTGGATGCGATTGATCGTGGAGATTTCCCGAGCTGGGCCGTAAAGATCCAGATCATGCCGGATACTGATGCAGAAAAGTATCACTTGAACCCCTTTGATTTGACCAAAGTCTGGCCTTACAAGGATTACCCCTTGATTGAGATCGGTCAGTTGGAATTGAACCGCAATGTGCAGAATTACTTTGCCGAAACCGAACAAGCTGCCTTTGCACCGAGCAATCTGGTGCCGGGAACCGGTGCTTCGCCGGACAAGATGTTGCAGGCCCGGTTGTTGGCCTACCAGGACGCACACCGCTACCGCGTGGGTGTAAACGTTAATCAAATCCCGGTAAACGCGCCCCGTTGCCCGGTGCACCATTACCAGCGGGACGGCTTTATGGCCGGCTGCCCCATGAGTAACGGCAGCCAGATCCAGACCAGCGGTGCGAATTATTATCCGAATGATCGGGCAGAGCAGGGTGATCCGGCGCCGAATCCGGCCTACCGTGAACCACCGCTGCATTTGTCTAAAGGTGCGGTGACCACCTATGACCAATCGGACGTGGATTACTACTCCCAGGCGGGCGACCTGTTCCGGGTAATGAATGCGGATCAGAAGCGCCAGTTGGCCAACAACATTGCAGGCGGTTTATCCCAGGCTAATGCTTCTATCCAGGAGCGGATGCTGGCTTACTTGAATAAGGCCGACCCTGAATACGCTGCGATGGTAAAAGCCGCGCTGACTGCCTGACCCCTGTTCTATCGACGAGCCTTTGGGCGCACTTGCAAGGGTGCGCCCTTTTTTAAAAGGTGCGCCCTTTTTTATTGGGCGTGATAATTTTCACTGAAACAGAGCAAGTCTCTGTGCGGCACCGATTGGAATTTGCCGGGCAAGGCGATTACTATGCTGGCTTCATTCAGAGTGAGGCAGGTAAGTAATGGATGTCAATCTGGAAAATTTGCGCCGTGAATATCTCAAGGGTGGCTTGCATCGCGATCAATTAGCCGATGATCCGATTGAACAGTTTGAGCGATGGATGACTCAGATTATCGCCACAAATATTCCCGACCCCAATGCCATGACAGTGGCAACCGTTGATGCTGATGGCCAGCCCTCCCAACGTATCGTTTTATTGAAAGGCCTCGATCAGCGCGGGTTTGTGTTTTACACGAATCTGCGCAGCCGCAAAGCGCAGGAATTAAAACAGAATCCGCGTATCAGTTTACATTTTCCCTGGCATTGTCTTGAGCGCCAGGTGAAAGTCTGCGGCCTTGCCGAGCCGCTTTCTACAGCCGAGTCGTTTAAATATTTTGTCAGTCGCCCGCGCGACAGTCAGTTAGCGGCTTGGGCTTCACAACAAAGCCGACCCATTTCGTCGCGTGCATTGTTGCTGCAACAATTTGAGGCCATGAAAAATAAATTTGGTAAAGGTGAAATTCCCTTGCCGGATTTCTGGGGCGGTTATCGCGTTAAACCGCAGCAAATTGAATTCTGGCAAGGCGGCGCCCACCGTCTGCACGACCGTTTCCAATACACCCGTCAAGCCGATAATAGTTGGTCCATCGAACGCCTCGAACCCTAACGAACTGTAGGTCGGATTAGCCAACGGCGTAATCCGACACCTCAACCGCCTAACTAATATAATTCAACACTGCCATGAAATATATTCATTTCCAAAACCCCGGCGATGCCGATGTTTTACAGTTAAGCGATATGCCCGCGCCCACCCCGACCGCTGGCGAGGTATTGATTCGTGTTGCTGCTGCGGGTGTTAATCGCCCGGATATTTTGCAGCGTCAGGGTATGTATCCGGCGCCTCGGGGTGCATCGCCTGTATTGGGTTTGGAAGTTGCTGGTGAAATAGTTGCGTGTGGCGAAGGTGTGACCCAATGGGCGGTGGGCGACACGGTTTGCGCGCTGGTAAACGGCGGGGGTTATGCAGAATATGCACTCGCACCCGAAGCACAATGTCTGCCCATTCCTGCGTCGTTGTCGCTGCAGGAAGCCGCTGCCATACCGGAAACGTTTTTTACGGTATGGCACAACCTGTTTCAGCGTGCGCGCTTGAAGGAAGGCGAAACATTATTGGTACACGGTGGCAGCAGCGGTATTGGCACCACGGCGATTCAACTGGCTTATGCAAAAGGTATCCAGGTTTTTGCAACCGCCGGTAGCGAGGAAAAATGCGCGGCTTGCGAGCAATTGGGGGCCAGTAAAGCGATCAATTATCGCGGCGCAGATTTTGTTGATGACATCAAACAATTGACGAATGGACGCGGTGTCGATGTGATTCTCGATATGGTGGGCGGTGATTATATTCAACGCAATATCGCCGCCGCTGCCCATGACGGTCGGATCGTCAACATTGCCTATCTCAAGGGCAGTAAAGCCACCGTGGATTTTATGCCGGTGATGCTAAAACGGCTCACCTTGACAGGCTCCACCTTGCGCGCACAATCACCGGCTGTAAAAGACACAATTGCGCGCGAGTTATTTGAATTCGTGTGGCCGTTAATCGAAAGTAACAATATCAAACCTGTAATTGCGGTAAACTTTCCATTGGCGCAAGCCGCTGCGGCACATCGATTAATGGAGTCGAGTCAACACATCGGCAAGATTGTGTTGTTCAATCAACAATAAAAATTTTCCGGACGCTTCATTATGACAACAACCTCTCGCCGTCCGCTCGACGGCATTCGCGTGATTGAAATGGGTCAACTGCTGGCAGGGCCTTTTGCCGGTTGTATGCTAGCTTATTTCGGTGCGGAAGTGATCAAGATTGAGCCACCAAAAACCGGCGATCCTATTCGTGGGTGGCGAGTCGTTGAAGAGGGGACATCACTCTGGTGGCGCAGCCTGGGCCGCAATAAAAAAAGTGTGACACTGGATTTGAAACAGGATGCCGGGCGCAAACTGGCGAAGCAGTTGATCGACGGTGCGGATGTGGTTATTGAAAATTTCCGCCCTGGTGTCATGGAAGACTGGGGCCTGGGGCCGGCAGACTGCAAGGAAAAGAATCCCGGCCTGGTGTATGCGCGCATCTCCGGTTACGGACAGGATGGACCCTATGCAAATAAACCCGGCTTTGCGTCTGTGTGTGAAGGTATCAGCGGTTTTCGATACGTGAATGGTTTTCCGGGGGATGCGCCAGTTCGCCCCAACTTGAGTATCGGGGATACCATTGCCGGCATTCATGCCGCTCTGGGAATCACCTTGGCGTTACTCGAACGGGAGCGTTCCGAGGAGCACACCGGACAGGTGATTGATGTTGCCTTGTATGAAGCCATGTTTAACCTGATGGAAGCCGTTGTGCCGGAATATGATGGCGCAGGTGTGGTACGACAAGCGTCCGGGACAACCGTGACCGGTATTGTTCCGACCAACACCTATCGCTGTCGCAATGGTAAGTATGTCGTGATCGGTGGTAACGGCGATTCTATCTTTCAACGGTTGATGCAAATCGCCGGTCACCCGGAGATGGCAACTGACCCGCGTATGGCCAACAATGCCGGTCGCGTTGCCCATGAAAAAATCATCGATCAAGCCCTGGCAGACTGGTGTGCGCGTCACGACTCGGAAGATATTCTTGCATTGTTGGAGCAGGCAAGGGTGCCTGGTGGGCCTATTTATAATGTGGAAGATATGGTTGCCGATCCGCACTTCAATGCGCGCGGGCTTTTTGAGCAGGTTGAAATCAATGGCAAGCCGCTAAAAATTCCTGCCATACTCCCCAAACTTGAGCGCACACCAGGGCGCACCGACTGGCCGGGTGCAGCCGTGGGTAGTCATACCGACCATGTGTTGCGCGACCTTTTGCAATTGGAAGAAGCAGACATTCAGGCATTGCGCGCGGGAGGTATTATTTAACCTGCCGTTACTGGAAGAGAGTGATGATTGAACTAACGCTGTTTAATATTAATGATATTACCGTTATCTTCGGCGGCTTTCTGTCGTTGGTGCTGGCATTGTTATTGGCGTGTCAGCGTCACGAAGGGAGGATTAAAAAGCGTTACTGGATGTTGCTGGCTGCGTTTTTTATGCTCAGTGTCTTCCTCGCTGTTGATACCTTGATGTACTGGAACATCAACATCCGCACCTTCTTATCTTCCGTCTCTACTGATTTTTTCTTTTTGTTCGGTTTTGCTTTTTTCCTGCAAGGTCCCTTGTTGTATTGGTTTACCCGCGCCGCCATCTATCGCAATTTTTCCTTGAAGGCTTATGACGCACTGCATTTGATTCCTGCACTGGCTTATCCCTTTTATGTGTATGCGATTTATCACCAGTATGATCATGACGCGAAGCTGCGCTATGTTTATGACTGGTCATTGGTTACCTCGGACCCTTACTTCGAAGGCCTGGTATGGGCGCAGCGTTTGACGGTTTTTTTCTACAGCGTGTTGTGTGTGTTGCAGTTGTATCGCTATGTGCGCCGTCTGAAAAGTACCCACTTTTCGCTCAACCAGGTGGATCTGCAGTGGCTCAAGCTGTTATTGATTGGCTTTCTTTGTGTGAATGCCTGGGTTGTGCTGACCTTGCTGGAATCACGTTTTACAAACCTGGGCTTTGATAGCCCTATGGGTATAGCGGAGAGTTACATCCGGTTTATTTACGTTAGTGTATTGATTGTGTACCTGTTGCAAAACTCGAAAGGCTTTGCCGAGATTCAGGTTGAGCACACCATCAGCGATGCGCCGGTGATCGATGTGCCTCATCAGCAGCAGTTGCTGGATAAGTTGCTGCAGTATATGGAGACCCAGAGGCCCTATCTTGAGCCCACGATAACCGTCGAACGTTTGGCGCAACGCCTACAGGTATCCCCCAAGCTGTTGTCGAGTACCATCAACAGTCAGTTGCACAAGAATTTTTTCGAGATGATTGGTTCCTATCGCCTTGATGAAGCGAAGAAACAATTAGCCGATCCGCAATACCGTGACCTTTCCATCAGCGAGATCATGAAGAACTGCGGCTTTAACAGCAAATCGGTGTTCAATCAGGCCTTCAAAAAGAATGTCGGGGTCACGCCCAGCCATTATCGTCAGCAATACCTCAATTAGCTTGCTCTTCCGCCTCAGGCTGTTCTATCGCGCAGGTAATACTTTCGGTTTTCGAGGTTCTAGTTTCGGCTGCGTCTGGCGAGCCGCTTGATTCTGATGTTATGGTTTCTCGCAGACGCACTGGTGGGGCTATGGCCACCAGAAAGTTTTTCTCGAAGGCGGTTACCTCGGAGGCTGTACATGATAAAAATGATCATAAGAACACTGGGCTTGGTGGCAAGTATGGTGATACCGCTGCATGGATCGGCGGATGTGCGGGTCATTGGCTATATGCCAAGTTTCAAAAACCTCACGGCAACAGTTGATACAACAGACCTCAGCAAGCTGACCCACATCAACATCGCTTTCCTGAATCCTGATGTGCAAGGCCAATTGGTTGCCGATGGACATATGCGTTGTATGCCAGGCGTCGATGGTGAAAGCACACCGGTTGAAGACATTCATTATCTTGTTGATAAAGCACATCAAGCGAAGGTTCAGGTGCTCGCCTCGGTAGGTGGCGGTGTCATTCCCGCGTGCTCGGGAGACTGGATGACACAGCTGGAGCCCAAAAATCGTAAACAGCTGATCCAGAATCTTGTCGACTATGTGGAACAGTTCAAGCTCGATGGATTGGATATCGACCTGGAAGGTGCGCTGCTAACGTCGATAGACAACGCTGGCAATTACACCCCTTTTATTCAGGCATTGTCGGTCGAACTTAAGAAACGCAACAAGCTTTTGACCTGCGCTACTGCATCCTATGACGGTGGGATGGTTCCCGTTGATTCCTTGCCGTATTTTGACTTCGTCAATCTGATGTCTTACGACGCGATCGGTCCGAGTTGGGGTACCCCCGGTATTGAACATTCCAGTTATGACCAGGCTGCCGGGCACATCGCTATCTGGAAAGCGCGTGGATTAACAAAAGACAAACTGGTATTAGGTGTACCTTTTTATGGATACGGCTTTGGTCGCTTTCGGTCCGATTATGCTTACAAAGATATCCTCGCCCAATTTGGTACAGACGCAACGGCGTTGGATCTCGTCGGCAAAGCCTGTACAGGTTGCAGTTACATTACCTACAACGGCAAACCTACCATTCGTAAAAAGACTCGTCTCGCGTTGAAAGAAGGGGCGGGGGTGATGATTTGGGAGATGTCCCAGGATGTGCAAGGTAAACACAGCTTGCTAAAGATAATTGATGATGAAATCCAGCGTTATCACGCTGATTCAGCACAATAAGCCCGTCACTGATGAAGCAGTCTTCGGTAATGGATTGGCAGCAACTCATATTATTCAGGTTATCTGAGCAGGGTAGGGCTGTGCGAATGCCGTTACACCAGGCTTTCAGTTTGGCAGAAAAGGCTGTCGCGGAAGGCCGTCGTGAAGCAGAAATTTTTATCTACCAACTTCTTAAGCAGCAGCCCGGTTTCAATGAAGCATACGCCGTCTATGTTGACCTTCTGGAGCAGGCGTCACGACATGACGATCAGGTCGGTTTATGCCGCCGCTGGATCAAGGAGTCACCACAACACATCCCTGCCTATATGAGCCTGAGCCAGGCAATGCACCGATTGGGAAACCACGCCGGTGCGATTCAGGCGGCGGAAGGTGCCTTGGGTGTGAGACCGGATGATGTGCGTTTACTTAATCATCTGGGTGTTCTGAAAAAGGAAGCCGGTGAATTGGATGAAGCCTTAACGATTTTTAATCGCTGTATCGCGCAGCAATCGGACTTTGCTCCAGCCTATTGGAACAGAGCGGATTTATATAAAACTATTTCATCCGGAGAAGTGGCTGAAATGGAGGCTTTGTATAGCCGTGCGCATTTGAAGGATGAAGATAGGATTTATCTCTCTTATGCCCTGGCGCATGGATTGGAACGGCTGGAGGACTTCGAGAGAAGTTTTTACTACCTGACAATCGGTTCCCGACTCAAGCGCCAGTCCCTGACATACAACCACGCGGCTGCGATAAAAGAACTAAAAGATATTCCGCAATACTTCGCCCCGTCATTATTTCACGATCAGCAATCTAATTTGAAAACGGCGGCACCGATTTTCATCTGCGGCCTGCCACGCTCCGGTACCACATTGGTTGAGCAGATTATTTCCAGTCACCCCGATGTAACCGGTGGTGAAGAATTGATGGCTTTATCCAGGGCCGTTGCCAGTGTTCTGCAAACCAAAGTAATGAATTTACGTTATCCCTTATGGACGACGCACTTCAACGCAGAGGACTGGAAACAGATTGGCATAGAATATCTGGCATTGACGCAGCGCTTACAAAAAACAAAACACTTCACCGACAAAATGCTGATGAACTACAAAGCCTTAGGCGTAATTCATCTGGCTTTACCCAATGCAAAAATAATTCACTGCACCCGAGACCCGCTGGACAATATGTTCGGCTGCTACAAACAGTTGTTCGACAAAGGGCTCCGATTCACTTACGACCTTGACGAACTGGCCGATACTTACGAGGCCTACGCCCAGGTGATGGCTCACTGGAAAACGCTGTTTCCGGCCAACATCATTGATGTGCGTTATGAAAGCCTCGTTACCGACCCGGAAACTGAAACACGCCGTCTGCTCGATTTTATCGGCCTGCCATGGAACCCGGCATGCCTGGATTTCTATAACAATAAACGCCCTGTCTACAGTGCCAGCAACAGCCAGGTTCGCCAACCCATCTTTACCTCATCCATAGGTCAATGGCGAAACCATGCGGAAGCATTTTCCAGTATAAAAAATCGACTCAACCTACCCGATTGAGGTTGCTGATAGGGTTTCGTTAAGGTGCATCGACCAAAAAGAGTGGTGCACCAAACTCGTACAACATTATCTCGAATGTCTCTTTTTGAAGCACGTCGAGTGCTTACTATATTTGTAATCTTCTTTTTTCATAGGCAGCAATTAGTTTGTTTTCAACTTCATTCGTTGCAGTTGGTAACACTGCTTGTAGAGAGTGCGCTTACGCTTTTTTTGCACCAAGTTACAACGTTGTCCGTTTGACAAACTATTTCTTCATTAAAATTTCCACATCCTAAAATTAATTTGCATATAGCCTCATACAAACTACGCTAATTCAAGGGATTTGATGCGACCATTCACTCGCAAAGCCGTTCCATAGCGTCGCAATATTCCTGTTGACAACGTTGTCCGTTAGGGGGTAAAACTACAAGAAGTGATTGTGATGACAAAGTTTTCGTTTTCATGAAGCTCTGTTTGTCACCGCCCACTGTTAAATGTTTCCAATCGTAGCGGCGGGTAACACTAAGGTCTGACAGAAAGTTTGGGGGCGCCTTGGTCGAATGACTGAGAGCAATTATTAAAAAAGTTAGATTTATAGGACCAACTATGGCTATGCAATTTAAAAAAAACCTGCTCAACCTGGCTGTCTGCTCCGCAGTCGCCGGTTTGGCTCCGGCAATGACATTCGCTCAAGAAGCAGAAGTCGTTGATGAAATTGTGGTTATGGGAATGCGCAGCAGTATCGAAAGCGCCCAGGACCTGAAACGAAATGCTGACACCGTCAAAGACGTGATCACCGCCACTGATATCGGTGCACTGCCCGATAAATCAGTAACCGAAGCATTGCAACGTGTGCCCGGTGTGACGATTGAACGCTTTGCCTCTTCTGATGACCCCAAGCACTATGCCGATGAAGGTACTGGCGTATTGGTGCGCGGTCTTGATCGTGTTCGTTCAGAAATTAACGGTCGCGATGCATTCAGTGCGAACCCTTGGGGTGGCCTGAGCTACGAGGATTTTCCCGCAGAATTATTGGGTGCAGTGGAAGTTGTTAAAAACCAGACTGCCGACCTGATCTCTGGTGGTATTGCGGGTACTGTTAATCTGATTACCCGTAAGCCGTTTGATTCTGATGAACAAATTATTTCATTCAATGCAAAAGCCAACTATGGCGATTTTCGTGAAGAAGTTACGCCGTCGTTCTCTGCACTTTTCTCAGATAGTTGGGAAACGAGTGCGGGTAATTTTGGTTTCTTGCTTGCAGGTTCGCATTCCGAATATAAAACTCGTGGTGACGGTGTTGGATTGGGTAACTTCCAGTCGCGCGGGGTTGATACAACCACCGTTTATGATGAATGGGGTACTCCTCAAGTAGGTATTACGCCCGGCACTTACTCACACCCTTGTGTTCCAAACTCCTCTGATTGGCGTAATTGCGATAACCTGGGGTACCCTGATGGTATCCAATATTCTGCTGCTGATGCGCCTTATGAAGGCACAGGGCTTACGGGTCAACCGGAGGGGGTAACTTGGTACACGCCTTCTCAGTATCATATGAGTACCGCTGAGAATGACCGCGAGCGTACCGGTTTTACCACCTCGCTACAGTGGGCTAACACCGATGAAACCATTGTTGCCACTCTGGAGCATATCAACTCCAAAGCCTCGTTGGAGTATGATGAGCGCCGTGTCGGTCACGCTGCCCAAGGCTTCAAAAGCTTTATGGGGAGTTCGCATGATTGGCTGGATCAACCGGGTGAGGGGCGTCCCAGAACCTTCGATGCCAATAATCACTTGACGTCGGGTGTGGGTGTAAGCAGCAATGCTGAAGTACCACTCTTTTATATCACTCGTTGGAACTACACCGAAAATACGGTTGAAGATACGTCGTTCAATCTGACCTTAAGGCCTAATGATCGCCTGACAATCGGCCTTGATTATCAGCACATTGATTCTGAAAAATTAGTTCATAACTACAGTTTGTCCGGTCAGACGCGCGGCGGCGCAGCTGCTTCGGGTACGCTGTTACCCTTCTTCCTCGATTTGCGTGGCGATCTCCCCACTATCGAGTACTTGAATAATACGGATTTTACCGGCTGGATCAATGAAGGCGCTCTGGAACCGGAAGTGTTTATCGGTTCGGGCATGCAACAGGAAGAACTCAATACTGCTAAATTAGACAGCTTTAAAATTGATGTGGAATATGCCCTGGATGGTGTCGTCACTGCTGTTAAAAGCGGTGTTTATTACTCCGATAAAACACTGACAGTGCGTGATACCGAGTATGCTGGCTGGTCAGCCATTGCCACCCCTTGGGTTAATGATCAACGTCCTGCGTCAGCTGCGGTAAACCATCCTGAACTGTACGAAAGAATTGACTTCTCAGATTTCTATAACGGCGAAGTCCTACAGGGTGATCTACAGAGCTTCCTGTTCCCTCGCGTCGATTTGGTAAAAAACTACGCCCAAACACTGCGCGACGGTTGTGCAGCTGGTTGGTCTACCGTGGGTGATGTTAACGGTAACGCTGCGGACGGGAGCGGCGGCTGTGCCATTCCTTATGAAGATATGGCAAGTCGTAACGGTACTCATTTTGCGCCGTATGATATAAGCGAATCGAACGAGGAGCGTACAGAATTTTACCTGCGTGGTGATTTCGAGTTTGCGGATCTTGCCGTACCTGTTAAAGGTAATGTTGGTCTTCGCTATGTTAACTATAAGCTGGAATCTACCGGTTATACGGTGTTGCCGCCCGAAACCAGTCGCGGTAATGCGCAAACGGCCGCAGCCCTGCTAGCCGAATACCCGAGCGTTTATAACCTTGCTGGTGGTGAGGCGCAATTAAGTACGGTTGACGGTACAGACTACGATACGGTTTTACCGAGCTTGAACCTGACCTTTGGCATTACTGATGATGTAGTAGTTCGCTTCGGTGTATCCAAAGGTTTGTATTACCCAAGCCTGGTGGATACTCGCAACCGGGTGATCCTCGGCCTGGATGTTGATCCGCTGCTTCAAGATGAGTCTCTGCCGGAAGAAGAGACCACCAACCCGGTTATTGGTATCGAAAGTGTGTCTCTGACCGCTCAGGCCAGTAACCCCTATCTGGAACCGGAAGAGTCAGTCAACTTCGATTTGAGCACTGAATGGTACTTCGCTCCGGCGGGCTCAATGAGTGTTGGCTTGTTCCACAAAGACCTGGATAACATCATCCGTAACAGACAATTTGATCTAGGCTTCACTCACGAGGGTGAAGAGAACATTGTTTCTGCCTATGGTCCGGCGAATACCGGGTCGGGTACGATCCGTGGTGTGGAGTTCTCCTACTCGCAGTTCTACGATATGTTGCCAGGTGCCTGGAGTGGTTTAGGTTTGCAGTTTAACTATACCTACATTGACCAAAATGATCTGGAAGATCCTAATGGTGCGATAGCGCCGACCACTCGCTTTAACGCCGCTGGTGAGCCGATTGTTGATGAGCGCAATACCTTCCGTGTATTTAGCGGTTTGCCGTTACAAGGTTACTCTGACGAAAACCTGAATATTGTGGGTATGTATGAATACAACGATATCTCATTCCGTCTTGCGTACACATGGCGCTCTGAGTACCTGTTGACGTTGCGCGAGTCTGAGGACTTCGCACCTGTTTACGCCGAGGCGTCAGGCATGATGGATGCGAGCTTGTACTACACCATCAACGATAACTGGAAAGTCGGTATCGAAGGCAGCAATTTGCTGGATACTGAAACAAAAACCAGGTATCAGATGAACCAGGAAGGCTTAGAAACTGATGCGTTAAGCTTCACCACTGACCGTCGTTACGCCTTGAGTGTCCGTGCAACTTTCTAATCTGTTATTTTTAATAGATTAGAAATTCGGTAAAAAGCGCGCAGTAGCAATACTGCGCGCTTTTTTGTCATAATCGCCACAGATAAATAGTTCGCCGAGTGGAAGCAGGCTATGCAAAAAAATCCCCTGAGCTCCATCTGTATTGTCGGTGGCGGCACTGCCGGTTGGATGGCTGCCAGCTTGCTGTCTTCTGCCTTACAGGGTAGTAATATAAAAATCACCCTGATCGAATCGCCGGATATTGCCACCATAGGTGTCGGTGAATCCACTGTGCCTTCGATCATGGATTTTCTCTACACCTGTCAAATTAATATCAGGGAGTTTGTTGAGGCGACGTCGGCAACTTTTAAGCTGGGTATTCGCTTTGATGATTGGCTAAAACCGGGTGAGCAATTTTTTCACCCATTTGGTCGTGTTGGGCAGGATGTTAATGGCTTTGAGTTTTATCAGCTGTGGTTAAAAAATGTAATGGATGGAAAATCCACCCGTTGGCTTGACCATTCTCCTTGCGCGATCATGGCAGAAAACCAGCGTTTTATGCTGCGCCAGCCCCCGCAGAAAAATTGGGTATTGAACAGCTACAGTCATGCCTTACATTTGGATGCGCTGTTGGCTGCTCGTTATCTGCGTGATTTTTCGCAAAAGCGCGGTATAGAAAGAGTGGAAGCAACTGTTAATAAGGTTGTGATGGATGAGCGACAATTTATTCACTCACTTGAATTGGATAATGGGCAAACTGTTGCCAGTGATTTTTTTATTGATTGTACCGGCTTCAAGGGACTATTAATTGAAGGTGCCCTTAACATTGGCTATGAAGAGTGGACGCATTATTTACCTTGTGACCGCGCCGTTGCCGTGCAAACAGAAAATGCGAGTGGCTTGCATCCGTTCACTATAGCGACTGCCCGAGAGGCAGGTTGGACCTGGAAAATTCCATTGCAGCATCGCACAGGCAATGGTTACGTGTTTTCAAGCCAATACTGCACGGATGACCAAGCGATTGATACTTTGTGTAAAGCGGTCACAGGGAAACTACTTGGTGAGCCGCGAGTCATTCCATTTACCACCGGGCGGCGCAACAAAATATGGCACAACAACTGTTTGGCCTTGGGGCTTGCATCGGGTTTTCTTGAGCCGTTGGAATCTACCGCCATTCATCTGGTGCATAAAACGCTGGTTCACTTTATTCGACATTTTCCCGATCGGGATTTTGAATCCTATACAGAACAGGCGTTCAATCAAAAAATTAATATTGATTATCAAGAAATTCGCGATTTTATCATTTTGCATTATTGCACCAGTGGGCGTGATGACACTGAATTCTGGCGTTGGTGTCAGACTATGCCGGTACCCGATTCCTTACATGAAAAAATCAGTTTATTCCGCGAGCGCGGTCAGATAGAGCATGTGCCCGGTCAGCTTTTTACTATTGATAGTTGGTGTTCTATTCTGGAGGGAATGAAGGTGCGCCCAAAGAAATATCACCCCTTGATTGATGCATTTAATGAGCAATATTTAGCTGCGTTGATGCAAGAGAGTTCGCGTAACGTCCGTGAAACCGTTATAAATATGCCAAGGCATGACGATTTTATCCGGCAGCACTGCGCCGTAAAACTCCGGTGAGGAAATGGCTATGACGGCATATAAACGAATTCCAGAATACCAACAGCTTGATGCTACCCAGTTTTTTGAGCAGATCGCCCCTGAGCAAAAACCGGTGGTTATTCGTGGATTCGCCAAAAATTGGCCACTAGTAGCGGCAGCGCAAAAAACACCGCAGGATTTTTCCGCCTACCTCATGCGCTTTTACACGGGTAAAAAAGCCCGTATTTTTGTTGCGCCACCCGCTGCCAACAAGCGCTTTTACTATAACGACGATATGACCGGTGTGAATTACCTTGGCGGTGAGGAACGCGTGGATTTATTTTTGGGACGGCTGTTGGAATTGATAGACCGAGACGTGTATCCCGCCATTTCCATGCAAAACTCCTTGCCCAAAGAATTGTTGCCGGGCTTGGTCGATGAGAACCCCTCCAGCTTTTTCCCTGAGATGGAGCCGCGCCTGTGGATAGGCAATGAAGGCATCGTCAGTGCCCACTATGATGGTTCTGACAATATTGCTTGCGTTGTCGCCGGACGTAGGCGCTTTGTGTTGTTTCCGCCGGAACAGGTCGGCAATTTATATCCGGGCCCGTTGAATTTTACTCCTGCTGGTGCACCTACCAGTATGGTCAATTTGAACGAGCCGGACTTTGATCGTTATCCCAGGTTCAAAACCGCACTGGCTAATGCCTACTTTGCAGAACTTGATCCAGGTGATGCGATTTTTATCCCCATGCTGTGGTGGCATCATGTTGAGTCACTTGAAAAAGTTAATGCGTTGATGAACTACTGGTGGAACGGTTCTTCTGCCAAAGGCTCAACACCACCAAGCCCAATTGACAGTTTACATATTGCCCTTCTGGCTATGCGTGATTTGACTCCTAAACAGCGCAACGCTTGGCGCAGCATGTTTGATCATTATTTATTTAGGCAGGGTGTTGATCCGGCTTCCTATATTCCTGAGCACCAGCAGCATGTCCTGGGAAAAGTGTCTCCAGAGTATGTCAGAGCTATCAAAGATAACTTTATTGAGAAGTTAAAAAAATAGTGGCTGTGTTGAGTGCCCAATCGTGAGTTTTAGAATATGACCATTGAAAATAAAAAGCCTGAAAAAATTCTCATTGTTGGTGGCGGCACCGCAGGTTGGATGGCTGCAAATTTATTGGTTTCCCGTTGGAAGGATGTAGAAATCTATCTATTGGAATCCACAGATATTGGCATTATTGGTGTGGGCGAGGGGTCTACACCGCATCTAAAATTCTTCTTCGATGCGGCAGATATTTCTGAGTCGGAGTGGATGCCTCGCTGTAATGCCACTTATAAAAATGGAATTTCATTTGTTAATTGGTCGTCCATCCCCGGGTTTGAATCCTATTTCCATCCGTTTCCAGCGCAAACGGATGATATTTTCACTGTCCCGGTGTTCTTTAATAATATTAAAGCGCGGATGCAGGGCAGTAACGCGAATGTACATCCAGATCACTTTTTTTTGGAAACTTATCTTACAAGAGCAAATCTTGGCCCTATTCCTGCGGAGACTTTCCCATTCGGAGTGGCCTATGGTTATCACTTTGACTCTACGCTCTTGGGGCAGTTTCTCGCCGAGAAGGCTACTAGCCGAGGCGTTAAAAGGATCTATGGCACATTAACTGAGGTGTTACATGATTCGGATGGTGCATTAACCGCAGTTAGGTTGGATGATGACAGCCTTTTGGACGCGGATTTTTTTATTGATTGCTCCGGATTCAAGTCGTTGCTTCTGCAGGGAGCATTGAAAGCCAGCTTTAAAAGCTTTAAAGAGAATTTATTTAACGATGCGGCAGTTGTGATGCCGAGCGCGATGTCGGAAGTCATACCGCCAGAGACAAGATCAACAGCGCTGTCCAGCGGTTGGGCATGGAAAATTCCGCTAACGAATCGTTACGGTAATGGCTATGTGTATAGCGCTGATTACATCTCACCAGACCAAGCTGAAATAGAACTAAGGCAACACCTGGGTTTACTTGATAGTGATGTTGCTGCCAGGCACCTCCAGATGAAAGTCGGTCGCGTTGAAAAGCATTGGGTGAAAAATTGCGTAGCGGTAGGTTTGTCCCAAGGGTTTATTGAACCATTAGAAGCCACTGCATTGGCGTTGTCTTTTGATACTATTTCACGGTTTATGACGTATTATGAGAATGGGTTATATACCAATAAATATCAGGATGAGTTTAACAAGGAAATTAACGCGAAGTTCGATGGTGTCAGAGACTATATTGTCTGCCATTACAAGGCTAATCAAAGGCAAGATACCGACTATTGGCGGGATAACGCGGCCAATACTAACTTATCGCAAAACCTGAATAAAATATTGCACTTCTGGAGCAATAGTAAAGATTTTGCAAAGGACATGTATATGAATAATTTGGTGCTAAGTTATCAGCCAAAGTCGTGGGCCTGCCTGTTGGCCGGTTATGGTGTTCTCCCTCCATTGGGGGATAGTGAAGAAAATGCGCGCTACAAGTCATCACAGGATATGGATCAACTCGCTGATTTTATTCGCCGGTGTGGACTAAACTTTAAAAAGCATAACGAGCTACTTATTTAATCGGGTTATTTGGTCGTAGTCACAGGTATCATAGGTAGCTGATATCTACTGATTGAAATCATAGTCGATCAAGGTTCAATTGACTTGAACCTTGATTCAGCCATATTGGTTTACCCCCCTTCGTAATTCTCCCCCTTTATTTAGCATTTATCTCATAACCAGGAATGAATGCTAAATCATCCTTTACGAATTAAATCCGACAACGGATTCAGCTGTTCCGAAGAACGGTTCTGCATCGTTTATATGTTCGGCAGGCGAAAAGTACGACTTTCGGAAGACCAGGTACGACTTTCGGATGCCTGTAGAACCCCCAAAAAGCCAGTGATAGATTCAAAAACACCCTCAAATCTCCAATTTCAGCATCTCGTTTGCTCCGCTTTTACCTGGTTGCATTTGGGGGCGGTATGAGGAATGTGTATCTCCTTCTATCAATTCCACTAAGGCGTCGTTAAAGGGGTTGGATATGTTGCACCACAAAAATCAAGATAGGGCGGCAACGAAAGGCATGAGGTTTAAAAAATCATTGCTGGCAATGTCGGTCATGGCATTAAGTGCACCTTCATTTTCGCAAGTAGCGAATGAGGGTGAAGGTCTGGAAGAAATTGTCGTTCTCGGGATGAAAACCAGTCTCGAAAATGCACAAGACATTAAACGGGAAGCGGCAACGGTCAAGGATGTCATTACCGCGTCCGATATCGGTGCATTACCCGATAAGAGCGTGACGGAAGCACTGCAACGGGTGCCGGGCGTTACCATAGAACGATTTGCATCTTCGACGGACCCGAATCATTTTGCAGCGGAAGGGCGGGGGGTTATTGTCCGTGGTTTAGACAAAGTCAGAAGTGAATTTAACGGCCGCGATTCCTTCAGTGCGAATACCAGCGGTGGGTTGAACTTTGAGGATATTCCGCCGGAGTTATTAGGCTCTGTGGAAGTGGTGAAGAACCAAACGGCTGATTTGATTGCTGGTGGCATTTCGGGAACCGTTAATTTGATTACCCGTAAGCCGTTTGACTCGAACGAACGTATTGTCTCGTTTACCGCCAAGGGCAGTTATGGCGATATGGTGGATGATATTGCGCCGGCATTTTCGGGCTTGTTCAGTGATTCCTGGGAAACTGGGGCTGGTGAATTTGGCTTTTTAATCAGTGTATCCGAATCGGAGTTTACCGCCCACGGCGATGGAGTTGCGGTTGAGAATTTTTATGAGCGCAGCGCGACCCAGACAGAATTTCCCGCCTACGGCTCTACCGAATTCGTGTGGATAGATCCTGCCGACAGCACCAATCGCATGACTTATCGCCCGGGCGAAACGCTGTACATGCCACACGGCGCGCAGATCAATACATCGGATTCGGAGCGTGATCGCACCGGTGTGGCAACATCATTGCAATGGCGAAATCCCTCGGAAACTGTGTTGGCAACAGCCGAATTTATTCGTTCCGACTCTTCGGAAACCTGGCGCGAACGCGTGGTATTTCCCGGTATTCAAGGCTTCAATGCCAATGTCAACGGCGCAAAATTACTGGATCTTGATACGGCAACGCCGGGTATCCAATCCGATGCTGTGTTCGACAGCAACGGTTATTTTGTCAGTGGCAGTATGACCTTTGATGATCCGTTTATCGCTTCTTCGCGCAGTCACCAGGTCGACAATGTTATTGAAGATCTGAGCTTTCACTTGACGTTGACCCCGACGGATAACCTCAAAATAGATCTGGATGCCCAGCGTGTCGATACCACGGCAGATGTGGTAAACAACACCATCAGCAATGCCTTCAGAAACAGTCATATGTATCTGGATGTGAGTGGCGATATTCCCAAAGTTCAATTCCTGCAAGACACAACTGCACTCGACCCCGCTGCACCGGATCGCTATTACCAGGCGTCCATCATGGACACCGAAATTGCAGCAAAAGGTGATCTCGAATCTTTCTCGGCGGATGTAGAGTATACGATTGACCAAGGCTGGTTTAAATCGGCATCTGCCGGGCTGTATTACTCAGAGCGTGAACAGACCATTCGCGACGATGATTATGCCAACTGGGGTGGCGTGTCAGCGACCTGGGCGGCGACCGGATTGCAATCCGCGTTGATAGATCGGCCAGAGTTGTATGAAGCGCACACCTTTGGTAGTGATTTTTTTGATGGCGAAGGTTTGATGGGTAATAACCGGACATTTTTATTTCCGCGTTTGGAGAATACCTTCGATGTCGTAGCCTATGATGAATACCTCGTCGGTAAAGGTATCAGCAATATTGATCGGGTAAATCGCCGCAATCGTGATTTTAATGGCGACGGCATTCCCGACACGGATGCCGATGGCTATCTACCTTATGAAAAGACCATCACCGGTGAAGAGCGTCAGGAAGCTTACCTGCGGGTTGATTTTGCCAACGAAGAATTAAGCATGCCCGTTAAAGCGAATATTGGTATGCGTTATGTTCGTTATGAAGTTGAAGCAACTGGCTCATCGCGTTTTCTGGAAGTGGTGCCGGAGACCAATGAAAACTTCTATCCTTTTTACGCGGCGACTTACCCTGAGCTGGCGACCTTTTTCGATAATACCGGGTCACTTGCCGAAACCAATAGTGCAGAACCTTATTCAACGGTGTTGCCCAGCTTGAACGTAAGCGTCGGGATTACGGATGATTTCATCATGCGTTTTGCGGCCTCCAAAGCTTTATATTTTCCGCAGATGCGTGAGCTGCGCAACACCGGGACCTATCGCGGTTCATTCACCGAACAATGGTTATACGACGACTTGTCGAAAACCACCGCCTCCTGGGCATGTGATACCTGGAGTGAGCCAGGTGTTACCCGGTGTAATGAGCCAGTGGGCGTCACAGGTGTTGGCGTTGCAGGTTTTCGTGGAAATCCGGAACTGGAACCTGAGAAAGCGACACAATTTGATCTGACCGGCGAATGGTATTTTGCGGATGTCGGTTCATTAACGCTGAGTCTTTTCTATAAGGAAATCGAGGATTTGATTCGCGAGCAAAATTTCCAGGAGACAATTGTTAATCCGAACTCAGGTCTGGAATTGGAGATGAGTGTACGCAGACCGGTAAACGAAGGTGAGGGAGAGGTTAAAGGGTTTGAGATTGCCTACCAGCAATTTTATGACTTTTTACCCGGTGCCTGGAGTGGTCTGGGGTTACAACTGAACTATACCTACATCGATCAGAAAGATTTGAACGATGAACGCGGTGACCTCGGTGCGCCTAACGACCTGTCTGCCTATGGCGACACCCGTAACTCGTTCCGCAACTTTACCGGCTTGAGTTTGCCGGGGCTATCCGAAGAAACCTTTAACATCGTCGGTATGTATGAGTACAACGACATTTCTGCGCGCATTGCTTATAACTGGCGCTCGGAATATCTGTTGGCTCGACGTGATGCCAACTCGTTCTCGGCTATTTATGCCGATGCAACCGGCTTTATGGATGCATCAATTTGGTATGCCATTAACGAGAATTTTAAAGTAGGCATTGAAGCGGCAAACCTTACCGGTGAAGTGGTTTCTACCACAACGCAGTTAAATCAGGCGGGTGTAAAAACGGAGAAATCCAACTTCCTGACTGACACACGGTATGCTATTTCATTGAGGGCAACCTTCTAGCCTGGCGTTGCCGATCAGTGGTACAGCACACCGCTGATCGGCAATCTTCACGTTATTTAATTCTCCCGGAAAATATTATGGCTGAAGAGCTTTCCGAAGGTAAATCTATAAGCGATGTTCTGATTGTTGGTGGTGGAACTGCAGGGTGGATGACAGCTGCCGCCTTAGCGAATGTATTCAGTAAAACCCACTGCCGTATTCGCCTGGTGGAATCCGATCAGATTGGTACGGTGGGCGTCGGTGAGGCGACCATTCCGGTTGTGCTGAAATTTAATCAAATGCTGGGTATTGATGAAGATGATTTTTTGCGAAGTACCCAAGGTACTTTCAAGTTAGGTATTCAGTTTGTTAATTGGGGCAGTCTGGGCAATCGCTACATCCATCCCTTTGGTTCCTACGGAACCCCTATGGGAAGCTTATCGTTCTATCACTACTGGTTGAAGTATCACCGTGAGGGGAAGTCCCGGGATATCGGCGAGTTTTCCATTGCTGTACAAGCTGCGTTAAACGGAAAGTTTATGCGGCCGGCCAATATGCCTAACTCGCCGTTATCGCAAATTGCTTACGCGTATCATTTTGATGCCGGATTATATGCACAATACCTGCGCAGCTTTTCAGAAAAGAAAGGTGTGGAGCGCATCGAAGGTGAAATTGTTGATGTTGCTATTCGACCTGACGATGGTTTCATTGAGTCGGTCAATTTAAAAAATGGTGAAAAGCTCAGCGCAGATCTTTATATCGATTGCACTGGCTTTCG
This sequence comes from Cellvibrio sp. PSBB006, assembly GCF_002162135.1. NCBI lineage: Bacteria > Pseudomonadati > Pseudomonadota > Gammaproteobacteria > Cellvibrionales > Cellvibrionaceae > Cellvibrio > Cellvibrio sp. PSBB006. The sequence goes on along the minus strand of NZ_CP021382.1, from coordinate 1,815,881 downwards.
TGGCTTGCTCATCGAGCAGGCATTGAACACCGGTTTTATTGATTGGAGTCATTACCTGCCATGTGACAGAGCCGTCACCGTTCCCAGTAAAAACATCGGGCCACCGGATTCATTCACTCGTGCAACAGCACACACTGCCGGTTGGCAATGGCGTATTCCGTTGCAGCATCGAACGGGTAATGGACATGTTTATTCCAGTAAATATATGAGGGATGAAGAAGCCAAAGATATATTGTTGAAAAACATTGAAGGCGATACCTTGGCTGAGCCCAAATTTATTCAGTTCAAAACGGGTATGCGCCAAAAATTCTGGAATAAGAATTGTGTGGCTATCGGTTTATCCAGCGGGTTTCTTGAGCCATTGGAATCCACCAGCATCCATCTCATCCAGTCAAGCATTGCGAAGCTGCTGGCTTTATTTCCTACAGCAGATTTTGTTCAACCGGTTATCGATAAATATAACCAGATAATGTGTTCAGAGTTTATCGGTGTGAGGGACTTTATCATTCTTCACTATAAAGCAACCGATCGCAGCGACTCGGCATTCTGGAACTATTGCCGTCATATGGATATTCCGCAGAACCTTGCGGATAAAATTGAGTTGTACAAATCCAGCGGTAGACTCTTTCGCGATAACAATGAATTATTTGATGAAATCAGTTTGATTGCTGTTATGCATGGACAAGGCATTCGCGCACAGCGTTACCATCCGATGGTCGATGACATCAACGAGATTGAATTTGATCGATTAATGAAAGAAATAAAATCCGTTATTGATCATTCTGCCCAAGCCATGCCCAGGCATGGTGACTTTATTGCCAAACATTGTGCAGCGAAATTTGTGTAAATTTTGAGAATAAGGCCCTTTATGTCCATTGTGTCAGATCAACAACGTTACCAGGCTCTCGATGCGCTTCGGGGATTAACGATTGCATTGATGATTCTTGTTAATACGCCCGGCTCATGGAGTGATATATACGCGCCATTCCAACACGCGGATTGGCACGGCTGCACACCAACGGATCTGGTATTTCCCTTCTTTTTATTTATTGTCGGTGCGGCGATGTTTTTTTCGTTCCGCAAATCGGAATTTTCCTGGTCCAACGCATTGGGATTGCGGATTATGCGCCGGTTTGTCGTCATTTTCAGTTTGGGATTGTTACTTAATGCTTTCCCTTTTAATGAACCCCTGGAACAGTTGCGCGTACTGGGTGTTTTGCAGCGCATTGCACTAGCTTATCTTCTGGCAGCTGTTGTTGTTCTGAATTTCAGGCGTCCTGGCATCATCGCCATCAGCCTTATCATTCTTTTGGGATATTGGTTGATGCTCTGGTTATATGGCGCGGATCAAGCCTACAGTCTGGAAGCCAACCTCGTGAGACAGTTTGATCTGCATATCCTGGGGGCGGATCATCTTTGGCGCGGTAAATCCCTGGCCTTTGACCCGGAAGGTTTGCTCAGTACCTTACCTGCGCTAGTCAATGTGTTAATCGGGTTTGAGATCGCGCGTATGATCACGCAGCAGCCTACATCTCGCGTGTTGAAAAATTTATGTGTAACTGGCGGGATCGCACTGGTCGTGGGTTTGCTTTGGAATTTGGTTATGCCCATCAATAAGTCTCTCTGGACCAGTTCGTTTGTTATTTATACCGCCGGTTATTTTGCGCTGGTTTTGGCGCTCTTTATCTGGTTCGTTGATGTCCGGGGCCATCATACGTTGGCAAAACCGCTGATAATTTATGGTAGTAATCCATTATTTATTTATGTGTTATCCATCTTATGGGTGAAAGTTTATTACCTTGTCCCCCTCGGTGCTTCAGGAAATCTATATCAATCATTCTTCGTTATGCTAAATCAATCGATGGATGCCAGGAACGCCTCTTTGCTGTTCGCAATAATCCACGTCATATTATTCTGGTTTATCAGCGTTTTACTGTTTAAGCGAAACGTTTTCATCAAAGTATAAATAGTAAAAATCAAAGATCATCCTGATTTAAAAGTGTGAATCAGTCGATATTTTGTTTTTTTATTGCATGTGTTGGATGTGTTTTTTCACGGTGTTATTTTCGGAAAAACAGTCGCGCTTTGATTGAAAAAAGTGGGACTCTGGTTTTATTCATTAATAACCTGGCCGCTGAGCTGGCGAATTAACCGCTTGTCGAGTGTTGCGCTGGTAAGTCGTTCGACTTTTAGTAGTAAGGGTACGGATACCAGCGCGTTGTTGCACCACGTTTTTGCGAGTGTTAGCTTTCTGTTGCACGCAGGTAACAGTGCAAACCAGACAGGCAGTTATGTTAACAATAATAGGTTGGAGATAATCCTATGAATTTTTTTCGGCAGAAAAATCGGTTAAACCCGCGTTCAAAATCGCTGGTCTATGGTGTGTTAGGCGCATTTGCCTTTGGCGCTTTTGCCCAGATAGCCAATGCGCAGACCAAAGTGGTTGGTTATATTCCTTCTTACAAAAATATGACAGCGGTGGTCGACAGCATCGATCTCAGTAAGTTAACGCACATCAATATTTCATTTCTGAATCCCAATGCCAGCGGTACAGTTATGAGTGGTGGTGATCCCGTGTGTATGGCGGGCGCTTTCGGCGGTAACGCTGCGGGTTCTGAGTTGACCTATGTGGTGCAAAAAGCTCATCAGGCTGGTGTAAAAGTATTAGTATCCGTGGCGGGCGGTGTTATTCCGAGCTGTTCCGGCAATTGGGCAACGCTGCTGCAACCCGCTAACAGAACAACCGTCGTCAATAATCTGCTGCAATTCGTGAATTATTTTAATCTGGATGGTCTGGACGTCGATATTGAAGGAGCACTGCTGACCAACATTGATAATGCCGGTAATTACACGCCGTTTATCCAGGCGCTCCGCAATGGTTTGCCCGCTGGCAAATTGTTAACCTCGGCAACGGCGTCTTATGTTGGCGGTATGGTGCCAACGTCTTCGTTACCCTATTTTGATTTCGTGAACATCATGTCCTACGACGCCATAGGTCCGAGTTGGGGAACACCGGGTATTGAACATTCCTCTTACAGCCAGGCGGTTTCCCATATCAACACCTGGAAAGCGCGTGGGTTAAGCAAAGACAAACTGGTACTGGGTGTGCCTTTTTATGGTTATGGCTTTGGCAGTTACGCAGCTGATTACAGTTTTGCGCAAATTGTCAGTCAGTTTGGTGCATCGGCGGCGCAAAATGATGTTATTGGCAGTGTGTGTGCGGGTTGCAGTTACATCACTTACAACGGTATTCCCACCATTCGTAGTAAAACCCAACTAGCACTGCAAGAAGGTTCGGGCGTGATGATTTGGGAGATGTCGCAAGACGCTACTGGCGCTAACAGCTTGCTGTCTGCCATTGATAACGAGATCGGGCAGGGCGGCGGTTCTTCTTCCAGCTCCAGTTTCAGCAGTTCATCAAGCTCCAGTGTGAGCGGGCAGCAATGTAATTGGTGGGGCACCATATATCCCATTTGTACACATATCACCACGGGTTGGGGCTGGCAGAATAATGCGGATTGTGTGGGTATTAATACCTGCGCAACGCTCTCGCCGCCCTATGGTGTGATTGGCGGTTCATCAAGTTCCAGCTCTTCAAGCGCAGGCTTTACCCAACTTATTCAGGCGGAAGCATATTCGAACATGAGTGGCGTTCAATTGGAGTCAACGACAGATACTGGCGGTGGCCAGAATATCGGCTGGATCGATGCCAATGATTGGTTGGCCTATGCCAATGTGAGTATTCCCACATCCGGTACCTACCGCGTGGAATATCGCGTGGCCAGTGTCAGCGGTTCATTGTTGTCTCTGGATTTGAATGGCGGGCAAATTCAATTAGGCCAGGTTCCGGTTCCGGCCACTGGCGGCTGGCAAAACTGGACCACGGTTTCCCATGATGTTCAGTTGTCGGCGGGTACGGTCAGTATCGGTATCTACGCCCAGCAGGGTGGCTGGAATCTGAATTGGTTCCGCATTACCCGATTGTGATGTGTCAGATGGCCAGCGCGGTTGGCCATTAATGAGTTGTATAGTCGTCCCCTTGCTCGATCTTATTGATCGAGCTTTTTTATTTTCTGGCTGCGCGATTTCAACTTTCATCCCAAGCAGATTAAAATGGCAACGCCATTTTTTTCGCAGGATCATTCCCATGCAAGTGCAAACCGGTATCTATCGCCATTACAAAGGTAAGGAGTATCAGGTTTTTCAGATCGCCACTCACAGTGAGACTCTGGATCAGTTTGTCGTCTATCGCTGCCTTTACGGGGATTATTCCTGGTGGGTGCGTCCCCTGAGTATGTTCACGGAAACCGTCACGATTGCCGGTGAAACCCTGCCGCGCTTCCAGTTAATCAAAGCACTGGAATGTGAGTTGGAGTTGCCGGTGCAGAATAAACATGACTGATCTTGTAAGCGAACAGGCAAAACAGGATGAATTCTGGATGCGCTATGCCATAGATCTTGCCGCTAAAGGTGAGATGGCAGGCGAGGTGCCTGTAGGCGCGGTCATCGTAAAAGATAACCAGATCATCGGAGAAGGTTGGAACCAACCCATCAGCAGCCACGATCCAACCGCGCATGCCGAAGTTGTTGCGATTCGGATGGCAGCACAGGCGCTCAACAACTATCGCCTGCCGGGTTGCACGCTTTACGTCACGCTTGAACCCTGCACCATGTGCGTTGGTGCATTGGTTCATGCGCGTGTTGAACGGTTAGTCTATGGCACGACAGAGCCCAAAGCCGGTGCTATTCAAAGTCAATCCAGGCTGCTGGACAGTGTCTGGTTTAATCATCGGGTGAATTATCAGGGCGCGGTGCTGGCTGGCGAGTGCCAGCATCAGTTGAGTTATTTTTTTCAGCAGCGCCGCCAGCAATTAAAAGCGTTACGGCAACAACATACAATAAACGTTGATGATGAAGATATTTCATCAGGGGAATAAGTTTGCAGGGAAAGATAATGAGACAGATGGCGTCTGGTGCGTAGTTTTTTACGAGATTAATTGAGGCCAGTATTAAATGCCAGCAACGAAAGCGGTACCGTGTATCACGCTTTCGTTGCTGCTGCTCAGATCAAATAGCCTTCGCTTGCTCAACGGCGTTGCCGATATAATTCGCCGGTGTCAGTTCGCGGATCGCTTGTTTTGCCTCTTCCGGAATATTCAGTGTTTCCACAAAATTTGCCAATACCTCGCGGGTAATCGCCTGGCCGCGCGTCAGCGCTTTTAATTTCTCGTAGGGCTCTTCGACATTGTAACGACGCATAATGGTTTGAATCGGTTCGGCGAGGACTTCCCAGCTGTTGTTCAAATCTTCCGCGAGACGTGCGCGATTGATTTCCAGTTTGCCGATCCCTTTTAATGTCGAACCATAAGCGATCATGCCATAGCCAAAACCGACACCCATGTTGCGTAAAACGGTGGAGTCGGTAAGGTCGCGCTGCCAACGGGAAATCGGTAATTTCTGCGCGAGGTGTGTGAAAATCGCGTTGGCGATGCCGAGGTTACCTTCCGAGTTTTCGAAATCAATCGGATTCACTTTGTGCGGCATGGTAGAAGAACCAACTTCACCGGCAACGGTTTTTTGTTTGAAGTAACCGAGGGAAATGTAGCCCCAGATGTCGCGATCAAAATCAATCAGAATCGTATTGAAACGCACGATGCCGTCGAACAATTCGGCGATGTAATCGTGGGGTTCAATTTGTGTGGTGTAGGGGTTCCAGGTCAATCCCAGACTTTCCACAAACAGCTTGGCATTGGTTTGCCAATCGACATCCGGGTAAGCAGATAAATGTGCATTGTAATTACCTACCGCACCGTTGATCTTGCCGAGCAATTCCACGTTTTCAAGCTGGGCTAACTGGCGACGCAGGCGCGCGGCGACGTTTGCCATTTCTTTTCCGACCGTCGTGGGGGATGCCGTTTGGCCATGGGTGCGGGAGAGCATAGGGTCAGCCGCATAGTCGTGAGCGAGTTTGACGATTGCATCAACAATCGCTTGTGCATCCTTAACAAAAACCTCGCGGCCGGCTTTTAACATCAAGGCATGGGACAGGTTGTTGATGTCTTCACTGGTGCAGGCAAAGTGCACAAACTCCAGCACGGCTTCCAGCTCTTTATTACCGACAAATTGCTTCTTCAGAAAATATTCCACCGCCTTGACGTCGTGGTTGGTGGTGCGCTCGATGTCCTTGATGCTCTGGGCCTGCTGTTCGTCGAAGTTGGCAATGATGGCATCCAGTTGCGCGTTGGTGGCGTCGCTGAATGTCGGCACTTCGGGAATACCAGCGTGGCGGCTCAGTTGTTGCAGCCAGCGCACTTCCACCTCAACCCGGCAGCGGATCAGACCGAATTCACTGAAGATACCGCGCAATGCGACAGTTTTACTGCCGTAGCGGCCATCAACGGGGGACACGGCGTTAAGCGGGGAGAGGGTGGCAAATGCGGTTTCCATGGGCGGAGGTCTCTTTCTGCGATCAGGTTAAAAGGCCGCCATGATACCCAAAAACCGGGCTTTTTTCAGAGGTTTGTGTCCTCAGTTGTAGCTAGTGCAGCGGAATTGAGCGCAGGAGCTTATCTGCCGCTTCGGCAATTTTCTTGCGGTGTAGCAGCAGTTGCCAGCGGTTCCCACCCAATTGTCGCCAGAGGGTTGCGGCGCGAATACCGGCCAAAAGCAGGGCGCGCACCTGGTGGGCAATGCGTTGTTGTTGCAGGTAATTGTAGTCACCGGTTACCTGAATGCGGAACCGGAAGGTGCTGATGGTTTCGGTATAGAGTCCGCCGATATTAGCGATCACATTTTCGTGGGTAGTAGAAAAATGTTCCGCTTGCTGGGCTGCTTGTTTCAAACGGCTGCCCACAACACCGAGCATATCCTTACGTCCGCTGAGTTTTTTCTGCAAATGCAATATACCCAGGCTATAGCGCAAAGCATCGGCGTGTGCATGCTGTTTTTGTTGGCCGATGCTCGCGTGTTGTAGCACATCGCGCAGGATCGTCAGCCCGAAATGCAGATTGGCAATATTGCCCCCGTAAACCGCAAGCGTATCGGCCGGGTTAAGCTCAAACAGGCTTTCAATACTGCTTTTATAGCTGTCGGTGGGTACATAACCCGTCTTTGCCAACTGCTCGACGAGCCCCGTCGCCTGAAACAAACCGGCGAGGGCGATACTGAGGTCATTCCAATTTTTACTCACGAGGATGGTTTCCGCCTTTACCACTGAACGTTATCGGTAGCTTCAATGACTGCACCGCCCAGGCATACATCACCCAGATAAAAAACGGCAGATTGGCCCGGTGTAATTGCGCGCTGCGCTTCATCGAACACCACCGTTAGCTTGCCGTCTTGCTCCACCGTTACCAGGCAATCCTGATCTGCCTGACGGTAGCGTACTTTTGCGGTACAGCGAAACTGATGTGAGGGCGGTGCGCCATTAATCCAATGGGCTTGCTGCGCGATCAGTCGGTTATTGAATAACAGGGGATGATCTGTGCCTTGGGCAACCAGCAGGACATTACGTACCAGATCTTTGCCCACCACAAACCAGGGCGCTTCACTGGCTCCTTTAACGCCACCGATGCCCAACCCTTGCCGTTGGCCGATGGTGTGATACATCAAGCCGCTGTGCTCGCCAATCACCACACCTTCCGGTGTTTCGATGGTGCCCGGTTGGGCGGGTAAATACTGTTGCAGGAAATCCTTGAAGCGGCGTTCACCAATAAAACAGATGCCGGTGCTGTCTTTTTTGTCGTGAGTTACCAACCCATGTTGCTCGGCAAGACGGCGAACGTCCGGCTTTTCCAACTCGCCCACTGGAAACAGTGACCGGGAAAACTCGGCCTCGCCCACGGCGTGCAGGAAGTAGCTCTGATCCTTGTTGGGGTCCAGGCCTTTCAATAAATAGGTATGCCCATCGCGATCCGCGCGGCGGGTGTAGTGCCCGGTGGCAATCAGCTCGCCGCCAAGCATCTGCGCGTACTCCAGGAATACCTTGAACTTGATCTCACGGTTGCACAGGATGTCAGGGTTAGGCGTGCGTCCCGCTTTATATTCCGCCAGGAAATGCTCAAACACATTGTCCCAATACTCGGCGGCGAAATTGGCCGTGTGCAGGGTAATTCCCAGTTTTTCACATACCCGCTGTGCATCGGCTAAATCAGCTTTGGCGGTGCAGTATTCGGTACCGTCATCCTCATCCCAGTTCTTCATGAATAGCCCTTCCACCCGGTAACCCTGTTGCTGAAGCAGCAACGCCGAGACCGAAGAGTCCACACCGCCGGACATGCCGACAATAACCAATGGATGGGAAGACGAGGTTGAAATAGACATAGCTCACTACAGAAGGGAATTTAACGGTCGCGTATTTTACCCATCCAGTGGGCTGGTGGCACGGATTAATTGGCTTGACTATTCGATCACGCCCCAATCACATCCATCGGAAAGCGGCGTCCTGCACGATATTCATCAATGATTTGCAATGTCATGGGGCTTCGTAGTTGGGCACGACGCTCCAGAATTTCCTCATAGGTCAGCCACACGGCTTCGATAATACCGGTATCCAATGAACGTTCGGTATCCTGATTAAGTGCCTCTGCAATGAATGTAGTACGCAGATAAGTCACGCCGTTGCTCGGCGCTTCGTAAAGGTTGACGCCCACCACACCGGTCAATGTCACATGCCAGGCCGTTTCCTCAAGGGTTTCCCGAATAGCCGCTTCCTGCAAGGTTTCATTAGGGTCGAGGTGGCCAGCAGGCTGGTTGTACACCTGTTTGCCATCGGCTTCTTCGTATACCAGCAGGAATCGGCCATCGCGCTCGACGATGGTGGCAACAGTGACATGCGGGGCCCAATTCATGTGTTTCTTCCCATATTCATCAGTTCTAACGGCTGCTCATCCTACCAAATACTGTCTTCCTGTGCTTACTGTGCTTTTTGAGGAAGCTTAAAGTATTTGGTTGAATTTTAATGCTGTGCCACGCGTGCATGATGTGATTATTTTTCCTCGGGTGAGCGCTTCGGTTTATGAATGATGACGGTTTTAGGCGGAGCTTTGGCTTTCGCGGCATTGGCTTTGTTGGTGTTATCCGTTCGCTTTGTGTGTGGTGCTTTTGGTGCTCCTCCCGCAGAATTTTCCCGCTTTTTAGCTGGCACTTTGTTGCCTCTATTCCGAATTGATGGGCGGGTTGAAGTTCGTGCTGGTACTTCAGGTGTATGCACTGTTTCGGTGATGTATTTACCCGGTTCTATATTCTCAATATTCCAGTTGCCGATCTTTATCCGCACCAGACGCAAGGTGGGATGCCCCACGGCTGCTGTCATACGGCGCACCTGGCGATTGCGCCCCTCGCTGATCACGATCTCTATCCATTGGGTGGGAATATGTTTGCGTTCGCGAATCGGCGTCTCACGTGCCCAGAGTTTTGGCGCCGGTATGAGTCTCACCTGCGCAGGCAGGGTAATGCCATCATTCAGCGCGACACCTTGACGCAATTGTGTCAACGCATAACTGCTGGGTGCTCCTTCAACCTGGACCCAATAGGTTTTGGGTAATTTATGCATCGGGTGCGAAATCTGGTGCTGCAATTGCCCATCATCCGTGAGCAGCAATAAACCCTCTGAGTCATGATCCAGCCGGCCGGCCGGATAAACGCCGGGAAGCTTGATGTACTGCGCCAAAGTGGGGCGATTTTCCGTGTCGCTGAATTGCGATAACACGCCGAACGGTTTGTTAAATAAAATCAGTTTTGCCATATAAGAATGTTTATCGAATGGTTAAAAAGCAAGCTGCCAAGGTTCGCGAATGCGAAAAGTTTACATCACTGTTATACTGCGCGCGATTTATCGGACCGGCTTCTTTCTGAGCGGTTTTCAGCATAGCCGTTGTCCCACTCGGAGCCCTGGCTCGGAGTTTCCCTCTTCTCTCCCTACGCAAGGGTGCCTGTCGGCGGGTTCGTTGGCGTGGCGCGCTTTATATTTGCTCGACAGCATGACTAACGGAGTTAACGTAAAAAATGACTGATTCAAAGATTATCTATACCGAAACCGACGAAGCCCCAGCCTTAGCAACCTATTCCTTACTCCCGATTGTCAAAGCCTTTACCCAGTCTGCCGGCATCCAGGTTGAAACCCGTGATATTTCCCTTTCTGGCCGTATTATTGCCAGCTTCCCTGAATACCTTACTGAAGAGCAGCGTATCGGAGATCACTTGGCGGAGTTGGGTGAATTGGCTAATAAGCCGGAAGCCAACATCATCAAGCTACCAAACATCAGTGCTTCTATTCCGCAATTGAAAGCGGCCGTTAAAGAGCTGCAAGGCAAAGGGTACAAACTGCCGGATTATCCGGAGGAACCCAAAAACGATACAGAAAAAGATGTGAAGGTGCGTTACGACAAGATTAAGGGAAGTGCGGTAAATCCTGTGTTACGCGAAGGTAACTCTGACCGTCGGGCACCATTGTCAGTAAAAAATTATGCACGCAAAAACCCGCACAAAATGGGTGTATGGGCCGCTGACTCAAAATCTCACGTTGCCCATATGAGCGGCGGTGACTTCTATGGCAGCGAAAAATCCGCATTAATAGCAGAATCTGGCAGCGTCCGAATTGAATTGCTTGGTGCTGATGGCAGCTCTCAGGTCTTGAAAGAAAAAACTGCTGTTATCAAAGGCGAAATTATCGATGCGTCGGTAATGAGCAAGAAAGCGTTGCGCGATTTTATTGCGCAGGAAATTGACGATGCCAAACAAAAAGGCGTTTTATTTTCGTTGCACTTGAAAGCCACCATGATGAAAGTGTCAGACCCAATTATCTTTGGGCATGTGGTTTCTGTTTTTTATCAGGATGTGCTGAGCAGGCACGCGGATACATTGAAATCCCTTGGTATTGATTTTAATAACGGTATTGGCGACCTCTACGCCAAGATTAAGAATTTGCCAGCTGAAAAGCAGGCTGAAATTGAAGCAGATATCAAAGCCGTTTATGCCCAGCGTCCATCATTGGCGATGGTAAATTCTGATAAGGGTATTACCAACCTTCACGTTCCCAGTGACGTCATTGTCGATGCATCCATGCCGGCCATGATTCGTGACTCCGGTAAGATGTGGAATACCGACGGCAAACTTCAGGACACCAAGGCAGTTATTCCAGATCGTTGTTATGCCGGCGTATATCAGACGGTGATTGAGGATTGCAAACAACACGGTGCGTTTAATCCGGCCACTATGGGCAGCGTACCAAACGTAGGTTTGATGGCGCAAAAAGCAGAAGAATACGGCTCTCACGATAAGACTTTTGAAATCCCGACTAACGGTACTGTGCGCGTGGTAGATGCGACAGGTAAATTGCTGCTGGAGCAAATCGTTGAAGCTGGCGATATCTGGCGTATGTGTCAGGTAAAAGATGCACCGATTCAGGATTGGGTAAAGTTGGCCGTCAATCGCGCGCGCGCTTCCAATACCCCTGCGGTTTTCTGGCTCGATGCTGCACGGTCTCATGATGCCTTGTTGATTGAAAAAGTGAAAACTTACCTCAGAGACCACGACACCAGTGGTCTGGAGATTCACATCATGTCACCGGTAGAGGCTACCCAATTTTCCCTTGATCGGATTCGCCAGGGCAAAGACACCATTTCCGTGACCGGCAACGTATTGCGTGACTACTTGACCGACTTGTTCCCTATCATGGAGCTGGGCACGAGTGCCAAGATGCTGTCCATCGTACCCTTGATGAATGGTGGTGGTCTGTTTGAAACCGGCGCAGGCGGCTCAGCACCGAAGCACGTGCAGCAGTTTGTTGAGGAAGGCCATTTGCGTTGGGATTCATTGGGTGAGTTTCTGGCGCTGGCTGAATCGCTTGACCATTTGGGGACTACTACCAATAACACCAAAGCCAAGGTATTTGCTAAAACACTGGATCAGGCGAACGGTAAATTTCTGGATAACAACAAGTCTCCAGGTCGTGCGCCGGGAGAACTGGATAATCGCGGCAGCCATTTCTATCTGGCGCTTTACTGGGCCCAGGCTCTTGCTGAGCAAAATGAAGATTCCGACTTGAAAGCACGTTTTGCCGGTCTGGCTAAAGCGTTGGCAGATAACGAACAGGAGATTGTTGGTGAACTGATTGCCGCCGCAGGCAAACCCGTTGATATTGGTGGCTATTATCGCCCTGATAGCAACTTAACATCCAAAGCCATGCGTCCCAGTCACACCTTTAACGAGGCGTTGGCTTCGCTGGGTTAATTGGAATTGATTGCTCTGCTCTTATAAAGAAACCCCGGCTAATGCCGGGGTTTCTTTTTCTCCAGACCTTTACCAGACTTCAAGCCGTCAAAATATTTTTTTGTCTTAACACTGGTTCGGTATTGAAATCTGTATCAATCTCCCAAACTACCAAGATAATGGTTGGAAAGATCCAATACCTTTATAGCCCAGGGTTATAAACAGATTCAGGCGGCAGAAATTATTAAGCGACAAGCAATAAGTCCTTGATGTTATTTACGCAAGGGCAGCTTTTGCAGCCTTGGATTCGGTGACTACCGCTGTGATGTTGACAGCATGTAGGCCTTTATCGCCCTTGGTGATCTCAAAGGAAACTACCTGACCGGCTTTTAATGTTTTATAGCCGTCCATCTGGATGGCTGAGTAATGCGCAAAAAGGTCTTCGCCCCCCTCGTCAGAGAGGATAAAGCCATAACCCTTTGCATTATTGAACCACTTGACTGTACCTGTAGGCATGATTAAATCCTTCTGCCCCGGCACAAGAGTTTTAATAACCCCTGCACCTTATCGTTATTATTTTCCAAGGAAAAACTGTTCAATATCTTTACTGCTGGATGGCGATACCGAGCGAGTTTTATAAAACCCTTGGCGTGTTTTTTGGGTGTTGGTTAAACGTTTTGGAATAATGCCGTGCAAAATGATGATTATTTGAGCGGCGACCATGTGTTTTATCCAACAATTGAACCAAAGTCAAGTCTTCGCCCGTATATAGCCCCGTTAGTGTGAGCGGTATACCATTGGGTTAGAATGGCGCTTAACCGCTAGAACACTTTCAATTTCTGTTGATTCACTATGAGAAATCCAGACTACCTTCAGCTAACCTTAAGTAAAGACGAAGATTCCGACAGCAATGAATTCGATGGGAATCTTGCGGTCCTAGAGGCGAAGCCAAAGCTCAAGCGTCCGCCAATGTACAAGGTGTTGATGCTGAATGATGACTACACACCGATGGACTTTGTGGTGGAAATACTTGAGCTATTTTTCGCAATGTCACGCGAGAAAGCAACCCGAGTGATGTTAACTGTACATATTCACGGCAAAGCTGTTTGTGGCGTCTATACTCGTGATATAGCGGAAACAAAAGCCGCTCAGGTTAATCAGTACGCCAGGGAGCACCAGCATCCGCTACTGTGTGAAGTAGAAGCAGTGGAAGATGAAGAGCGGTAATCCTGTTGCAGCAAGTTTCTGTGTGCTGCGTCCAAGTTGCTAGCTTCCAGAGGTTGAATGCGATGTTAAGCAAAGATTTAGAAGTAACCTTGAATCTCGCCTTTAAAGGTGCTCGCTCCAAGCGCCATGAGTTCATGACCGTTGAACATTTATTGCTAGCGTTGATTGATAACGATTCTGCAGCAAGTGTGCTGCGCGCCTGTGGTGCGGATCTGACAAGTTTGCGTAAAGAGTTGATTGAATTTGTTGACTCTACGACGCCGCTTATTCCCGAAAATGATACCGAACGTGAAACCCAGCCGACGCTAGGCTTTCAACGCGTTTTGCAACGCGCTGTATTCCATGTGCAATCGTCCGGTAAACAAGAAGTTACTGGGGCTAACGTACTGGTGGCAATCTTTAGTGAGCAGGAAAGCCAGGCGGTTTACTATCTCAAGCAGCAAAATATCGCGCGCATTGATGTGGTTAATTACATCACCCATGGTATTCATAAAGTGGCCGGCCATTCGGAGCACGGCAACGACGCCGGCCATTCTCATGAACAGCAAGATGAAGATGCGATTGGTGGTGATTCCGCTTCGCAAAGCCCGCTGGAAAGTTTCGCAGCCAACCTCAATGAGCTAGCCATGCAAGGGCGAGTTGATCCCTTGGTCGGGCGCGAGTTTGAGGTCGAACGCGTTTGCCAGATTCTTTCACGTCGCAGGAAAAACAACCCATTATTAGTGGGTGAATCCGGTGTAGGTAAAACGGCAATCGCTGAAGGTTTAGCCAAGCGTATTGTGGATGGCGATGTTCCAGAACCGCTGGTTAACAGTGTTGTGTATTCGCTCGACATGGGTGCGTTATTGGCGGGAACCAAGTACCGTGGTGACTTTGAGAAGCGTTTCAAAGGTTTATTGACGGAGCTCAAAAAACAAAAGAATTCGATCCTGTTTATCGACGAAATTCATACGATCATCGGAGCTGGTGCAGCATCCGGAGGCGTGATGGATGCATCCAATTTGCTGAAACCGCTGCTGTCTTCCGGCGAAATCCGGTGTATGGGTTCGACCACCTATCAGGAATATCGCGGTATCTTTGATAAGGATCGCGCCTTGTCGCGTCGCTTCCAAAAAGTTGATGTTAATGAGCCGTCTGTGGACGAGACTTATCAAATTTTGAAAGGGCTCAAGAGCCGTTTTGAGAAACATCACAATTTGCGCTACACCGATCCTGCATTGCGTGCAGCGGCAGAGTTGGCTGAGCGTTACATTAATGATCGTTTTTTGCCGGATAAAGCGATCGATGTCATTGATGAAGCGGGCGCGTATCAACAGTTGCTGCCGCCAAGTAAACGGAAGAAAACCATCGGCGTTGCCGATGTGGAAAATGTAGTGGCCAAGATCGCGCGGATTCCGCCGAAGAGTGTGTCTTCTTCAGATAAAGAATTGCTCCGTAAGCTGGATGAAAATCTGAAGATGACTGTCTTTGGTCAAAACGAGGCGATTGATACATTGGCCACGGCGATCAAGTTGTCGCGTGCAGGATTGAACTCGGTTGAAAAACCGATAGGTTCCTTCTTGTTTGCCGGCCCTACCGGTGTAGGTAAGACAGAGGTTTGTCGCCAGTTGGCTAAATGCATGGGGCTTGAGCTGTTGCGGTTTGACATGTCCGAGTACATGGAGCGCCATACGGTGTCACGTTTAATCGGTGCTCCACCGGGCTACGTTGGTTTTGATCAAGGTGGATTGTTGACTGACGCCGTGACCAAGCAACCGCATTGCGTTGTGTTGTTGGATGAAATTGAGAAGGCGCACCCGGAAGTCTTTAACCTGCTTTTGCAAGTGATGGATCATGGGACGTTGACGGACAACAATGGTCGCAAGGCAGATTTTCGCAATGTCATCCTGATCATGACGACCAATGCCGGAGCGGAAATTATGAGTCGTCCGTCCATCGGTTTCACGCATCAGGATCACACCACCGATGGTATGGAAGCGATTAAAAAGATGTTTACACCGGAATTCCGTAACCGTCTCGACGCCATTGTGCAGTTTGCGCCGTTGACTATTGGGGTCATTAAAACAGTTGTGGATAAATTCCTGATGGAGTTGCAAACCCAGCTGGACGACAAGCATGTCACCCTGGAGATTTCCGAGGATGCGCGTGAGTGGTTGGCTGTTCATGGTTACGATGAAAAAATGGGGGCTCGTCCGATGGCCCGTTTGATTCAGGAAAAACTCAAGAAGCCGCTCGCGGAAGAGATATTGTTCGGTTCTTTATCCAGCGGTGGGGGTGTAGTAGAGGTAGAGCTTGATCCCTACAAGGATCAATTGGTATTGGATATCAAGACCAAGCAGGAGCTTCAACCAGCCTGATTGTCACTTCCACGGACTCGATGCCTGTAACAACAAAAGCCGCTTAGCGGCTTTTGTTGTTTATGGAATAAGGGAATTCAAAGCCCCGGATAGATTAGCGGGCGCGGTAGGTGATCCGACCTTTGCTGAGGTCGTAAGGGGTCATCTCGACTTTGACTTTATCCCCGGTCAGGATGCGAATATAGTTTTTGCGCATTTTGCCGGAGATGTGGGCGGTAACTACGTGGCCATTTTCCAGTTTGACCCGGAAGGTTGTGTTGGGCAGTGTATCGATTACTTCGCCTTCAAATTCAATATTGTCTTCTTTTGCCATGCGGCAGTGTCCTCGGTGTCCTAGCGGATGGGGGTAAAAATAGGTGCGAATTGTGCCTGAAATACCCGGTTGCGCCAAGTGAAAAGCGGGACAAAAGAAGGGTTTAGTCGGTTTTGCACTAATTTAAGCGCATCCACCGACGGTTTATCAGAAGTTCCAGGGGGCGATACTGGATTTTGTAGCGCATTTTTTCGCACTGTTTAATCCAATAACCCAGGTAGAGATTCGATAGGCCCAGCGAACGCGCCTTATCGATTTGCGCCAAAATGGCATAAACGCCCAAGCTGCGCCGCGTTTCATCAGGATCATAAAAGGTGTAAACCGCGGAAAGGCCATCGTCCAAGCGGTCGCAGACAGATACACCGATTAATTTTTCCCCCTCGCGAAACTCAAGGTACTGCGTTACGCCCCATTCGCTGGTCAAAAAAGCCTCATACTGCGACTGGGAAGGGGGAAACATGTCGCCATCGCTATGACGCCTGATAATGTAATCGGCATAAAGGTTGTAATGCTCATCGGTATTGATGTTGGAGACTACCGCGACCGTCAGATCCTGGTTGCGCTGCCAACAACGGCGTTGGCTGCGGTTAGGGTGAAACAGGTTGACGGGAATTCGGCAAGAAATACATGCCTGACACAGCGCGCATTGCGGGCGATACAAATGGCTGCCGCTACGCCGGAACCCCAATTGAGATAATTGGCTGTATAAGGTGACGTCCATCGCCGCATCCGGATCAACGAACAGGGTGGTCGCTTCCTGACCATCCAGGTAGGAACAAGGATGAGGCTGGGTTGTGAACAGTTTTAGGGTCGAGAGATCGGTCACATCTGTCTCCTGATACCTGAGCTGGTGGCAATCATTGTCGGCACGATTAATTTATAGCTTATCTATCGCAGGCGGCTGTAGCCAGTGGTTTGATCACAAGCGGTCTATCTCGCCGTATTATCGGATTGAGTCTGGCGAGTCTGATCAATCTATTATGTCCATGGAGTGGCGCCTTGAACAAAAGTTCGCTTAAAGCTAATGAGATATCAGGTGTCGCCCCATGCGGGTTTTATCGTGCTCCAATCATTGCCATCTGGCCCATTAGGGGGATGGTCGGTTAAATCCAGCAAACTTTTTTGAAAAGTCTCGCGCGCAATTTCCCTGGCACCCAGGCTAAACAGGTGATCATTGGCTACCTGGCAGTCGATGATTTCAAAGCCCCAGTCGTGCAGATGGTGCACCAGATGCGCGAACCCGACTTTGGAGGCATTGTCCGCTTGGCTGAACATGGATTCGCCGAAGAACACCCGTCCCATAGCAATACCATATAACCCACCCACCAGCTGCGGCGCTTGCCCGGGTTGTGGCAGCCACACTTCAACAGAATGAGCGAGCCCCATCCGATGAAGTTCGGTATAGGCTGCAATCATAGGTTCGCTGATCCAGGTTCCGTCTGCATAAGCTCGGGGCGCTGCACAGTGACGCATGACTTTTCCAAAGGCTTGGTCAAAGGTGACTTGGTAAATGCCTTTGCGAAGAACTTTGCGCAGACTGCGGGAAATGTGCAGATGGTTCGGATAAATCACAGTCCGCGGATTTGGACTCCACCATAAAATCGGGTCGCCGGGATTGAACCATGGAAAGATGCCTTTTCGGTAGGCGGCAAGAATGCGTTGGGGTGAGAGGTCACCGCCAACGGCCAGCAGGCCATTGGGATCTTCCAATGCCAGAGAAACCGGTGGAAATTGGAGGCTATTTGGGTCTAACCAATGCACTTGCGTCATAGTGTTTTAACAAACAATACCTGGCGCCGGAGCGCTAGGTATGCGGGATTATTTAACGATGCGATAGCAGGGTTTGTAATTGCGGCCCGGTAACTTCATCCTGCTTTGTTCGGCGAACGAAGTAAGCAGCGCATCTACGGGTTGCATGATGCTGATATCACCGTGTAGTTCAAAATGTCCGTGCTCCTCGATTGCCCGTATCCCTTCATCTTTCACATTGCCGGCCACGATGCCCGAAAAAGCGCGACGCAAATTAGCGGCGAGCAGGTGACTTTCCTGGTTTTTGTGCAATTCCAGATTGCGCATATTGGTGTGCGTTGGGGCAAAAGGTTGTTGAAAATCCGGACTGATTTTTAGCTGCCAGTTGAAATAATAAGCATCATCCGTTTGTTTGCGGAATTCGCGCACGGTTTTAATGCCCTTCAGCATGTCCCGAGCCACTGCCTCCGGGTCATTGATGATGATCTTGTAGCGGTTTTGCGCATCAGCGCCAATGGTGTCACCGATAAACTGGTGAATATGGTCGAAGTAATCTGCCGCGCTGGCGGGTCCAGTGAAAATCAATGGAAAAGGAATATCGCGATTATCCGGGTGTAGCAGAATGCCGAGAATATACAGGATTTCCTCTGCCGTCCCGGCGCCGCCGGGAAAAATGACGATGCCATGACCGGTGCGCACGAATGCTTCCAGCCGTTTTTCAATGTCCGGCATGATGGTTAATTGGTTAACAATAGGGTTGGGGGCTTCGGCGGCAATGATGCCGGGCTCGGTGATGCCCACGTAGCGACCACCGCTGATACGTTGTTTGGCGTGACCGATGGTTGCGCCTTTCATCGGGCCTTTCATGGCGCCTGGGCCGCAGCCGGTGCAGATATCCATGCCTCTCAAACCCAGCGCGTAGCCGACTTCTTTGGTGTAATCGTATTCTCCGCGACTGATGGAATGGCCGCCCCAGCAAACCACGAGATTGGGGTCGCGTCCGGGCTGTAGCAAGCTGGCATTGCGCAGCATATGGAATACGGCGTCAGTGATACCTTCGCTGGTGCTCAAGTTAAATTTTGCATTGCCGCGAAGTTCATCGCTGGCGTAGATGACATCGCGTAACACAGTGAATAGATGTTCGCTAATACCCTTGATCATCTTTCCATCGACAAATGCGCTTGCCGGAGCGCCGCGTACATCCAGTTTTATGCCACGCTCTTCCTGAATGATGCTGATGGAAAAATCGCTATAACGCTCCAGCAGTTCTTTCCCGTCATCCAGATAATTCCCGCAATTGAGTACAGCCAGGGAGCAGCTGCGGAACAGGTTGTATAAACCGCTCTGGCTGGCGTCCAGCAGTTTGGATACCTCGATTTTGGAAAGAATATTTAAAGGCCCCATGGGGGAGATGATGGCATCGATGGTTTCGTAGTTACCGCTTTCGTGATGAGTGGAGATATAGGGGTTGTTGCTATAGCTGTTTGTCATGCGCGTCTCTTCTACTGCCGGTTTCAGGAGGTGTTATTGTCAGTTTAGTGTTATTTCGGTTGGCTTGGTGTGATTTATTTATAGATTGCTAGCCTTATTGTGTCTTAATATGGTTTCTTATAAGAGATTTAATTGATTTTTATATGTTTAAAATATCTTTTAAGATATTTTATTGGGTTTCTGTTGATATTTTGGCTCATAAATGATACTTAAGCAGTAATATCGTCTTTTATGGTTCATGTAAGACACTTTTGTCATCCTGATGGGGGTGAATATGGCACTGGCGTTCCATCAATTAAGTGATCAGCACATTCATGATGAATTGTGTAGCCGCCTTAAGGCGGCACGCCTTGAGATCAATATTACTCAGGCGGAGTTAGCGGAGCGGGCCGGGATCAGTCTGATTACCGTAAAGCGTGCGGAATCTGCCAAGGGCAATATTACCCTGATGACGTTGATTGCCTTATTGCGCGCGTTGGGGCGACTCGACCAATTGGATAACTTCTTGCCTTTACCTGCCTTGAGCCCCTTGCAATTAAAAGCTGTTGGCGGGCAGCGGCGCCAGCGAGCCTCTGCGAGTCGTGAGGTTAATGAGCCGGCTTCTGGCTGGAAGTGGGGGGATGAGCGTGAATAAGGTTGTAGAAAAAAGACATTCCAAAGTCGATGTGGCCGATGTGTTTATTTGGGGTACACGCGTTGGGGCTGTGGCTTGGGACGATGAGCGGGAGCTGGGCTTTTTTGAGTACGATCCGACATTTTTACGGGCGCCGGCCGAGTTGGCACCATTGATGATGCCGCGCGCGCGGACTATCTATAGCTTTCCTGAGCTTGATCGCCAATCCTATAAAGGTTTACCGGGCATGTTGGCCGATGCTTTGCCGGACAAATTCGGCAATCTGTTGATTGATCGCTGGCTTGAGCAGCAGGGGCGGGATCGGGCGAGTTTCAGTCCGGTGGAGCGCCTCTGTTATATGGGGGAGCGCGGCATGGGTGCACTGGAATTCCGACCGGCGATCAAGCGTGTACAAGCGAGTCAGCCGCTGGAAATAGCGGAATTGGCTGCACTGGCCAATCGGGTTTTGTCAGCTAAAAGTCATTTGCAGGAACAGCTCACGGATGACTTAAGCGATCAGCGTTCGGCATTGGGTCATATCCTCGCTGTGGGAACTTCCGCGGGTGGTGCGCGAGCCAAGGCCGTAATTGCCTGGAACCCGGAAACGGGAGAAGTCCGTTCCGGCCAGATTTCTGCGGGGCAGGGTTTCGAACATTGGTTATTGAAGTTTGACGGTATTGCTGAAAATGCAGATAAGGAGTTGAACGATCCCCAAGGGTTTGGGCGCATTGAATACGCTTACTATCTAATGGCAACAGCGGCAGATATTGAAATGTCTGAAAGCCGTTTGCTGGAAGAGGGTGGCCGTGCGCATTTTATGACGCGTCGTTTTGATCGGCGCGCCGATGGGGACAAGCTGCATATGCAATCCCTGTGCGCCATCGCGCATTATGATTTCAATATTGCCGGTGGTTATAGTTATGAGCAGGCATTGCAGGTTATCAAACGCCTGAATATGGACAGTGAGAAAGAGGCGTTGGAACAGCAATATCGGCGCATGGTATTTAATGTGATAGCACGCAACCAGGATGATCACACCAAAAATATTGCATTCCTTATGGATCGGCAGGGTAATTGGCAATTAGCGCCCGCCTTTGATGTGATTTACAGTTACAATCCACGCGGCGAATGGACATCACGTCATCAAATGACAGTGAATGAAAAGCGCGATGACTTTATGCTGGATGATTTATTGGCGGTTGCGGTCCACGGCAATATAAAAACGATTCGGGCCAAAAAAATCATCACGCAGGTTGTTGATGCGGTCAGTGAGTGGAAGACCTTCGCAACACGCGCCGGTGTTTTTGCTGAATGGCGCGAAGAAATTGCACGGCACCACCGTCTGGTGTGGTAATTGATCTGGAGTTTATGCATGACGTATTTACCTTGTGTGGAAATTGAGCCAAAACAGCAGGCCGATAGCGCCGTTATCTGGTTACATGGTTTGGGGGCGGACGGCCATGATTTCGCCTCGCTGGTTCCGCAGCTTGATTTTCCGAAAAAAATATCAACACGTTTTATTTTTCCTCACGCGCCGAGCATGCCGGTTACTATTAATGGTGGCTATGTCATGCCGGCCTGGTATGACATTCTGGAAATGACCATCGACCGCAAGGTTGATGTGATGCAGTTGGAAAAGTCTGCCGCAGAAGTTGTTAAATTAATTGCGCGGGAAAAAGAGCGCGGTGTGACAAGTGACCGTATAGTGTTGGCCGGATTCTCTCAAGGTGGTGCAGTGGTTTATCAGGCGGCGTTGTCGCACCCTGAGCCATTGGGAGGGTTGTTAGTTCTATCAAGTTATTTTGCGACGCAAGAAACTCTCCAGGCACATTCGGCCAACCAGCAGTTACCTATTCTGATTCAACATGGTACGCAGGATAATGTTGTGCCGGAAGCCTTGGGGCAGCGCGCGTTCCAGTTGCTGCGTGAGCGTGGATATCGTGTTGATTATCAGAAATATCCTATGGCGCATACATTGTGTGTACCCCAACTGGACGATATTAATCGTTGGTTTGGTCGGGTGTTGTAGTTATTGCCGCGTGAACATGTTACGCAAATCCATTGAGGTTGTCGGATAGGCAGCCTCAATGGATTTTAAGAAAGCAGTCTTACAGTTTTATCATTTCTGATGCGGCCAGCAATAAAGCACCTACGCCATAAAGCTGTGTGTCTCCAGGAAGAATTTTTTCCGGAGATGCGCCTACCTGTTGCACCCAGCCCAGTTTGCCAGAATTATCAACGGCGCTTGCCAGTCCATACCATCCAGCATTAACAGCAGGCAGGTATTGGTCGTGAGGCAGTAGGCCGTTGTTTATGCCCCAGGCTAGCCCGAAGGTCATAAAACCTGTGCCGCTGGTTTCCGGTACATCAAACTCCGTACTATCCAATAACGAAGAGGGCCAGAAGCCGGAAGGTTGTTGCAAGGTGATAAGTTTGGCCGCCATGCGTTGGAAAAGTTTTTCATATTTTTGTCGGCGTGGATCATTACCAGGTATTTGTTCCAGTAGTAGCGGTAAACCAGCGAACACCCAGCCGTTGCCTCTGCTCCAGAAAATCTTTTTACCATTTTTGTTGCGCTGCGTCAGAAAGCGGCCGTCGCGGTAGAATAAATCTTCTTCTTTATCAAACAGGTAGTCGATAGTTGCCTGATACTCTTCATCGACATAATCCAGATATGCCGGATCACCGGTTAATTTTCCTACTGCCGCCCACACGGGTGGTGCCATGAATAATGCATCGCACCAGCACCAGCGCCTTTGGCAGGTTGCCTCACCTTGGTGGGTTGGATCAGAAAAATATTCCAGACTATTGGTTGCGCGATTGGCCAGTATTTCCTGAAGTGCTTGCTGTGTGGGCTGCACCAGCGACAAGTCATTTTTTCTTGCGGCAACAGATGCATAGGAAAAAGCAATGACCTGATCGTCAGCATGCCAGGTTTTTTCTCCCGGCATCCACTGATTCATTTCGCCTTTGGCGATAACTGCGTGTTGATAACGCGTGTTATGTGTTGTGTTGGCCCAGCGATCCAGTCCAACAAAAAGCGCGCCCTGAATCCAGCCGCGGGAATATTCGGTATGATCCTGGAATGTTCGCACATAATTAAAGGAACCCATGTGCGCCAGTTGCCAATCGGCCACGCGATTGGCTGTATCGATTACTTGTTCGGTATCTGGCTTGTTTGCTGCCTTATCCAGAATATTGCATGCGCTTAAACACGTAAGACTCAGCGCAATGATCCAAAGGCTGGCCTGATAAGAGAACACTTTCTTCTTCATGACACCGTTTCCTTATTAAAGATAAATTTTAGTATCTATCTCAAACTAACTTTCTCTTATCTGCGATGCATAAGTGTTATTCGAAGGTAATGAAAGTTTGAGATGAGTTCTGTATGCATTGTTTGTTGTTATGAGTGTCAGGATTTTTATTCGGTTAAACATGCTGGATCAAATTGGTAACCACCCTGTAGCCAGTCAACTATTTCTGCTGCGTAAGGATTGTTTGCGAAAGCCTGGTACTTTTTAACAAGCTCTTGCTGCTCTGTTATAGAAAAACTATTCAATCCAATATCTTGTAATAACGCAATATCTTCAATTATCTGGTTTGCCAGTAAGGGATCGCAAAGTTGATGGCAAGCATCAATAAAAGCTTGCTGAGGGTTGTAAGTACTGCTTTCCCGGTAGGCTTTCGGTAGGGTCGCTAACGGAATTCGTGAAAGCCAGGGCTGGTTCATAGGATTGACGGCGTGACCGGCGACTTTACCTTGCAGTTGACTGTGCGGCTGATCAAATGCACGCAGCTGCAAGATCCTGGATTTTATGGCACCGTCATTGACCGGGTAGTTGTCCCACAAAAAGGGTTTGCGTTGCAGTAAGTCGGTAACTTTCTCTAAATGTTCCGGCGGGTATTGGATTGAGCAAACCTTGGGGCCAGTCCAGAAAATATTAACCTGCGGATCAATATGCTGTCCTAATGTCGCCCAATAATGTTCCGGGCGTGCGCCAAACACTTTTTCCAATACGGGATCGAAACTGTAGTACGTCGGGCAAAAAATAATGTGCTTGGCGTTGCTGTGATCGGTTGCGCACTGGACAAGTTCACATTGAATTTCGGCCAGTTGCGGTAGATCGCCACGCATGTCATCAAACAGTAAACATAAAATATCGGGTTCCAGTTGATTTAACCGGTTGATTTTTTTTATTAATTTGGAGTTGCGTTCCGGGTAGGGCTCACGGTATAGCTCGTAAGGGCTTAATCCGATACCGAAATCAATATGATATTGACGATAAGCATTGCGCAACGCCTGTAGCTGGGCAAATGTTTCAGTGGGCCAATCTTCTTGCCAGCGTTTGCGCAAAAAAGCGTCATCTTTTGGTGCATAAATATAATAATGATAGCCAGTGTTGGCTAAAAAAACGGCGTAATCCTGACGAGCTTGCCACGGCCAGCTGCGGCCAAAAAAACCTTCAATGATGCCGAGTTGTGACGGTGAATTTTTATTCACGTGAGAAGTGCTCCGTCAAATAATAGTAAGCACAGCATAATCAGCAGGTGTAATGAAATAAAGGAATCAGTAAACGAATACGAACGCCGTAGAAATTATTATCGGGAACCACCGCTACCTGACCTGGTCGACTTGAGAGCGAATTGACACTTAGGGACCATCTGCCTATGATAGCGGGCTTTTTGCACCGTCGAATTTTATGTCAGCCCTGCCTTTGAGGGGCCTTTCTTTACCGAGCTTTACCCGAATATCCAGCAGGTAAGCCCGGTCAGGGAGGTGGGCAGGGTTGCATCGCGCTATGTGTTTGTGAATGCCGCAAGGGGACACAGATCTACCCAACGGTAACCAGACCACTACAGGAATCAACCCAATGCAGACTTGTACTTACGGAGTGCTCCATGGCTAGCCGCACTGATTTACCGTCCTGGCAAGCGCTTGTTGCCCATGCGCAACAGATGAAAAAGCGCCATATCAAAGAATTGTTTAAAGAAGACGATTCCCGCTTTACCAAATTCTCCATCGAACTTCCGCACCTGCTGTTCGACTACTCCAAGAACCTGATCACCGAAGAAACCAAAGCTGCTTTATTGGCTCTGGCGCAAGAGACTGATGTGGAGTCCTGGCGCGATAAGATGTTTGCCGGTGAGCACATCAATCGCACAGAAGATCGAGCCGTTATGCATGTGGCCTTGCGCGATCAATCCAGTCGGCCGATCATGATTGATGGCGAAGACGTTCGTCCGGCTATTAATGCCGAGCTTGAGCGTATGCGTAAGCTCTCGGAGGAGGTTCGTTCCGGCAATTGGCTGGGCTATACCGGCAAACCTATTACGGATGTTGTGAGTATCGGCATCGGCGGTTCTAACCTCGGACCTCTGATGGTCACCGAAGCGCTCAAGTCTTACAGCGATGGCCGCCTCGCCATGCATTATGTTTCCAATGTGGACGGTGTGCAGGTGGCTGAAGTTCTGGCTCAACTGAACCCTGAAACCACGCTGTTTGTTATCTCCTCCAAGACGTTTACCACTCTTGAAACCATGACCAATGCCCGCACCGCCGAGCAATGGTTTCTTAAGGCAGCTAAAGAGCGCAGTGCTATTGCGCGTCACTTTGTGGCCGTTTCCACCAACCGCAAATTGGTTACCGAATTCGGTGTTGCGGAAGAAAATATTTTTGATATGTGGGATTGGGTTGGCGGCCGGTTTTCCCTGTGGTCTGCCATCGGCTTGCCTATTGTATTGTCTCTGGGGTATGAGCGGTTTAAAGAGCTGCTGCAAGGTGCTTATGAAATGGACCAACATTTCAAACAAGCTCCCCTGGCAGAAAACGCACCGGTTATGCTGGCCTTGATAGGCATCTGGAATCGCAATTTCCTGAATTATACCGCCCAGGCTTTGTTGCCCTACGACCAGTGCCTGCATCGCTTTCCTGCATACATGCAGCAGGCTGAGATGGAGAGCAATGGTAAGTCTGTAAATTGGGCAGGGGAGCAAATTTCCTACGGCAGTGTTCCGCTGGTCTGGGGTGAAGTGGGCATCAACGGTCAACATGCGTTTTACCAGATGCTTCATCAGGGCACCGATATTATCCCAGCGGATTTTATTGGATCTGTCGCCAGCAATATCGATGTGTCCGGCCACCATGATGCATTGATGGCCAACTTCTTTGCCCAGTCTCAAGCCATGATGCAGGGCATTGATGCTGAGCAAGTGCGGAGTGAGTTGAGTGCCAAAGGATTATCCGAAGCGCGCATTGAAGAATTGGTACCGCAAAAGGTGCATCGTGGCAATCGCCCCACCAATACCTTGTTATTAAACAAAGTGGATGCCCGTACCCTGGGTGCATTGATTGCGCTCTATGAACACAAGATCTTTGTGCAGGGCATTATCTGGGAGATTTACTCGTTTGATCAGTGGGGCGTGGAGTTGGGCAAGGTTCTTGCTGCGGGCATTCAGCCAGAGTTGGCAGCGGATAAAGCGGTCAGCGCCCATCACGATGCCTCTACCCGCAATCTGATAGACTACTACAAGCAAGCAAAACACAAACAGCAGTAATCTCGGCTGTTGGGAGTGAGAGAAGAGCTGGGATTATCCTGCGGCAATGTATCGCGGGAGGTCACAGCGGCTGTTTTGGCAGCCTTTAAAGATCACCAATATTGATCGCCAAGAGAAAAAGGTACTGCATGTAACCGATGCTCAAAGAGCGGTAGGTTGGTAGTGATACCAATTCACCTGATGAGCAGTAAGCGGGTTTAACCGGCGCCTGAGCGCCGGTGTTAAGGCTGATGATCCTGAAGCCAGCAGCTGACAGTACCTATGACTTTTGCAGTGGCTTTATCAACTGTCACTGCATCCCGTGGCAGCCTTATCGAGAAATGGTACCAACATGACCGACCCCAGACTCGTCGATATTACCGACCGAATCATTGAGAGAAGTCGCGCGACCCGTGCGGCTTATATGGAGCGAGTGGCCAGGATGCACAGCAACGGCCCCGCTCGCAAGCGTTTATCCTGCGGTAATCTGGCGCATGGTTTTGCCGCCTGCGGTCAAGACGATAAGCATGCTTTGGCAGAAGGCGATGCCCCCAATCTGGGCGTGGTTTCAGCCTATAACGAGATGCTGTCAGCCCACGTTCCCTACGGCACCTATCTGGAGCCCATCAAGAAAGCAGCCCATGGCATCGGCATGACCGCACAATTTGCCGGTGGAGTGCCGGCGATGTGTGATGGTGTTACACAAGGGCGCGATGGTATGGATATGTCGCTGTTCAGTCGCGACGTGATCGCCATGGCAACGGCCGTAGCGCTGTCGCACGACATGTTTGACGGTGTGATGTGCCTCGGTATTTGTGACAAGATTGTGCCGGGTCTATTAATAGGTGCGCTGTCATTCGGCCAATTGCCGACGATTTTCATTCCTGGTGGGCCTATGACGCCCGGCTTGCCCAATGCCGATAAAGTTCGCGTTCGCCAGTTATTTGCGGAAGGTAAGGTCGGTCGTAAAGAATTGCTTGAGGCTGAGAGTGCGTCATACCACGGCGCGGGCACCTGTACATTCTATGGCACGGCTAACAGCAATCAGATGTTGATGGAGATTATGGGGCTGCATTTACCTGGCAGTTCATTTGTTAATCCCGATACCCCTCTGCGCGATGCCTTAACCAATGCCGCTGTTCAACAACTGGGTAGCATTACGTCAGCAAAAGGCAACTACACACCGCTGGCCGACATTGTCGATGAAAAATCAATTGTCAACGGTATGGTTGGCTTGATGGCGACGGGTGGCTCAACCAATCACGCTATCCATATTATGGCTATTGCCCGTGCGGCGGGTGTTATTGTCAATTGGCAAGACCTCTCTGATATCTCTGATATTACCCCCCTGATGTGTCGCATTTATCCCAATGGCCTGGCTGATATCAATCGCTTCCAGGCTGTGGGTGGGATGGGCTATCTGATGCGCGAGTTGCGCGCCTCAGGTCTGCTGCACGATGACGTGAAGACTGTGATGGGAGAGGGTGGTTTGGCGCCTTACTGCAAAGAACCTTTCCTGGATAACGGTGAGATCGTCTGGCGCGATGCGCCTTCAGAAAGCTTGGATGATGCCGTGCTTCGCCCGGCCAATAAACCTTTCAGCTCTGAAGGCGGCATGAAGTTATTAAAGGGCAATTTGGGACGTTGTGTTATCAAGGTGTCGGCGGTTAAGCCGGAATATCGCAAAGTAAAAGCACCCGCAGTCGTTTTCCACACGCAGGAAGACATGCAAGCGGCCTTCAAGCGCGGCGAATTGGACAAGGATTTTATCGCTGTGGTGCGCTTTCAGGGCCCCAAAGCGTGTGGTATGCCCGAATTGCACAAATTGACACCCGCATTAGGGGTTTTACAGGACCGGGGTTTCCGCGTTGCGCTGGTTACTGATGGCAGGATGTCTGGCGCGTCTGGTAAGATTCCCGCCGCTATCCATTTGACGCCTGAGGCATTGGACAATGGTCCCATTGGCCTGATTCAGGACGGCGATATGATTGAATTGGATGCAGAAACCGGCAAACTGGAATTGTTGGTCAGTGAGGCGGAGTTGCAAGCCCGGCAACACGCACAAGTGGATTTATCCGGCAGTCACTACGGCATGGGGCGCGAGTTGTTTGCTCCCTTCCGTGCCACAGTAGGATTGGCCGAAGAGGGTGCTACGGTATTTAACTGGTAGCCATTGGTTATTGCAGCCCTTGTTTGTATCAAGAGCGGCTGCGGTAACGCCGCACATCAACCGATCTAGAAGTCGAACACAGGATTAACCCCCATGCTCGAAGCATTTGATTTTGTCATCTTTGGCGGCGCTGGCGATTTGGCGCTGCGCAAACTGGTGCCAGGTTTATACCGTGCCCATCGCAATGGTGAATTACCCGAAGGTACCCGCATTATTCCGACCTGCCGCAATACCCAGGTTGTTGCAGAATATAAAGATAAAGTTCGCAATGCGGCGCAGGAGCATTTGCGCGAAGGCGAATTCGTCGCGGCTGATTGGGACAAATTTGCTCAGTGTATTCACCCGATCTTTGTTGATATCGCGAAAAAAGATGAGCATTGGGAAGATCTTGCTGCACTGCTGAACAGCGGCAATAAACAACGCGTTTTTTATCTCTCAACTCCACCTTCTGTGTTCAGTGTGTGCTGTAAACACCTGTCAGAAATGAATTTGATCACCAAGTCCGCTCGTGTCGTTGTGGAAAAGCCGCTTGGTTATGACGCGGTCAGTGCTGAAGAAATCAACAGCCAGATTGCCGAGTATTTTGACGAAAACTGCATCTTCCGCATCGATCACTATCTGGGTAAAGAAACCGTACAGAACCTGTTGGCGCTGCGGTTTGCCAATGGCATGTTTGAGCATCTGTGGGATGCCAAGACAATCGATAACGTACAGATCACTATCTCTGAAACCGTCGGCCTCGAAGGTCGCGCCAGCTTTTATAACGATGCCGGTGCACTGCGTGACATGGTGCAAAACCATATTCTTCAGTTGTTATGTCTGGTGGCGATGGAGTCACCGAACAAGATGACAGCCGAGCGTATTCGTGCAGAAAAATTGAAAGTGCTGGAAAGCCTGCGTCCTTTGACAGGCAATGCGGTGCGTTTCAATACCGTGCGCGGCCAATATGCGGCTGGTGAGATTAACGGCAAGGCCGTGCCCAGCTATCAGGAAGAGCTGGGAGGTTCCAGCTCAATCGAAACCTTCGTTGCCATCCGTGCGCACATCGATAGTTCCCGGTGGGCTAACGTACCTTTTTATTTGCGTACCGGTAAGCGGATGAAACAACGTTTTGCCGAAATCGTTATTCAATACAAAGATGTAGCACACCGCGTTTATCCTGAATCCGCCGGCCGTACTGTACCGAATCGTCTGGTTATTCGTTTGCAACCGGAAGAGAGCATCAAAATTATCATGACCTCCAAAAACCTGGAGAAGCACGAAACTGAATTGCGCCCGGTGGTTCTGAATTTTAATTTTGCGGATACCTACAAAGACTTCTTCAGCGACGCTTACAAGCGTTTGATGCTTGACGCCGCCGCTAATGACCCGAGTTTGTTTATCCATCGTGCAGAAGTTGCGGCAGCTTGGTCCTGGATTGATCCGATTATCGAAGCCTGGCAGCGCCCTGAGAATAATCCACAATTTTATAAAGCGGGTGGATGGGGGCCTCGTGGGGCGGATGAGATGATTCATGCCGACGGTCGCGAATGGTTCAATATGGATGATGTGTTTGCCAGCGAGGAAGTTTAATGCTTGTTGAAAAATTGTTTGATAACCGCGCTGACATGATCGCGGCTTTACAGGAAGAATGTCTTACCGCGTTACGCGAAGCGGTGGACGGGCGCGGTGAAGCCACATTTATGGTGTCTGGTGGCAGTTCGCCGGAGCCGTTATACAAAGCTTTAAGTGTGGCTGACGTAAAGTGGGAATCCGTGTACGTTGCGTTGGTCGATGAACGCTGGGTTGATTTTGATCACGAAAAAAGTAACGAAGCTTTTATCGTTCGCACACTGATGCAAAACAATGCGGCCAAAGCCAATTTGGTCGGCATGAAGAATACGGCTGATACGCCGGCGGAAGGGCTGGCAGATTGCGAAAGTGCATACCAGCAATTGGCGCAGCCGTTTGATGTCACCATCCTCGGCATGGGCTCCGACGGGCATACGGCGTCTCTGTTTCCTCATGCTGAAGGCTTGTCGGAAGCGCTGGATGCTAACAGCGAACATCTCTGTGCTGCGATCACGGCCAAGCAGAGCGAAGTGACGGGCACAGCCGTTGAGCGGATGACCTTGAGTCTGGCTGGCTTGTTGCGTTCACGCTCTTTGTTGTTATTGATTACTGGCGAGGAAAAATTGAATGTGCTGCGCCAGGCCTTGGCGGGTACCGATGTAGCTGAAATGCCCGTGCGTGCAGTATTGCAGCAGCAACAGGTGCCGATCACCGTCTATTGGGCGCCCTAGTACCTGGTGTGTTGTACAAGCAAACCAAACCATATTTTTAAATGTCAGGCAGTGAGGGATAAATAGTGGGTTTACCAGTCAACGAAATTGTCAAAGTCGCCCCCGTAATACCGGTAATGGTTGTGGAGCGTATCGAAGATGCTGTGCCATTGGCGCAAGCACTTTACAACGGCGGTTTGAAAGTTCTCGAAATTACCCTGCGCACCCCTTGTGCCCTGGATGCTATTACCGCCATGGTTGAAAATCTTCCCGCTGATGCGGTGATCGGTGCCGGGACTATTATTACCCCCGCTGATCTGGAAAAGGCGGTAAAAGCTGGCTCCACATTTCTTGTCAGCCCCGGTACAACGCCGGCCCTGATTGAAGCTGCCAAAGCGTCTGCTGTGCCTTTGCTACCCGGCGTGGCGACACCCACAGAAGCTATGCGCTTGTTGGTCGAGGGTTTCACGCATCAGAAGTTCTTCCCGGCGGAAGCGGCGGGTGGTGTACCGATGTTGAAATCTATCGGTGGTCCGCTGCCGCAAATTACCTTTTGTCCGACTGGTGGCATTGATCTGGCCAAAGCGCCGACTTATCTGGCGTTGCCAAATGTAGCCTGCGTTGGTGGGACCTGGATGGCGCCCAAGGAATTGATGAAAGCGGGCCGTTGGGATGAGATTGAGCGTTTGGCTCGCGAAGCCGCCAGCCTGCCTCGCTAAACGCGGATGACTATCGCATGCGCGTGCTGGTTGATAGCACGCGCATGGCTTTTTAACGTTATTGCATTAAAACCCACATCTGTGGTGTTGATAAATTAACTGGAGAACCTGTAATGACTATCAGAGTAGCTATTAATGGATACGGCCGCATTGGTCGTAATGTCTTACGTGCACTGTATGAATCTGGCAAGCGCGAGCAAATTCAGATTGTGGGTATCAATGACCTGGGTGATGCCAACCTGAACGCGCACCTGACCAAATACGATTCTGTCCACGGCGCATTCAACGGTAGCGTTGTGGTTGACGGTGACAAGATGATTGTTAATGGCGATGCTATTCGCATTACATCTGAGCGTGATCCGACCAAACTGCCATGGGCTGAGTTAAAAGTTGATGTGGTTTACGAATGTACCGGTATCTTCACCAGTAAAGATAAAGCTGGCCAGCATTTGGCTGCAGGTGCCAAGAAAGTGATCATTTCTGCTCCGGGAACCGATGTGGACGCCACCGTGGTATTCGGTGTGAACAATAATGTGTTGAAGGCTACCGATACCGTTATCTCCAATGCATCCTGCACCACCAACTGTCTGGCGCCTATCGCCAAAGTGTTGAACGACAACTTCGGCATCGTCCAGGGTTCAATGACCACCATTCACTCATACACCAATGATCAGGTGTTGTCGGATGTGTTCCACAAAGACATCTACCGCGCTCGTTCAGCCACGCAGTCGATGATTCCAACCACAACCGGTGCAGCTAAAGCCGTAGGGCTGGTCTTGCCGGAATTGAAAGGCAAGCTCGATGGTATTTCTGTGCGTGTGCCGACTATCAATGTATCGCTGGTCGACCTTAACGTACTGGTTGAAAAAGACGTGAGCGTAGAAGCCATCAATGCCGCTATGCAGGCTGCTGCGACAACTGAAATGCCGGGTGTACTGGCTTATGTTGACGAACCGCTGGTATCTGTCGACTACAACCACAATCCGCATTCTTCCAACTATGATTCCTTGCAAACCAAGGTTTATGGTAAGTGGGTAAAAGTATTGGCCTGGTATGACAACGAGTGGGGTTTCTCCAATCGCATGCTGGATAACACTCTTGCTCTGATGCAAGCTAAATAATCCGAGAGAGCGTTATGTTAAGACGTACAAAAATCGTCAGTACCTTGGGACCAGCTTCGGAATCAGCCGAAGTCCTGGAGCAGTTGATTCTGGCCGGTGTGAATGTGGTTCGCCTGAACTTCTCTCACGGCTCGCCCGAAGATCATCGCCGCCGTGCGGAAATGGTGCGCGAAATTGCAGCCAAGCATAAATTGTATGTGGCTGTATTGGGCGATCTGCAAGGTCCCAAAATTCGTGTTGCGCGCTTTGCTGAAGGTAAGATTCAGCTGAAGGTGGGCGATAAATTTATCCTCGATGCTGCATTGCCGCGCGATGCTGGTGACCAGCATCAAGTGGGTATTGATTACAAAGAACTGCCCAACGATTGCCGTCCAGGCGATAAATTGCTGCTTGATGATGGCCGGGTTGTTCTGGGCGTTGATCGCATCGAAGGGACCAAGATTTACTGCACCACTTTGGTGGGTGGCCCCTTGTCCAACAACAAGGGCATCAACCGTCAGGGCGGGGGGCTAACAGCGCCGGCGCTGACAGAGAAAGACCTGGCGGATATCAAGACCGCAGCTGAGATTGACGTAGATTACCTGGCGGTCTCTTTTCCACGTAGCGCCGAAGATATGAATTATGCGCGTTCATTGCTGGAAGCGGCTGGTGGCAAAGCGGGTCTGGTATCGAAAATCGAACGAGCGGAAGCGGTAGCTGATGACGCTGTACTGGATGACATTATCCGTGCAAGTGATGCCGTCATGGTGGCTCGTGGTGATTTGGGCGTAGAGATTGGCGATGCAGCGTTAATCGGTGTGCAGAAGCGCATCATCGAGCGCTCGCGTGCCCTGAACAAAGTCGTGATCACGGCAACCCAGATGATGGAGTCCATGATCAACAGTCCGCTGCCGACTCGTGCAGAAGTCTTCGACGTAGCAAACGCGGTACTCGATGGTACTGACGCCGTTATGTTGTCGGCAGAGACTGCCGCCGGTAGTTTCCCGGTGCAAACAGTCGAGGCAATGGTGCGTATCATCATCGGTGCAGAAAAGCATCCGATGGCGAGCTTCAGCAAATATCGTATGGATGAGGAATTCACAACCATTGATGAATCCATCGCCCTGGCTGCAATGTATACCGCTAACCATCTGGATAAAGTGAAAGCGATTATTGCCTTCACCGAATCTGGCAGCACGCCAAGATTGATGTCACGGGTGGGCTCGCAGTTACCGATCTTTGCATTTTCCCGGCATATGCATACCCAGCGTCGAGTGGCGCTTTATCGCGGGGTTTATCCTGTACCTTTCGATACGGCCAGTACACCTTGTGCGGACGATTATTTGCGCGCAGTAAATAATCTGAAAGATGCGGGCGTTCTGGTGGATGGTGATCTGGTTATTTTGTCGAGTGGCGATACCAATCTGCTTGGTGGCACAAATACCATGAAGATCCTGCGAGTCGGCGATAAAATTTAATCGACGAATCTTTCCGGTCATCAGTAGTCAAAAACGGCAGCTTGTCTGCCGTTTTTTATGTCGGTATTGTCAATTTTTCTCTTCAGTCAGCGCTAATGCCACGGAGCCCTCGTGATCAGAAATCTATGCTTGTTATGTATCGGACTGTCTGTGAATGCAGCCGTTTTTGCCTTGGAGTTTCAGGGGAAATGGCAGCAGGGCGCTGTGCTCCTGGGGCGTGTGCCGGCGGGTACGCAAGTTGAATTTATGGATCGCTCCGTGCGCATTGCCGATGATGGCCAGTTCGTTATCGGATTGGGGCGCGATGCGCAGCCCAAGGCTGTTGTGACAACAATTGATAAAAATGGCAAGCGTCAGGAGCATGAATTTACTGTTGCCGCGCGCCAATACAACATCCAGCGTGTTACCGGTGTTCCGCAGCGCACGGTTACGCCATCTCCCGAACAAATAGAGCGCAGTCGTCGCGAAGCCAGGATGGCAGCGGACGCTCGCACCGTGGACTTACCCTTACGGGATTTTGCGCAACCATTTACGTGGCCACTCGTAGGACGCATTACCGGCGTGTACGGAAGTCAGCGCTTCTACAATGGTGAGCCTAACTCCCCACATTACGGGATAGATATCGCCGCACCAACCGGTACAGAAGTAAGGGCACCGGCTGGGGGAATGGTCACCCTGGTCCATCCCGATATGTTTTTCTCTGGGGGCACCTTGATTGTTGATCATGGACATGGCCTATCCTCAACATTTATTCACCTTCACAAGATCCTTGTTGAAAAAGGGGAGCGTGTTGAGCAGGGGCAGGTCATTGCGCAAGTTGGCGCCAGCGGTCGCGCTACCGGCCCCCATCTGGATTGGCGCATGAATTGGTTTGTAGAGCGAGTTGACCCATCCTTATTGGTAGAGCCGATGCCTGAACTGAAACCGATTGCGAACAAGGAATAAACTTCGTTTTCCGTTGCCTCAACCTATAACAACCATAGCGCAAGGCTAGAGACAGCCTCCTGCCCGGCAGTGTAAGATACCGCCCTTTTAAACCGCTTGACCGCCGCCTGCGAGCGACGGTTGTGGATCAAGAAGAGTCAGCGCCATGATCGATAAAAAACTTCTCAGTATTTTAGTATGCCCTGTGAGCAAAGCCGAGTTGGACTACCAGCCGGAAAAACAGGAATTGGTCTGTTGGGCGAGTGGTCTGGCTTATCCCATCCGCGACGGCATTCCCGTTATGCTTGAAAGTGAAGCTCGTCAATTAACGAGTGAAGAAAAAGCGCAACGTAAAAGTTGATCGCTGACTGATGTTTACCTATTCCATTGCCATGCAGAGTTGATGAACGACCTATGAAGAGCGCAGAAATTCGCGACGCTTACCTGAAGTTTTTTGAGAGCAAAGGACACACCATTGTCCCCAGCAGCTCCTTGATTCCGGGTAATGACCCTACATTACTATTCACCAATGCGGGGATGGTGCAGTTTAAAGATGTGTTTCTGGGTGGCGATAAGCGTAGTTACAGCCGCGCGGCCAGTTCTCAACGCTGTGTGCGCGCCGGTGGCAAACATAACGATCTGGAAAATGTGGGTTACACCGCCCGACACCACACATTTTTTGAAATGCTGGGCAATTTCAGTTTTGGTGATTACTTCAAACGCGACGCTATCCAGTTTGCCTGGGAGTTTCTGACAGAAGTTTTGAAGCTTCCCAAAGAACGTTTATGGGTAACCGCTCATATTTCTGACGATGAAGCGGCAGATATCTGGGTAAAAGAAATCGGTGTGAGCCCGGATCGTATTTCGCGTCTTGATGCGGACAATTTCTGGCAAATGGGTGATACAGGTCCCTGTGGTCCCTGTACCGAGATTTTCTATGACCATGGTGAAGATATTCCCGGCGGCCCACCGGGCAGTGAGAACGATCATCTGGATCGTTACATCGAAGTCTGGAATGTGGTTTTCATGCAGTATGAGCGTCAACCTGACGGCACCCTGATTCCATTACCCAAGCCTTCTGTCGATACCGGCATGGGGCTGGAGCGCATTGCAGCTGTGATGCAGCATGTACATAACAATTACGAGATCGATTTATTCCAACATCTGTTAAAGGCCACGGCGCAAGCTACCGGCACCAATGATATGGAAAATAAATCTCTGCGCGTTATTGCTGACCATATTCGCTCCTGTTCATTTTTGATTAGCGATGGTGTGCTTCCTTCCAACGAAGGGCGTGGATACGTACTGCGTCGTATTATTCGTCGTGCTGTTCGCCACGGTAATCAGCTAGGTCAAAAGCAGCCGTTCTTCCATAAGCTTGTTAAAGCATTGGCTGAGGTCATGGGGGATGCTTACCCGGAATTAGTAAAAAACCAATCGCATATCGAACGCATTCTGTTACAGGAAGAAGAGCAATTTGAAAAAACCCTGGATAAGGGAATGGCTGTTCTGGAAGATGCACTGACAAAAATAAAAGGTTCAGAAATTCCCGGAGAAATTGTTTTCACGCTCTATGACACCTATGGTTTTCCATTGGATTTGACCAATGATATTGCTCGTGAGCGTGGTTTGACTGTTGACGTGCCGGGTTATGACAAGGCAATGGACGCACAGCGCGCCCGTGCCCGCGCTGCCGGCGCTTTTAAAGTGGATTACACCGCTGCCGGATTGGATGTACCGCCGACTGAATTTTTGGGTTACAGCTCTCTGGCTGAGCAAGGCAAAATTCTGGCTCTGTTGAAAGGCGGCGCTGTTGTGGATCATCTCAGCGAAGGTGATGATGGTGCTATCGTCCTTGATCGCACACCATTCTATGGTGAGTCGGGTGGGCAGATAGGTGATTCGGGTTATATTGAAAGCGGCTCCTGTCGTATTGAAGTGCGAGATTGCCAGAAGCAGGGCGACAGTCACCTGCATCTTGTGCATGTCTTGCAGGGGTCAGTTAAGGTGGGTGATAAGGCCACTGCCAAAGTTGACGCAAGTGTGCGTCAGGCAACGGCATTAAACCATTCCGCCACGCATTTATTGCACGCTGCGTTGCGTAAGATCTTGGGCGAGCATGTAACGCAAAAAGGATCATTAGTCGATTCCGAGCGTCTCCGCTTCGACTTTTCTCACTTCGAAGCCGTTAAACCGGAACAGCTGAAAGCGATTGAAGTTCTGGTCAATGATCAGGTGCGCGTGAACAGTGCTGTGACAACTGATCATTGTGATATGGAAGAAGCCAAAGCCAAGGGCGCCATGGCGTTATTCGGCGAAAAATATGGTGACCGGGTACGCGTCTTAACCATGGGTGAGGGGTTTTCCGTGGAGCTTTGCGGAGGCACGCATGTCAGCCGTACTGGCGATATCGGCTTGATGCGCATTATTTCGGAATCAGGTGTGGCAGCGGGCGTCCGCCGTATCGAAGCTGTCACCGGAGCTAATGCGTTAGCATTGTTCGACAATCTTGATCAATTAGTTGATAGCGCAACCCGCACACTCAAAACCAATCGCGACAACCTGATTGAAAAAATCGAACAGTTGGCAAGCCAAAACCGCAAGCTGGAAAAAGATCTGGCGCAGTTAAAGACGCGACTCGCAACGTCTGGTGGTGGTGATGTGCTCAGTCAAGCTGTGGATATTCAAGGAATCAAGGTGCTATCGCTGAACCTTGACGGAGCGGATAGCAAATCACTGCGTGACAGTGTGGATCAGTTCAAAAATAAACTGGGTAAAGCCGTTGTCCTGTTGGCGGCGGTAGAAGATACCAATAAAGTGGCTCTGGTTGCCGGCGTTACGCAAAACATCACCGATCAGATTAAAGCCGGCGACTTAATGCGCCATGTAGCCGAACAAATTGGCGGCAAAGGTGGTGGCAGACCTGATATGGCTCAGGGAGGTGGAACAGATGTGGCAGCGTTGCAAAATGCGCTGGCATCCGTTGCCCCTTGGGTTGAGCAGTGTTTAAAAACCCGGTAAATGTAAGGAAAGGTGAAAATACCGCTGATTTTGCGCTTTTTTATTGGGATTTGATTAACTTTTCACGTAATTTGTTGTTTAATTGGCCGCCTTTTGTGGCGCGCCAATTGCGGCTCCTGTTATATCATTTTAATGAGGGATAGGCTGGGAATGAGCTTATTGGTTCAAAAATATGGTGGCACCTCTGTTGGTTCCATCGAGCGTATAGAAGCTGTCGCCGATAAAGTGGCCGCATTCCGCGCTCAAGGCCACGATATGGTCGTGGTTTTATCAGCCATGAGTGGCGAGACCAACCGTTTGATTGGGTTGGCACAGCAGATTCAACAAACACCAGATCCACGTGAACTGGATGTTTTGGTGTCGACAGGTGAGCAGGTCACCATTGCTCTTTTATGTATGGCGTTGAAAAAACGCGATGTCGACGCAAGATCCTATACTGGCGGTCAGGTTCGTATTCTGACTGATAATGCTCACACCAAAGCCCGTATTCAAGCTATTGATGAAGCGAACATGAGAGCCGATCTGCAGGCGGGTCGAGTTGTTGTTGTGGCCGGATTCCAGGGCGTTGATGAGCAGGGCAACATCACAACCCTGGGGCGTGGCGGCTCGGATACAACGGGCGTTGCTCTGGCTGCAGCGCTGAAAGCAGACGAATGTCAGATCTATACCGACGTAGACGGCGTATACACTACTGATCCTCGTGTTGTGGAATGTGCGCGCCGATTAGAAAAGATTACCTTTGAAGAAATGCTTGAGATGGCGAGCCTGGGGTCCAAGGTATTGCAAATTCGCTCCGTGGAGTTTGCTGGAAAATACAATGTACCTTTGCGTGTACTATCCAGTTTTAAAGAAGGTCCTGGCACCCTGATTACCCTCGACGAGGAAAATTCTACGATGGAACAACCGATTGTCTCCGGTATTGCGTTTAACCGCGATGAAGCAAAAGTGACTGTTGCCGGCGTACCTGATACACCGGGTGTTGCCGCCAAGATTCTGGCCCCTATTGGTGCAGCCAATATTGAAGTCGATGTAATTGTGCAAAACGTCGCAGCGGATAACACCACTGATCTGACGTTCACTGTGCACAAAAATGATATGAACAAAGCCGTTGCTGTGTTGCAGAGTGTCGCCAAAGAAATTGGCGCACGAGAAGTCCGCAGTGATGACAAAGTCGCCAAGGTGTCTATAGTTGGTGTAGGTATGCGTTCTCATGCTGGCGTAGCATCGCGCATGTTTACGGCATTGGCGCAGGATAGTATTAATATTCAAATGATCACCACCTCTGAAATCAAGATTTCGGTGATTATTGATGAGCGTTATCTGGAGTTGGCTGTGCGTAGTTTGCACACCGCATTTGGCCTGGATGCCGAGCCGTCGGAGAGCAGAGTGCGGGGGTAATTGTTACTCCACACGGCATAAATAACAGAAAGACTCTAGCGGTACAGCAAGACTGTTTGGTGAGTTGCAAACAGAAAGTTTTGGGGGTTTCTTCCTTTTCGCTAAAAGTAGACGATACTTATTCCGGAGCTAAGCGGTTCTGGTGGCGACAGGGGTTAGTCGAGAGGCGGCGAAGGACATTGGAGTCTCAGTCGTACTCTTACAGGATGAGTGAAGGAGATTAATGATGTTGATTTTGACCCGCCGTATTGGCGAAACCTTGATGGTTGGTGATGAAGTAACTGTGACTGTACTGGGTGTGAAAGGCAACCAGGTTCGGATCGGTGTCAATGCACCGAAAGATATTGCAGTGCATCGCGAAGAAATTTATCAGCGTATTCAACGCGAAAAGCAAAATCAGGATGAGCAGCCCAACTAGTCATTCAATGGCATTGGGATTTGTTCGTATAACCTGCTCTATGTGTACTCGCGGCGGAGATTACCTAATAAACCGCCGCGCAGTTCGCTTTAAAACCGTTCCCTTTATAAAACCTATTTCATACCGCCAAGCTTATGCCAAAGAGTCCATTTTAGCGGCATAAAGTTGAGATCAAGTCTTTGATTTTTTTTGAAATATGGTATTATGCCGCTCCTGTTGAGACAGCGACCTGCTTTTAAGTCAGCTGAATTTTATAGATATTTCAACAGGTTACAAATTGATCGTTAGATTAATTTGGTGTTATCCGGAGAGGTGGCCGAGTGGCCGAAGGCGCGCCCCTGCTAAGGGCGTATACCCGTTAAACGGTATCGAGGGTTCGAATCCCTCTCTCTCCGCCATATTAAAAAGCCCGGTTAGCGATAACCGGGCTTTTTTATTTTTGATCAAGAGTGCTTCGGAATCCGTTTGTCATTAGGGTAAATATTTCGAAAGCATATAAATACATCCCTGTAGCTCCTTCAATTCATCCATGAATTGTGAGGATTTTGAAACATTTACCCTAGCGCCAAACTCGCATTGTGCGAACTTCCAGCTTTACAAAGAATTTATTTTAGCTATTTCTTCATTTAATTTTTCCAGCGAATTTTGATATTCGATAACGCGCTTGCGCTCATTGGTTACAATTTCCGCAGGAGCTTTCTCCAGAAAGGCAGGGTTACTCAGCTTCGACGTTATTTTGTCAATTTCTTGCTGGAGTTTGCCTTGTTCCTTTTTAAGCCGGGTAATTTCTGCATCTTTATCGATCAGGTCTGCCATTGGCACCAGTATTGTCATACTGCCAATGACACCCGAAGCCGAAAATGGCCCTTCTTCTGTCTGCTCCAGCCATGAAA
This sequence comes from Cellvibrio sp. PSBB006, assembly GCF_002162135.1. Classification (NCBI taxonomy): domain Bacteria; kingdom Pseudomonadati; phylum Pseudomonadota; class Gammaproteobacteria; order Cellvibrionales; family Cellvibrionaceae; genus Cellvibrio; species Cellvibrio sp. PSBB006. The sequence continues at coordinate 1,775,005 of NZ_CP021382.1, read as the reverse complement.
TATTTTCAATGGATGCCATTTTCTTCAGTAGTGGCCGGTTTCTATCTAGCACTTCCTTGTAACCATGAGATGCGCCTTTAATATAAATCGGTAAATCCTGCCCGGGGGAGACATTGTATTGTCCGCGAATGTTGCGCACTAGAAGGATTAATCGCTGTATTGCATCAACTTCATAACTTGCTTCAGCGTCAGTGCGACTCTCATCTGCTTGCGGATAACGGCTCAACATAATAGTGTCACCGGTTGCACCGGCAAGTGGTTTGATTTTTTGCCAGATTTCCTCGGTGATAAAAGGCATTAGCGGATGAGACAGACGCAGAATGGTTTCCAATACACGAATCAAGGTGCGTCGCGTGCCTTTCTTTTGTGCTGCGCTGGCATTTTCATCCCATAGCAAAGGCTTGGATAATTCAAGATACCAGCTGCAATACTCGTCCCAAACGAATTCATAAATAGCCTGGGCCGCCAGGTCCAGTCGGTAAGTATCCAGGGCTGTGCAAACGGTTTTTTCCGTCAACTGCAATTTACTGATTATCCAGCGATCAACGACGGATAATTCATAATCCTCCGAACCGTCCTGGCCACAATCCTGATCTTCACATTGCATCAAAACGTAACGGGTGGCATTCCAGATTTTGTTGCAGAAATTGCGATTGCCCTCGACGCGTCCCATATCAAACTTGATGTCCCGTCCGGTAGAGGCGAGCGAACAGAAGGTGAAGCGCAATGCATCGGTGCCGTAAGCTGCAATGCCATCGGGAAATTCTTTGCGGGTTTGTTTTTCGATCTTGGATGCATCCTGTGGGCGCATTAAACCCGTGGTGCGCTTCTGAACCAGCGTTTCAAGGTCGATACCATCGATAATGTCCAAAGGATCGAGCACATTGCCCTTGGATTTCGACATTTTCTGCCCTTGGCTATCGCGAACCAGGCCATGAACATATACCGTTTTAAACGGAATCTGTGCCTGCCCTTGTTCATCTTTTACCAGGTGCATGGTCAGCATGATCATCCGGGCAACCCAGAAGAAAATAATATCGAAGCCTGTCACCAATACATCGGTGGGATGGAATTTTTTCAGGAAGTCGGTCTGCTCAGGCCAGCCCAGCGTGGAAAATGTCCAGAGCCCGGAACTGAACCAGGTGTCGAGAACATCTTCATCCTGTTGCAAAGGTAAATCGGCCGCTAATTTATATTTGGCGCGAACTTCGGCTTCGTTGCGACCAACATATACCTGCCCGTCGGCGTCATACCAGGCAGGAATCCGATGGCCCCACCAGAGCTGCCGGGAAATACACCAGTCCTGAATATCGCGCATCCAGGAAAAGTACATGTTTTCATACTGCTTGGGCACGAACTCGATACGTCCATCTTCTACTGCGGCAATGGCAGGTTCTGCCAAAGGCTTGGTGCTGACGTACCATTGATCCGTAAGCCAGGGTTCTACCACGACACCAGACCTGTCTCCGCGCGGCACTTTGAGTGCGTGATCATCAATTTTTTCCAGAAGGCCCATATCTTCGAAGGCGGCAATGATTTGTTTGCGCGCATCGTAGCGATCCAGTCCGGCAAATTGTGTCGGCAGAGCGCTGTCAATCAACGCATTAACACTGCCATCAATATTGAATACCTGCGCACCAGGCAGGACGGCCGCGTTTTTATCCAGCACGTTGATCAATGGCAAGTTGTGACGTTTGCCCACTTCATAGTCGTTGAAGTCGTGGGCCGGGGTGATCTTCACGCACCCGGTACCGAATTCACGATCAACATAATCGTCGCCAACAATGGGGATCAGCCGGTTAACCAGCGGCAGCATTACGAACTTACCGATGAGCGAGCGATAGCGTTCATCTTCCGGGTGAACAGCTACCGCGCTATCTCCCAGCATGGTTTCGGGACGGGTGGTGGCTACGACGAGATAATTTTTTCCATCCGCTGTGATGGCGCCGTCGGCCAAGGGATAGCGCAGGTGCCAGAGATAACCCTTCTCATCGTGATTCTCCACCTCCAGGTCAGAGATGGCTGTGTGAAGTTTTGGGTCCCAGTTCACCAAACGTTTACCGCGATAGATCAAACCATCGTCATGTAGTCGGACAAAAGCCTCCTGAACGGCACGGGACAAGCCGTCATCCATCGTAAAACGTTCACGGCTCCAATCCACAGACGAACCCAGGCGACGGATTTGACGGGTAATAGTCCCGCCGGATTGCTCTTTCCATTCCCACACTTTGTTCAAAAATGCTTCGCGGCCCAGGTCGTGACGGCTTACATCCTGAGCAGCCAACTGGCGCTCCACGACCATCTGGGTAGCGATGCCCGCATGATCAGTGCCCATTTGCCAAAGGGTGTCATCACCCTTCATCCGGCGATAACGAATCAGAGCATCCATCACTGCATTGTTAAACCCATGGCCCATGTGCAAACTGCCGGTTACATTGGGCGGCGGTATCATAATGCAGTAAGGATTACCCTCACCGCTTGGCTTGAAGTAACCTTTCTCTTCCCAGGTTTGATACCAGTGTTTCTCGATGGCGTGGGGCTGGTAGGTTTTATCCATGGATCTGCGTAACCCTGATGTCGTTTGATAACAGAAATGAAAAATGTTAAGGGGTCGGATTATACATGCCGATGCGCTAGTGGCCTAGGTTTCAAGCTGGCAAGGCGTGATCGGGATCTGTTTTGGTGAGGGCAGCTTTGTAGCATAATGGGCTCACCCTTGGGATTGGTTCGGTCCTATATTTTATTGTCAATCCGGCTTGTAGGAAGCCCGGTCAGGTATGAATTCATGGCATTGCTCGATCAACCAAAAAAGAATTTTTACAAATTCAGATATTATCTGCGTGGTGTTCTGAACTATCTCGTCCCCCCTAAAGTATGGCAACGCCAGTTGGATGATATATTGAGGGTGTTCGATCAGCTGAGTCCAGCCGAGCAGCAATCGATCATGCAGCGAGTTAATTATTACAATAAATTGCAGACACCTTTTGTGCTGCCGGAAAACCTGAACTTCGATAATCAGTTGTATAATGGAAAGAAAAGCGCCGCTTATACACTGGACTTTAAATCGTTGATCCGTTATTTCCCAAAGGATATTTCTTACTCCTACCTTTTTGGAGATATTGTCGATGTGCCGGATGTTCCCACTTTTTTAAAAAGCCGCCCGATTCGTGCGGATCAGAGTAATGAGAACTCTGTGTTGCTAAAATTGAACAAGATTCGGCATTACTACGTGGTGAAAGATGAGCTCAGTTTTGAAAATAAGATTCCAAAATTGGTATGGAGGGGAAAGTCCAATAGACCCGAAAGGATTAAGCTTTTAGAGCAATACTTCGACAATCCCGTTTGTGATTTTGGAGATACTCACCACAAAAAAAAACGTACCGTTTATGAGCGGCCATTCCTCACCATTCCTCAGCAGTTGGAATATCGTTACATATTAAGTATAGAGGGTAATGATGTGGCCACTAATTTGAAATGGATTATGGCTTCCAGCTCATTATGTTTTATGCGCAGACCACGATTTGAAACCTGGTTTATGGAGGGGAGCCTAGTACCAAATTTTCACTATGTTTTGTTAAAAGACGATTACTCAGATTTGGAAGAAAAAGTTAGCCACTACAATAGGTGCTCAGAAGAAGCCAACATTATTATAAAAAACGCAAATAATTACTTCAGGCAATTTCTAGATGAAAAGCAGGAGCTGCTTATTTCGCTAAAGGTGGTGGAAAAGTATCTTCGTTATTTAAAAAGTGTCTAGAGGATTTAAAGTTGACAAAAAACTGCGTAAGTGAACTCGAAAAAGTTAATATCTTGAATGGTAGAAAAGAAAAGGCCCAGATATGTGCTTTAAGGGGCGGCGATTTTTTCTAAATTAATGCTCCTTTATCTATAATAAATAAATTTATTTGTATTTTTCTGAGGCGAAATTTTTTTGTTGCTATAAATGCTAAAATATGAAAAGCTTCGTGTCGCTTCGGGGGTTGGCATGGCCTCACTCGGAGGGGTATTAATTAATCAAGGAGTTTATTATGGACAGTAAAAGATTTTATTCGAAAACTATATTGTTTTTTGCAGCGGTTTTAATATCATCAGCGAGCCAGGCTGTTTCTTTTTACAAAGATAAACATAATGCCAATCTACTTTTTAGTGACTTTCAGGTCGGGAAAGTGGCGGAAGTTGCAGGTGGATACAATGATCGAGTGTCGTCTGTTTATGTTCCTGCTGATAAGTGTCTAATAATGTATGAGCATGGGAACTTCGAAGGGCGCTCGTTGATGGTTGAGCCCCTGAGTGTAACGACGGGGGGACCTTATCCCGAAGTAACTTCTTATAATATGTATCAAGGTGATGGGCTGAAGTATATTGCGTTTGCATCCCAAATGGACTTAGCGCTTGGTTACTTCAATGACAAAATGACAAGTTATATAATTTTTGAAGCTTACCCGCTCGGTTTTCCAGGGAGTGGGGGACCTACTGGTCAATCGAAAGGATGTGACGTAGCTTTTTTATATAAGAACATAAATCGGGGGGGCGGGCTTTACCCTGTGCCGGTTGATCATATCCAAGCTGAGATCAAAAAATTTAATGACGTAGCCTCCAGTGTTTGGGTACCACAAGGCACATGTTTAAAGGTTTGGAAAGATAAGCCTCCTGCATCTCAACAAGAAAACCCCACTGCTTATTACAATTGGTATGCAGCTCCAGATCGTGTTTTTTCGCCAGGAACACATAATCTCCATACCTTAAATCCAAGTCTTAATGATAGAGTTACCGGCGCTGAGCTGGTGCCTGGGAATTGTCCGTAAATTGTTAAACAATAGTTCCGCTGAGCTTATTGCTCAGCGGATTTTTACTCGAAGGGAAGGAGGCTTTGGCCTGGTTGAGTGCAAATTGGGTTGGTTGGATTTAACGTTTTCCCTGAAGCTACTTTTTCATATAGTTCTAAGTATTTATGTGCCATTGTTAGGTTATTAAAGGAGTCTCCAGCGTAACTATGGCAGCGTTTTCTACAGTAGCGTTCGCTATCCTGTATCGCGTTAACAAGATCGGAAGAGTGTTTAGATAGATAACCGATTTCATCCGTTATTAATTCTGGCAACGATCCATAAGGAGTTCCAAAAACTGGCGCACCAAACCATAACGATTCTATAACAGCCAAACCAAACGGTTCGTGCCACCTGACTGGAAATATAAGCCCCTTTGATTGATTCAATACTGAAAATTTTTTCTCGCCCCCAATAATGCCGTGGAATCTGGCTTTTGGTGTCAAAGTTAAGCGAAAACCCATTTTAAAATTTAATCTTGTTCCTCCTAATATATCAATACGCTCTTTAGCTTTCTGTGCTATTTGAATGGCGCCTTTGACATTTTTAACCTTCCATGCAGCTTTTCCTAAAAAATGGAATCGGTCCCTATTATTTGATAGATCCGGTTTAGGATAGTTACTCCAATTTAAACCGTTATGTACGAATATGGTTGACCCACATCGCTGTGCTTGGTCGTTTGAAATGAAGATTGAATTTCTGTCAAAAGTTTTTCTGGGAGGCGTTTTACCGTGAATAGTTATGACGTAAGGAAAGTTCAGTTTTTCCTGTGTTTCGCAATGTAGATGCACTATATCTATTTGTGGCGGTATCTGGCTGTTCAAGTCCTTTTTTGGGTTGTAAGGAATATGAGTCCCTTTCCTAAATTTCGATTCTCTTGGAGAGAGCCACCACACATGATGACCAAATTCCTCAAGAGCTTCACCTAAGTCCCAAACTACGCGCTCTGTGCCACCATATGCTACAACTGGAAGTATGGCTTTTGAAAAAATTAAAATGTTCATACTTGATCCATATGCAGAACAATAAGATTCACAAAAAATTTAAATTAACGATGAGTGTCAGTGATTAAATACAAAGGTGAAGGTGAAGGTTGAGTGTTCTCAACCTCATTCCCTTGACTATCAAGTATCCTGTCAACTTTAGGAAGTGTATGGTTACACCCCGCAGATGAAACTTGCCAAACCATAGTAATATGCTTCGATTCAGACTCGAAATCAAACATATAAACTGAAGATTCGCTTACCCTTTTCTTTATAAATTTGGCGCCCCCAATCAATTTTAAAAATACAGCTAGTGCACTAAACGCCGGCCGAACTCTAAAATTATTCAGATCATCCACCAATCCATAACCATGCGCAGATAGCCTCCACCAAAATACCTGCTCGACATGCCCGGAGCAGAGTGTAATGGCCAAATAGCGCAACATGTAATTGGCGTAATCATCTTCGGTTTCACCGGGTTCTTCACGTCGCCATTTGGGCGCTTCGTAAGGGCAGCCAATGGGTGACCAGATGCCAGTATATTTCACTGGCCAATTGACTTCTGACACAATCACTTTGTCGTCGCAACTGTCGGACCATTGTGCCAGTGCTTTTAGCAAGGCACATTTTTCCAGGGTAGAGAAACGACCCTGTTTATGTTCGGGCGCGCCACGTCGGTCAACGTAAAGTAAGTGGGATAGGGCGTTGAGCTTTCTATCAGCGGGCAGCGACTTCAAGGCTGCAATCGTTGGATGATATTCAAAGTCGATACAGGCTGGCCCGGTGAGCTTTATTTGTGGATATTTGTCCTGAATGGCAAATGCGGGTTGCATCAATTGCGCGTATTCTTTTGCGCTCCAGACGCCCCATTTCACTCGGTTAAATGCATGGGTAATTTCTATATGCGCTACCTTATCTACGATCGCGCTGATGACTGTTTCCAAAAAATGCGTCCAGTTGTCAGGCTCCAGCACGGCGCGGCGATCCTGTAAAAACGCTACCATGATCTCTACACCTTGCTGATGCAGTTGCTCTATCAAAGCTATGCCTTGTGCCCAGTCGACGGGAGTTTCGTGGTGACAAAAGCGAATCAATACCGGCGGATTGCCCAGCTGTTGGAGAAGCTCCAATTCCTGCATGATATATTCGGTTTTGGGGTGTAAAGCAACACCGATACGCCCGGCCATAGATATAGGCCGTCGATAGCTTTCTTTTAAGATCCGGTGATAAAGTTTAAATATCTGCCGCATGGCAACTAACGATTGCCATGCAGTTTTGATTACATATTTTATATCCCGATGTCGATTCTTTTCTCGACGTTCCAGTACTGTCATCGGTTGTGCGGACTTTTCGTCCCACAACCAAATATTTTGTCCTGAGGGATAAATCGGTTTGGTCATCTTTTTATGACGATTTCTCCAATGGCGCAAGGGATGGCGGTACTTTCGCGAACGTGTATGCCATTCAAAACGCCGGCGAAACTTTTGTTCCCATTTATTGAGTGAGACAGGGATGTCCTCATGATGACAATAAATAAATTTGAAGATCTTCAGGTAAGCACCCGGCAGGATGATGCGTGACAGATCAAATGCTCGCTGTTTGTCATCCAGTGGTTGTGTCTGAATAGTACAGCGGTTCAGATCAATCAACAGTGGTTTGCCCCAAGAGCCATCCAGGTTGCGAGGCAGCAGGATATTCTGATTACCCATATCGCCATGCATGAAACCAGCATCGTGCATGGCACGAATTGCTGGCGCAACGGCGAACAAGAGGTTCATCAGCGGCTCATTGTCTCGCTGGTTATAGTAGATATCTGATAAAGCATCGCGAAAGCAGATGGCGGGTTCATAAAGGCACAGGTAATAACTTTCGAGTAAACGATCATTTTCCCAGCGGTCCAGCCAAGCGACCGGAGCTGGAGTGCAGATATCATGTTCCTGCAGATAGATCGCTGCGCGATAAGAGCGTTCTGCCTTGGACCCTTTCTTGCGGTCATACCAGTCTTTAACCCTGCTTTGTCTTTTAAATATCTTTACCGCAATTATCTGTATGCCGGTTGTAGTGGACAGGGGCAGTTTTACAACGTAATCAGCCCCTTGGGATAAACGCTCGACCTTGTCGGCGGACAATAAGGCTGGTAAGTCAGCTAACTGTTGGCGCACAAGTGGATCATCAAATGCCGGTGCGACTGCCCCGTAGTAAGAACCGACACTTGATGTACTGATAACTTGATGTTTCAAACCTTGCCCTCTTGGCTAACGTTCCGACCAATGTCGGTGAATCTGTGGGTGATGTTCAGGATTTGATGTTGTGCTTTGTTTTAAACTGTTTTTCAAACAATTTAGCTTCTGTCAGGAAGAAATAACCTGCTTCAATATTGGCTTTGATAAAGCCGCGCCAGCCGCATAAGCAGAAACGATGCAATAGATAAAGTTTCAGGAACATTACCGGGTAGATTAATAGCATACGCAAGACAGAAAACTGACGACCTTTGGCTTCACGCTGTTGCGCTTTCAGTGTGGAATAGCGATTTTTCTTGGCAGCAATAATTTCGGTGGAATCGTGCCCATAATGCTTAATGATTGTCGGCAGTATTTTTGTGGGTAGTGAAATATCGATATGCTCATGAACGAAATCAGTTTCTCGCCATTTCGCAGCAGATTTGGGATACGCCTTGCGAAAATACTTCATCTTGGCAAAGCGCATGCTGGCACCCATAAAATAATCATCCCGATGAAAGGCAAAGCAGCGGCCAGGATGTTCAATAATAGCTTGCCTTATAGTTCGAACTCCCTCGGCTGGCAACACTTCATCACCATCGAGGTTAATTACCCAATCATGGGTACATTGCGCCATGGCAAATGCTTTTTGTTTCGCGAAGCCGAGCCAAGGTTGATAAACAATTCGTGCCCCGTATTTTTCCGCAATGGCTAATGTTCGATCGGTAGAGCCGGAATCAACAACTACAATTTCATCTGCCTCAGCCAGACTAGCCAATACCTCCTCCAGATGCGCTTCTTCATTGAGTGTAATCAGATAAGCACTGATAGGTGTCTGTTCGTATGACATGATAAGGCTTCCCTTATGGAAACTTATTTTCCCCAATAACCCAGGTTCTTTCTGATCTTGAACTTACGCAACAAGTTCCAGGGTTTGGGGCGGGCATTTTTTCCGCCTTGGGTAATAAAGTGATCTATCGCATCCAGAATTCGCTCTGCTGAACGGCCGTCGCGATAGGGGTGAATTTCCTTGCCAAAATGATCAATGGCATCCATTAGTTCCTTGGGACGCGATAGCGCGCGCTCAATCGCTGGTTCGAAATCTGCAGGCTCATCAATATCGATTAATTGTGGTCCAGGACGGCGGTTCTTGAAGGTGACAACAGGTTTGCCGGTCAGCAGGAATTCACTGAGCGCGGATGAGGTGTCAGAACACATTACGTCCGCTTGCGGAAACAGTTCCAGAATATTGTCGTTGGTGGCGAAGGTGAGGTGTTCGCTCTCCAGGGCTTTGAACTTCGCTGCCGTTTCTGCATGCATCTTGGGATGCAAGGTAACTATCCACTGCCAGCGTCCCGATTGCGATAAGCGTTTGACTTCGGGGTACAGGGTTTCGGCGGCACTCCACGAGGGTGAAAAAGTGGAGTGGTAAAGGACGACCGGTTTTTCTTTTACGGGTGGCAATTCCGGAGGTACGTTTTGAAAAAAACCATCCAGCTTGGGCCACCCGGTTTCAACCACGCGAAAATATTGCAGCTTGTCCGCCAGCGCCTGAAATGCTCGTGTGTCCTGCGGGCCGGTAGTGCAATACATATCAAACAGGCCACGAATATAAATGTGTCGCGGTTTGCCGGCATCGAAGCCGTGAAATGTTTGTACTTTTACACCGGGAAAAAAATGCGGCACCAGATTATTCGGTGTAATAACAGCGATGGGATTCCATTGCTTTACTTCTTCCACCGAATTTAACAGCTCGTCAGTGTCCAGCAAATCCTCGGCGCCGGGTCCGCCAAAAAACCAGGCAACTTTACCGCCACGGGCTTTTATGGCTTCGTCTATAGGACGCATGATGGCCAAGGTGTAGCGTTCTGAACCGTAAAATAAATAATGTTTTACCATGGGTATTTACCTGACTCGGTTCATGACAAACGTGGTGAGGGATCTGTGCCCGATGCATCGGGAAGTTTCTGCTGTAAATTATTCCACACCTGCACAGCCAATATGCCCGTCATACACGGCGGTGTTTCGCTGCTGTGTTCGGGAAGTAAACGGCAGCTGCGCTTATGGCAAGGTATGCAATCCAGTGGGTTTTCCATTTGCAGGTTGCACGTATGAGCGCCGATTAAACCGACCTTGATGGGCGACGTGGGGCCATAGAGTGCGATAGTAGGTGTTTCGAGCGCGCCGGCCAAGTGGGAGAAACCGGTATCCAAACCGATGACGCCGGCGGCTTCTACCAACTTTTCAGCAATGGTGGTGATCGATAAACGCTGTTGCGGTCGGTTGGCGGTTGGGCAAACGGCCATGATTTGATCAGCAATAATTCTTTCGCTTTCGCTGCCCCAAATAATTTCCAGATTGTAACCTTGTTCAACGGCGATTTTAGCCAGGGTCTGCCAGTGGGCAGTGCTCCAGAGTTTTGTTGTCCAGCTGGTACCAATAATAAAGACCAGCTTACGGCTGTCTTTTTGCACCCGTGCGAAATTCTGGTTAATACCGAAGTTCAACGCAGGTGGTGGTGTGTAGCTAAAAATGCTGGCAAATAACTGGCGAGTTCTTTCTACGGCGTGTTGTTCTTTGGATACTGCGTGAGTATGTGAATAAAACCGGCTGCTGATGGATTCGCGTGCCGATTTTTTATCATAGCCGTGTAAGGTATCAGCACTGGCGAAGCGGGTAACAAGGGCACTTTTCAGTAAACCTTGCGCATCAATCACACAATCGTAGTGCTCACTTTTTAATGCCTTGCGCCATTGGCGAAAAGCACTCCAGCTGGACCAGTTTTTTTGTTTCATCCAGCGGCGCAGATCAATCGGAATAACCCGGCGGATAGCGGGATGCCAGGCAGCAATTTCAGCAAAACCTTCTTCCACGACCCAATCAATCACCACCTCGGGATATTTTTCCTTGAGGTCGGTAATAGCAGGGAAGGTGTGAAAAATGTCCCCCATGGAGGACATTTTTATCAGCAGGATTTTCATGCAGGGTCGCTGTGGCTGATGATCAATTTATTGGTAATTCTGGTAAGACTTTTCTTCAACCAGCTCAGAACCAAACGCCAGGTTGATATCTTTTTTGACCGCGGCGCGTTTGTCGTTGGTGAAATACACCGCGCGTGCCAGCTCAATAAATTGTTCAGTGAAATCTTTGGCGCGCTCGCAATCGCGAATATCGTCTTCAATAACCCACAGCTGTTGATTGATGTTTTTAAGTGAGGCTTGCAACGGTGCCAGTTTGGCTTTACCGGCTTGGTCGAGTAATTGGTCGACGGTGTTGTTGAGAACATCCAGTTCATGCTTGACGTTAGCGAGTTTGCCTGCGTCGGTGATATTGGCGGCTTTGATTTCAAGAATAGTGATCTTGTCGATGAGTTCGCCGAGGGAAATAGGTGCTTGAATCAACATGGTCCGGGTCTCTTTTTAGCTGTTTTCACAGGGCGCACATCTTAACAAAAGCCATCGCTTGTGTATCCGTTTGTGTGCGATGGCCTTTGCCTGGGCGGGTGAGTCCTGTGGAGCAGGTCTAAAAATCGCTCAGCTTCGGCTAATGGTGGCTGCCTGATAGTGATAGGCGTAATAAACCACCGGGATGACCACCAGCGTCAGCACGGTAGAGACGAGCAAGCCGAAGATCAACGAGACCGCCAGGCCCCCAAAAATGGGATCGTCGATGATAAAAAATCCGCCCATCATGGCTGCCAGCGCCGTTAAGCCGATAGGGAGGGCGCGCACGGCGGCGGCGTTAATAGTGGCATCTTCCAGGCTTTTGCCGCTGCGGACTTCCTGCTGGATAAAGTCCACCAGCAGAATGGAATTGCGCACAATGATGCCTGCCAGCGCAATCATGCCGATCATGCTGGGCGCGGTGAACTGCTGACCGAGCAGCGCATGACCGGGCATGATGCCGATCAGCGTCAGCGGGATCGGCGCCATGATGATCAACGGCACCGAATAGCTGCGGAACATGCCGACCACCAATAGATAAATCATGATCAAGCCGACCGAATAGGCGATGCCCATATCGCGGAAGGTATCAAGGGTGACTTGCAGCTCACCGTCCCATTTCAGGCTCCAGCGGTAGGGGTTTTCCGGTTGGCTGTTAAAAAATTGCTCCAGTGGTGCGCCGTCGATGGGGGTATCTGCCAACTGGCTTGCTACGGCAGCCAAGCCATAAAGAGGGCTGTCAGTGCCGCCGGCGACATCACCGGTGACATACACCACAGGCAGCAAATCCTTGTGATAGATGGTTTGGTCGCGTACCCCTTGTACTACCTGGGTGACCTCGGAAAGCGGTACAAGTGAGCCATCCCGCGCACGCACGTGAATACTTAATACGGATTCAAGATTATGTTTCTCGCCCGACGGCAGCTCCAGGCGCAGGGGAATGGCAACGCGCGCATGGTTGCTGTGAAGGTAGGCTGCATCCTCACCATTCAAGGCCGCATTAATCGCTGCGACCACGGCCTGCTGGTCAACGCCGAGCCGCGCAGCGCGGGCGCGATCTATTGTGACCAGTAACTTGGTTTGCGGCGCTTCCCCGGTGTTATCAACATCCACGACATGGGGTGTTGTGGCAAAGATATCGCTGACCTGGGTTGCTATTGCCAATTGGCGTTGATAGTCCAAACCGTATATTTCCGCCACCAGCGGCGCCATGACGGGCGGCCCCGGTGGCACTTCGACGACTTTGATATTGGCCCCGTGAGTGAGGGCAACCGGTAATAGCGCGGCGCGGGTGGCCAGGGCGATGTCATGGCTTTTGCGATCCCGATAATGCTTGTCGACCAGATTGACCTGAATGTCGCCCTGATGCGGTTCGCGGCGCAAATAGTATTGGCGGACCAGCCCGTTAAAGTTAATCGGCGCCGCCGTGCCGGCGTAAAGTTGGTAATCGCTGACTTCGGGAATCGTCTCGAGTTTATCGGCCAAGGCTTGCAAGGCCTGGTGGGTGGTTTCCAATGGCGTGCCTTCGGGCATATCCACCACCACCTGAAATTCGCTTTTATTGTCGAAAGGCAACATCTTCAGGATCACGGCTTGCACTACCGCCAGGCCCATCGACATAACGATCAACCCGAGGATGCCTGCCAAGAGCCACAAGCGCGCTTTGCGCCCGGACTCACGCCCGAGAAATGGCGTCATCACCCGGGTAAAAAAGCGCAGGAATCGTGACGGTTTTTCCTGGCTCTCGTGGTTGTCGTGGCCTGCGTGCACCGCCCTGGCAAACAGCCGGTGATAAAGCCAGGGCGTAAAAATAAAGGCTACAGCAAGGGAAATCAGCATCCCGGTGGATGCATTGATAGGAATGGGCAGCATATACGGCCCCATCAAGCCAGTGACAAACGCCATGGGCAGCAGGGCGGCGATAACGGTAAAGGTCGCCAGGATGGTCGGGCCGCCCACCTCATCGACCGCGACAGGAATCGCTTCGGTCAGCGACAGCTTGCCGAGGGCCATATGACGGTGAATGTTCTCCACCACCACAATCGCATCGTCTACCAGGATGCCGATGGAAAAGATCAGGGCAAAAAGCGATACCCGGTTAAGGGTAAAGCCCCAGGCCCAGGAGGCGAATAACGTGATCGCCAGGGTCACAATAACGGCTGCACCCACCACCAGGGCTTCGCGTTTGCCCAACGCCATCAAGACCAGCAGGATCACCGACAGCGTGGCGAAGATCAGTTTTTTGATCAGGGTCTGGGCTTTGTCCTGGGCTGTCGCGCCGTAGTTGCGGGTGATGCTCGCTTCCACGCCATCCGGAAAATGAACGCCCTTCATGTGTTCAAAACGGGCAATGACTTGCTCGGCAACATCCACGGCGTTTTCGCCGGGTTTTTTGGCCACTGCCAGAGTGACAGCGTTGTAGCGGCCGCTTGTGCCCGATGCCGGGCCCAAGCCATGGGTGACATAGCGTTCGGCGGTATCCGGGCCAACGCTGACATCGGCAACATCCTGTAAAAAGACCGGCGCACGTTGATGCACGCCCACTACCAGATCGGCAACATCTTCCACTTGCATCAGGAAGTTACCCGCCTGTACCAATACCTCCTGCCCCTCATCCACCAGCGAACCGGCCGCTGCCGAGGTATTAGCACCGCCGAGCGCCTTGCGCAGGTCATCCAGTGTCAACTTGAAAGCCGCCAGCCGATGGGGATCGAAGGTGACGCGCACCACTTGGTCCGGCCCGCCGATGATGTCGATGTCACGGGTACCAGGTACGCGTTGCAATTCGGTTTGCATCGTCCGGGCGATACGAACCAGATCGCTGCCGGTGATGTCGGGGTTTTTGCTCCACAAGGTGCCGGTAACGATAGGGACATCATCGATACCTTTGGGTTTGATCAAGGGCTGGCCCACGCCGGCATTGGCGGGTAGCCAGTCCGCGTTAGCGTAGAAGGCATTGTACAAACGCACGATGGCGTCCGTACGCGGCTGGCCCACTTCAAAACGCACGGTCAACACAGCCATGCCCGGTGAGGAGGCGGAGTAGATATGCTCCACACCTTCGATCTCGGACACAATCTGCTCTGCCGGTGTGGTTACCAGGGACTCCACCTCTGTCGAGGAGGCGCCGGGAAAGGGGATAAACACGTTAGCGAAGGTGACGTTGATCTGCGGTTCTTCTTCGCGCGGAGTGATCAGCACCGCAAAGATGCCCAACAGCAAACCGGTCAGTGCCAGCAGCGGCGTGATTTCGGTAGTGAGAAACGCCTGTGCGATCCGTCCTGAAAGACCCAGGGATTTTTTGTCCATGGCGGGCGCTCTCTTAGTGATCGATGGAAGGGGATTGTTTATAGACGCCGGCGGCGGCCACCGGATCAAGCACCAACACCTCGCCCACATTCAAGCCTGCCAGCACCGGGTAGCGGTTGTCGCTGGTGCGTGAGCCGAGATTAACGTGGCGGAACTCCAGCCGCTGGTCGTGCTTGATATACACGCCATTGATTTCGCCCCGCTGCGCCACCGCACCGGCGGGAATCAGCAACCGTTCTTCCGCACCCACCACGAAGCCAACCTTGATCAAGGTACCGGGGAATAATTGATGGTCGCCTTCCGGCAGGTTAACCAATACAGGAAAGCTATGGCTTTGGGCATCGGCGCCGGGCGGGATACGCATATCGGTAGTATCCAGAACGACGCCGCTGGCGAGTGGGATGCGCGCATGTTTGAACTTGCGCACCGGGCCAATATGTTGCTGGGGAATATCCACCCGCACACGTAATTGCTCCAGTGAGAGACCCGTCATCAAGGGTGTGCCGGGCGCGACTGACTCGCCGACTTTCACGGCCCGGCTCAACACAATGCCGCTGTAGGGGGCGTGCAGCCGGGTGTAATCCAGTTGTTGTTGTGCCTCTTGCACCGCCGCTTCAGCAGCCTCGGTGCGGGCGCGTGCCGATTTAAACGCGGCTTCGGTTTGATCAAAGGTCGCCTTGGCAATTAGCTGTTTGGCAAACAAGTCTTGCATCCGTCGAAACTGGGCACTGGCATCGGTCAGTTGGGCACGGGCGGCATCCAGTGCGGCTTGGGCGCTGGCGACGCGCGCCTTTTGTTCAGTGTCCGTCATCTGCAAAATCAGCTGGCCTTTTTCAACGTAATCGCCGACGTCGACGGGCAGCTCCACAATGCGGCCGGCGGTTTGCGCGGTGACCGTAGCCTGGTTGAGTGCCTCGATGACACCGTCAAAACGTAACTCCCGCTCCACAATGGAGAGCGCCACCGTTTCGCTGGCCAAACCCTCAACGGCCGGATTATTCGCTTGCGCGTTCGGCGGTGTTTTATCGGAACAGGCAATCAGGCTCAGCAGCAAAAAACTCAAGGCAGCGCGTTTCAGATCCATGGTTTTATCCTCAACAATCAGTGTTGTTCCAGCGCTTGGCCACAGCGGCGATTGGCCGGTACAGCGACATCCATCATCTTCGGGTTGGGCAACTTCAGGTTGTTCATCAACTGCACGTAGGCGGGCAGGTCCCTGACTTGCAAACGCGGGTTATGGGCTTTTTCTTCGCCGATAGTGCTGAGCATCCAGCCTTTGTAATCGTGGGCAGGATACACAAGGGTGTCTTCGGGTAACTGCAACAGCCTGTCGAACAGGCTGTGATATTGATCAGCGGCATTGCCATTCTGAAAGTCGGTGCGCCCGGTGCCGCGAATCAGCAAGGTATCGCCCGTAAATGCGTAGGTTTGGTCCTGGTGCTTCAGCACAAAGCTGTAGGAGTCATCGGTGTGGCCGGGGGTGAACAGCGCTGTTAATGTAAGAGTGCCGATGTGAATCTCATCGCCATCCCGCAGGGGGTGCGAAACACAGACGGAGTTGGCGTTTTCACCCAGCAAGGTTGTGCAACCGGTGGCGTCGCGCAGGTCGCCAGCGCCGGTAATGTGGTCGGCATGCGTGTGAGTATCCAGTGCATAAGCTAAGGTCAAATCCAGCTCTTCCAACAATTGCAGATACTTGGGGACTTCCTCCTTAACTGTGTCGATCAAAGCGGCCTCGCGGGTTTGTTCGCAGCCGATGAGATAGGTATAGGTGCTGGATTCACGTTCAAATAATTGGCGAAAAATCATAGTAGCCTCGTTAACGTAGGTCAGATTAGCCGTCAGGCGTAATCCGACATAGATCAGGAGCAGCGAGATGTCGGATTACGTCTCTGACTAATCCGACCTACGGGTGTTTACAGCAGGGTTTTGCTGATCAAGGTGATCAACGCAATCACCAGCAGGCTCACGGCAAAGATCTTTTGCAACAGCGCGTTGGCGATCTTGTGGCTGATGGCCTGGCCGAGCATCATGCCCAGCACGCCGCCAATAGCGACCAAACCCAATAATGACCAGTCGTTTTGATTGGCCATTAACAAATGGCTCGCAAACCCGGAAGCACTCACGGCGGCGATGATCACCAGAGAGGTGCTGACCGCCTGCATCATGCTGATCGGGCTCAATACCAACAGCAGTGGCACAATCAAAAAGCCGCCCCCCACGCCAAACAGCCCTGACAACAAGCCCACCAATACACCGCCGACCAACAAGCCGCTGACACAGCGGGGGCGAAGTTCAAACTGGCCGGTGTGGCTCAGGTTGCACAGCAGGTCGGGCTGGGGCGTGTTGGCAAAATTCCCGGCTCGCACGACACGGGCGGCGTCCGGATCGCGTGTTGCACCGCGCCACATGCGCACCGCAATCACCATGGCTAACAGGCTGAAACTGGTCAGTAAAATCATCTCTGGAATCTGTAGGCCCAGCCATTTTCCAAAGGGGGCGGTGACCGCACCGACCAGCGCTAAAATTGCACCTGGTAACCAGAGGATCGATTGATTACTCTGGTTCTTGAGGCTATTGCGCACACTGCCATATAAGGTGCTCGCGGCAACGGAACCCAGTGAAATCCCAGCGGCTTCGGTGATTGGCATCCCGGTCAATAGCACCAACAACGGTACGGCAAATACTGAACCCCCCGCGCCTGTAAGCCCCAATACCAAACCAATCAAGAGTCCTATCAGCAGTACCATTGTTACCTTCCAGCGGGTTGATGTTCTTGTGGTGGATCAATTCCTGCCGAATAACCTAGGCGGCTTTGTTCCAGGGTGCCTTGGCGATTAGCATGCCCATCGGGCAAATATCCGTCAGACCAGCGAATGTAAGCCCGGCGCCCACCAGACCTGCCAGGGCATAAAAGCCGGGTGCATACCAGGTACCGAGAACCACGCCGGTCAGCGCCAGCAAGCCCGCCACTATGCGCACCTGGCGTTCCAGCGAGATGACTTTGCGGCCGCTTTTGGCAATCTCGATATTGGATTGTTTAACTGCATTCATGCCGCCTTCAATAATGCAAAGCTCCATATCCACTTTGCCATGAAGTTGATCTGCCGCCATTTCAGCGCGTTTGCCGCCTTGGCAGAGCAGGTAAACGCAAGAGTCGCTTTTGCCGCTTTTTTCGATTTCGGCTTGCAGGCGTTCCGGCGTCAGTTCGTGCAAGGGAATATGTAAGCAGCCAGGTAAACCTGCCGCTTGCACTTCCGCTGCGGTGCGGACATCCAGAATGCACAGGTCGGCGCTCTTGTCGGACAGTAAATCAACCGGGTGAATACGTTTGTGGTTCATAGTGCGTCTCCAGAGCTGTAAAAAAGCGTTATTCGCTTGGGCAATAAATTGACTGTAAAACAGCGATGATCCTCATCGCTTCATTACCACTTAGTTGATAAAACACGGTTTGTGCTTCCTTGCGGGTCGTTACCAGCCCCGCTTCGCGCAAACTCGCCAGATGTTGCGACAGGGCAGACTGGCTTAATGGAATCTTTTCATTGAGTTCGCCTACTGACATCTCACCGCTGATCAGCGTGCACATGATCATCAGGCGATTCTCATTAGCCAGCGCCTTAAGCAAGGCAGCCGCTTTTTGCGCGTGCTCCCGCATGTCGCTTAGGCCTGCCACATCAAGCATGGGTGCGTTCATGGATAGTCCTCAGGATTGTTTAGGTTAATTATATTAGCAGAAATTAATTTAGCAACTTCTAATTTAGTGGTCTATGATGTAAATACAGCAGGGGCATCAGACAGTGCGCATGCTTCTCCTGATCCGCAACGTCCTATTAACGAGGTGATTTATGGCCAACGTGGTCTTTATCGGCGCAGGTTTGGGGGGTATGGCCGGGGCTTATGAAATGCGCGATGCCCTGGGTGCAGCACATCAGGTGACGGTCATTAATGAGCGGGAGAATTTTCAATTCGTTCCGTCCAACCCCTGGCGAGCGGTGGGTTGGCGAGAATCGGAACAAATCAGTTTCCCGATTCGTCCCTATCTGGAAAAGAAAGGCATTGCATTTATCGCCAAGCGGGTTGACGAGATAGATCCGGTGAATCAGCGGATCATACTCAATGACGGCGAGCAGGTGGATTACGATTATCTGGTGGTCGCGACCGGACCTCGCCTGGCATTTGAAGAAATCCCGGGGGCTGGTCCGCACGGGTTTACCCAATCGGTTTGTACCCTCGACCACGCCGAAAAAGCCCACGAGGACTTTAAAAAATTATTGGAAAATCCCGGCCCAGTGGTGATTGGTGCAATGCCAGGTGCCAGTTGTTTTGGTCCGGCGTATGAATACGCTTTTATTCTGGATACGGCGTTGCGTCGCGCCAATATTCGCCATCGTGTACCCATCACGTTTGTGACCAGCGAGCCCTATATCGGCCATCTGGGGCTTGGTGGTGTGGGCGACTCCAAAGGCATGATGGAATCCGAATTGCGCAAGCGTCATATCAACTGGATCACCAACGCGAAAACCAAACGCGTGGAAGCCGGCAAACTCTTTGTCGATGAAGTGGACGCGCACGGCCAGCCCCTTACCGAGCACGAGCTGGCTTTTGTGCACTGCATGATGCTGCCCGCATTCAAAGGTGTGGATGCCGTTGCCAAGGTCGAGGGGTTATGCAACCCGCGCGGTTTTGTGCTGATTGATAAACACCAGCGCAGCACCCGCTATGCCAATATTTTTTCTGCTGGCGTGTGTGTCGCTATTCCACCCATTGAGCAAACGCCGGTCCCCACGGGGGCACCGAAAACCGGTTATATGATCGAGTCGATGATGACCGCGCTGGTCCATAACATTCGCGACGAATTAGCCGGAAAACCGGCGGATGCAGAAGGCAGTTGGAGTGCATTTTGTTTAGCGGATATGGGCGATACCGGCGCCGCGTTTATTGCCGTTCCGCAACTGCCGCCGCGCAATATCATGTGGTACAAACAGGGCAAGTGGGCGCATTTCGCCAAGATTGCGTTCGAGAAATATTTTATCGCCAAGATGAAATCCGGCGTCTCCGAACCCTTCTATGAAAAATGGATGCTTGATGCGATTGGCCTGCGGCGGCTGGATAAAAAAATGCATCACTTTTAATGTCTGGTAGTTAAAACAAAGACTACTGACGCACTCTGTCAAAGGTCGCACTTATTCTGGATACGGCAGCACAGATTAACCTGAGCTGCTTTCCACAATCAGGAGCATTGCCATGACAGAGAGCTCACCGTCTTCCCATCGAGTTTATCGCCTGGATAAATTCATCGTGCCGATCGGCGTTCGCGAAGAATTCCTCGCCAAAGTCAAAAGCGCCCACCAACTGTTGCGCAACCAACCCGGTTTTATTCAGGATTTCCTGCTCGAACAACCCTTGCCTGATGAAACCGTCCAGATAGCGACGCTGGTGGAATGGCAGGATCAGCAATCCATCGACAATGCTCGTAACGCGGTGATGGCGGCGCACAAATCCAGTGGTTTTAACGCGCAGGCGTTTACGGAACGGCTCGGCATCAAGGTGGAGATGGGTAGTTATCAACCCATTGCCATGTAAGTGATGGATAAAACGGTGATCAACTAACACGACCAAACCAAGCGAGGGAATTATGAGCAACGACAACCCCAGCATCATTTCTCACCTTTCTATAGGCACTAACGATTTTGCCCGCGCCAAGGCGTTTTACGATGCCGTGTTACCCAGTCTGGGTATCGGCATCGTTATGGAGCACCCGGACGCCGTGGCCTACGGCAAACAATACCCGGAGTTCTGGGTGCAGGTGCCGATCAACGGCAAACCCGCCAGCGTCGGCAATGGTTTTCACATTGGCTTCTTCGCCAATAATAAAGAAGAAGTGAACGCCTTCTACGATGCTGCCATTGCAGCCGGCGCCACCTGCGATGGCCCGCCCGGACCTCGCCCGCTGTATGGTGATCCTTATTACGGCTGCTACGTTCGCGATCCGGAAGGTCACAAGATCGAGGCGGCGTATTGGGATCAGGAATTGAGTATGCAGTTGTACGGCCACTGATTATCGGCTTTCGCTAACGGGATAACAGAGTCGCTGACAGGAGCCTCGTTATCCCGCATTCATAGCGTATAATGCCCGCCTTTTTCCCGTTCCAGTCCATGAACAAAACCCATGAGCAAAAAAGGCGCACCATGACCGTTCGTACCCGTATTGCCCCATCCCCCACCGGCGACCCGCACGTCGGCACCGCTTACATTGCGCTCTTTAACCTGTGCTTCGCGCGTCAACACGGCGGCCAGTTTTTGCTGCGCATTGAAGATACCGACCAAACCCGCAGCACGCCAGAATCTGAACAAGCCATCCTGGACAGCCTGCGCTGGCTCGGTCTGGATTGGGATGAAGGCCCGGACGTCGGTGGCCCCCACGGTCCCTACCGCCAAAGCGAACGCATGGGCATGTATCGCCAATACGCCGAAGAACTGGTTGTCAAAGGCCACGCTTTCTATTGCTTCGCCACCGCCGAAGAGCTGGACGAAATGCGCCGCGAACAACAAGCGCGCGGTGAAACCCCTAAATACGACGGCCGTGGTTTGCTGCTGTCCGACGAAGAAGTGCAACGCCGCCTGGCCGCAGGCGAGCCCTACGTGATCCGCATGAAAATCCCGGAAGAGGGCGTCTGCGTTATCGACGACGTGCTGCGCGGCAAGATCGAGATCGAATGGTCGCAAGTGGACATGCAAGTACTGCTCAAAGGCGACGGCATGCCCACCTACCACCTGGCCAACGTGGTCGACGACCACCTGATGGAAATTACCCACGTCATTCGCGGCGAAGAGTGGATCAACTCCGCGCCCAAGCACCTGAAGTTGTACGAATACTTCGGCTGGCAAGCGCCGGTACTGTGCCACTTGCCGTTGCTGCGCAACCCGGATAAATCCAAGCTCAGCAAGCGCAAAAACCCCACCAGCATCCTGTACTACAAGCGCATGGGCTACCTGCCCGAAGCCATGCTCAACTACCTCGGCCGTATGGGCTGGTCCATGCCCGACGAGCGCGAAAAATTCACCCTTGCCGAAATGCAGGAACACTTCGACATCAACCGCGTCTCCCTCGGCGGCCCGATCTTCGACGTGGAAAAGCTCAGCTGGCTCAACAGCCTGTGGATTCGCGAAAACTTCACCATCGAACAGCTCGCCGCACGTCTGCATCAATGGGCTTTTAATAAAGACATGCTGCTACAGGCCTTGCCCCACGCCCAACCGCGCATGAACACCCTGAGCGACTTCGCCCCACTGGCCAGCTTCCTGGTATCCGGCATGCTGAATGTGGCCGAAGCCGACTTCGCCGCCAACAAGCTGCCAGTCGACAAACAAAAAGAACTGCTGCAATTCGCCCTCTGGCGCATGGAAGCCCTGCGCACCTGGGAGCGGGACGAGATCTTCAATGAACTCAAACTGCTGGCCGAACAAATGGGCATCAAACTCAAGGACGCCCTGGCGCCGATCTTCGTCGCCATCGCCGGCACCACCGCCTCCTTCTCGGTCATGGACTCCATGGTCATCATAGGCCCCGACATGAGCCGCGCCCGCCTGCGCCACGCCGTTAATGCCTTGGGTGGCTTCGGCAAAAACAAGCAAAAAGACCTGGAAAAGGTCTATAGCGCCTTGGGCCAAGCCACCGAAGAAGCCGCGCCGGACGCTTGACAGTCGAAAGTCTGGTGATACAATGCGCCCCGCTTCAGGACGAAGCCAACGCAATACCTTGGGGCTTTAGCTCAGCTGGGAGAGCGCAACACTGGCAGTGTTGAGGTCAGCGGTTCGATCCCGCTAAGCTCCACCAAATAAATGAAAACCCCCACCTATGCAAGATAGGTGGGGGTTTTTTTGTTTTTGGATTGTTTCAGATATTTCGACATCTTCTGAGGGTTTTGCCAATCATTTAGTTTGCTGTTACTACGTCCCAGTTACCACGATTGGCAGTGGTTATCATGAAGATATAAGGAAATTTTATATGTCATCGATATCTTTGATAAAGGAGAAGTTTTTAATGCATCAAAATAATGTTAATTCGGTGCATAAGCTTAAATATAGTGATAGCCAACAGAATTTAGGATTTATTGATGCGTTGCGTGGGGTTGCCATTTTAATGGTAATTATTACCCATGTAAGTCCTGCGACACCCAATGTGAGTGGATTGGTTTCGAGCCTTTGTAGTTATGGGCGTATGGGAGTCCAGCTTTTTTTTGTGCTATCCGCATTCACGCTATGTTTAACTTATGCTGGTCGTATGGGTGAGCCCAATGCCGTAAGTAAATTTTACATTCGTAGATATTTTCGCATAGTGCCTATGTACTATCTCGGCATTCTTTTTTACTCGATCTTGGTCTTTTTTGATCGAGGTTTTGAAAATTTCGAGTATGCAAAAGTTGTTTGGCATTTCTTGTTGTTACATGGGCTAAATATGGAGGCTTTTAATGATGTTGTTCCTGGAGGTTGGTCTATTGGTGTTGAGTTTCTTTTCTATTTGATTTTCCCTTTTATATTTAATCTTATTCATGGCTCTTGGCGTGCTATATCCGTTACATTGGTCGTGTCTATTTTTTTGTCATTAGTCTTATATTCCTATCTTGTATTTTTTACAGAAACAGTTGTCCATGCGTATAGTCTTGGCTACTGGAATTTTGTAAATCAGGCGCCTGTGTTTATTGTTGGTTTTTTATTGCACTATAATTTTTTCTACAAAAAGAAAGAGCACGGCACTGTTTTTCTATGTTTAATATTTTTTTGCGCAACTATTGTATCGTTATTGCTATATTTTTTTAAACCGTTGTTTGATACAGTTTTTATACCTGTTTCATCCGCTGTATCTTTTTATGGTCTGGCATGCCTTTTTTCTCGTTATAGTTTTTTGGCTCATCGTGTTCTTCGAGAGGTGGGAAAGGTTTCGTTTTCAATGTATCTTATCCATTTTTTTATTATAGATATTTTTGTTGGCATGGAGTTTAGTTTTTTTGTGCCGGATGCTCAGTTGTTTTTTAATTATTTTGTAGTCACGTTAGTTACTTATTTTATTGCTCGAATGACATATACTCATGTTGAAGTTGTTGGTATTGCAATGGCCAAAAAAATAGTTAGTCGCGCTTAAGGTGCTAAGAGTTAATTGCGGTAGATTAATTTTCGTCATTAACCGATGTGGTCGCTTATAGTTTTTCTGTGTTGTCACCTATAGCGCAAAGATGCGCTGCGCGTTTCACCAAGAGTGCGGTCGTTGTTCATCGAGAGCTGACGCGATGCAGCTGGCTGCATCATTCGTCATTGCAGAGCTACACCGGCTGCCTTTTCATTTCATCCCGAACGTTAGATGGGTAAGTGACGTGTATGTGACTGAGAAATTCGTGTAACAAAGCTTCTTTTATTTCGTCGACAGTTTCCTTTGAGTCAAAGTGTTCCGGATTAAACCCACCGAACCTAATCCCAATTTCCACTAAATGAGATTTGTTGATAGGGAATCTGATAAAAGGATCGAGCTGGCCAATACTGGGATGCCCGGTCCAGCCGCAACACCAATGCGCACCATCCTTTTCAAAGAACGTTAATTCGACTGGAGTTTTGGGGTACTGCCACATCTCTTCTTCGATGATCGGGAGTTCGTTGAGTTTTAACTCCAGAATCTCCTCTTCAATAAGTTCTCCATAGTGTTGTTGTAAACGATCGAGTATCCACTCAGAAAATGATGCTTTGTTGAGGAAGTTATAGGTTTTATTCAATTCACCTTCACAGTGCGTTACCGCCATGCTTAACAGGATATGACCAGCATCGATAGGTGAATTGGCGAAGCGATACGTCCAGGAGTTTTCAATTAGCATCAAATAGTGATAACTCACCTGCCTTCCCTGTTCATAGAGCTTGTGGTCGAGGATATCGAGGTCGCTTGCTGCCAGCCTCGGGGTATAGTCACCATCGTGCTGCGGCAAGCGCAACACGAGTTCGACTCCGTCGAGGCTATAAACGATTAATGGGGAGTTCTGATAATCCGGGCTAAGAATCTGGTTGCTCATTTAGAAGACCCCTTGGGCTTGTTTCAGCATATCGGCAAAGGTTGTTTGGCCAGCTTTAAGCATATTATTTGCCCCGGCCATGGCTGAGCCACCGCGCGAGTGGTCCGCAATCATCTTCTTGGTATTTTTTTCTCGTTGGTCAAAACCGTGCTTGCCCTTTTCAACGGCGATGCTGGATGCAAGGCGATGCAATTGACTGGAAATGGCTACTGCTGAAGCTCGCTTGCCATTGTAAGAAATAAGATCGCTTTCAGTAACAAACTGAGCCTTCTTTTGTTTGAGTTGCTTGATAGTGGAGACAACATCCCCAGTTGGATTAACGAACCGAAACTTTTGCTGGGTGAGCTCGCCGGAGATTTTTTCCAAAGCTTTGGCCAACAGATTCGTACCTTCACCCTCAATGTACCAGTTGAGCGTAGAGGTGCGATTTTTCTGATTTTTCATCAGCACCTCGGCAAGGGCCATCGCGGCGGAGTTCGCGTTAGTTGCCTTGCGGGCGGTGTTTCTCCAACTCCCAAGTTCATTAACGACATGTGCCGGGTTGTAGAATAGAGCGACCGAAGTGGAAGCACTTACTTCCAGCGCATTTACGCCTGCCCGGATGAAGGAGGGCGAAACTCCGTTGATTACGGCTTTTGGACTTGAAATTATCGGTCCCTTAGCTTCTCTGACATCCGCAGTTGAACCCGACTTCAGTGCGTTATAAAGCCCAGCCTTCCTCCCATCCCCCACATAAGCCGCCCGTACATCCGTTATATAAACCGTCACCGGGCTCCCCGTATCCAGCTGCAAAATCTTGTAGCAAATCTGCACGTTCTTCACGCGGTCCATATGCTCAAAGGCATTGTTGATATTTTGCATGCTGCTGGCTTGGCCGGCGGTGGCGCGCAGGCTCTGGATGTGGTGGATGACGGCTTGGCCGTCGTGGGTTTTGGGGTCGACCAAGGCGATAAAATGGGGCAGTAAGCTGGCGTTGATCTTGATGGGGCGGCCGGTTGCGCCTTTGGTCATGCCGGAGAAGAAGACAAACTTTTTTGCATCGTTGGCGGTTAAGACGGTGGAGCGTTTATGAACAAGAGAAGCGGGTTGGCTCATGGGGCAAGTCCTTATGAATGTGATGGAGTCAGGCGCGGAGATTATCACAGGCTGTCGGAACCGGGTGTGAAGGAGGCATATTTTTGGCGACAAAAAGGTGCTCCAAAACGGTGGTGCACTTTATCCACATTCATCGTGAATGCCAGAACCCGCTACACTTTCTAATATCTCGCAACCCTAAAATACAATTAAAAATCAAAAACATACCTAAAGGTTCACTTATGCAGCAAAACTGCTCCGGGTCATTTTTCATACTTCCGTCAAAGTGAGTCGACGCTTTTTCCTACCTTGGTAATGATCTTGCTGCGTGTCATGAACTTCATTTGTGGTTTGTTCGGTCAGGGGGTTCTGCACCACAACAATTTTAAGCATTGAAAAAATGCAATTGTCCGGAGGAGGGCAGTGTATGTTTAGAAAGTCGACCTTGTCGGTAGCTGTACTTACCGCTATGGCATCCATGGCCAATCTCCAGGCCCAGGCTCAGACCACTGAGCCCGCGGAAGCGAATTTATTGGAAGAGGTCATCGTGACCGGTATTGCGGGCAGTTTGAGCCGCAGTGTGGATAAAAAGCGTAATTCAGAGTTGGTGTCAGACAGCATCTCCGCCGAGGATTTCGGTAAATTTCCGGACAATAACGTGGCGGATTCGCTCCAGCGCGTGCCCGGCGTGGCGATTGATCGCGCGGGGGGGAAGGGCGCTTTGTCAGTATTCGCGGCCTCGGGCCGGATTTCAGTGCGGTGCTGATCAACGGGCGGACACCCGCGAGTGAGAACGAGGAGCGGGCGTTCAGCTTTGACACTATCGCGTCTGAATTGGTGCGCACGGTGGATGTGTTCAAGACCTCCAATGCCGGTCTGAAAGAGGGCGGGCTCGGCGGTACCATCAACATCGTCACCGCGCGTCCGTTCGATTTCGATGGCTTCCATTTTGCGGGCAGCCTTAAAGGTATGTACGAAGAGAACAGCGGCGATACCAGCCCGCAGGGTTCGTTTATCGTCAGCAATACCTTTAACGATGACATGTTTGGCGTGCTGGCGTCGGTGACCTATCAGGAACGCTCCACGGATAAATACACCGTCACCAACGAGCATATCTCCAAAACCACAGAAGAGCCTTTTCTGACCTTTACCAATCCATCACAAGGTTGGGCGGGCGGTTACGCCTATTCCGGTGATGGTCTGGAGGAGGACACGTATCGTATCCAGAATTTGTATCGTGGCGTGACCAATGAAACCCGCGAGCGCATCGGCGGCAATCTGGTTTTTCAAATGCGTCCTACTGATGATCTGGTGCTGACGGCGGATGTCATCCACTCCAAATACGATACCTCCACCTCGCAGTATTGGACCGGCTCCTACCTTTGGGCGCCGACGCTGTCGCCACTCAATCAAGTGGATGAACACGGCTTCTATAATGTGATCAACCATGGCTATGACGAGGGCTATAACATCTCCGGTTACGCCCACGCGTTGACGACGACTGAGCGGCCCACCGAATCCACTGTTGGCGGCTTTAATGCCGAGTGGAATATTACCGATGAGTGGCGACTGGTGGCGGATGTGTCGGTGTCCGAAGCGGTGCTCGACAATCGCGGTCTGGATCGCATGTACATCCTGGAGTTTTTGGATCGCCCGGGTTATCTGCTTACCTCCAACGGCGGCATTCCGACCATTGAATACGCTGACCCGGCAGCGGTTGTGCCGGAGATGGGCAGCGCGAATATGCAGGATTTGCGCGCGCGGCTTACATCAAACGATGGCATTTATAACAAAGCCAAAAACCACGAATTCAAATTGGATGTCGAGTGGAAACCGCTGGAAGATTCTTATTTGAGCGCGGTGAGGTTCGGTGCAAATAATACTGTTGCAGAAAAAGCGACAGAGTATTGGGCAACACCGGATTTGATCCGTCGCATGTACCACGGCCTCGCGACGCAACAGGAGATTGATTACAACAACATTGTGACAGGCGTGTTAAGTTCGGGCGACGTGTTCGGCGGCCTGGATGGCGATGTTTATATGATTGATCCCGTCGCTTACCGCAATTGGATGGCCGAAAATATTGATGGAAGAACGCGCGCGGATACACCGGCGGGTATCGCATCCAAAGAAGCCTTTATTGCCAACGGCAGCAGTTGGGATGCGGTGAAATCCAATGACTCTTATGTTATTGAGGAGGACGTTACCTCATTTTATCTTGAAGCGGCTTCTGACTTTGCCGTGATGGATATGCCGTTGTATGTATCGGGCGGCGTGCGTTACACCTCGACAGAATTAACCTCAACGGGCACATCACAAGTTCTTGTTGGGCTGGAACGCGAAACCTCGGAGCCTGATCAACCACCATCACCGTGGTTGGTGCAACAGTTTGCCGATGAAGCCGGCACGCCTATTGCGATGGATAATGAGTACGATAATTGGTTACCGTCGTTGAATGCGCGCTTGGAAGTGACGGATGAGTTTTATATTCGTGCAGCAGCCAGCGAAACCTTGACACGTCCCACCTTGACTGCGCTGGCTCCTTATACTTCGTACGGCACAACTACCATTTCTACACGTACTGCACGCGGTAATAACCCGAACCTGAAGCCATTTGTTTCGCGCAATTATGATCTGTCATTCGAATATTATTATGGCGATTCCAATTTGGTTTCGGTGGCATTTTATCGCAAAGAGATTGAAGACTTTATCGTGACCATGAGTTTGCCTGAGGTCTTTGAAGGTATTGAGGTAGAAGATCCCGAATGGCAAACCTTTATGGTGACGCGTCCGCAAAACGGTGAATCTGCGACCATCGAAGGTACTGAGCTCAACTGGGCGCATGTCTTTGATAATGGTTTCGGTGTGGCTGCCAACTACACCTTTGTTAATAGTAGCGCTTCGCTCAGTGCTGCCGGCGCGACAGAAACCTTTGCCTTACCCGGTATCAGCGACACAGGAAATGCCACGCTGTTTTATGACAAAGACGGTTTGCAGTTGCGTGTAGCCTACAACTACCGAACGCCGTTCCTGGGCCGTGTGTTCAACGGTCCCAGTAATGAGCCAGTTCACTACGATGAATACGGTGCGGTTGATGTCAGTGCCAGCTATGCGCTGCTGAACGGTATTACCTTCTTTGTTGAAGGCAGCAACGTGACCGGCGAAACCGTGAGCAGGTACGGGCGTTATGAAAACCAGTTTGTCGGTTTTGAAGATACCGGTGCGCTTTATACCTTCGGCGTTCGTGCCAAATTTTAAACCCAGTCCCTCAAAAGCTTGCCCGACTTCGGTCGGGCTTTTTTTCAGCATTTGTATCGTTTCATGATGTTGGTTCGGTCAGATTTATAAATTTAATCCAATAAGAGAATTGGCTATGAAAAATAAACTCTCGTCATGGTTGTTCAATGTAAAAATTCTGCTCTGTATTCTGATATTAAGTGGCAGCGCGGCAGCACAAACGCCTTCTGCTTATGCCGGTGGTGATTGCACCAGCATTAATGGTATGTACGTCGCTGTGGGCTACGGTACAACCGGTATTCTGGGTAACACCGCCAAAGAAAATGCGCTGTTGAACTTCGCGCGCAACAACGGTGTTAACTATCTGATCATGTACAACCTGGAAGGCATGGATGTGACATCCACGCGTGCGAGTCAGTTGGCGTCCTTGATTTCCCGCGCGCGCGCGGACTACGGCATTCATCAGATTGGCGCAGCTTTGGGCGCTGCGGAATCAGCGGACATGGTGGTTTCCTACAACAATGCCCACACCGCAAATGAACGTATAGATGTATTGAATCTGGAGTATGAATTCTGGAACCAAGCCAATCGCGCAACCGCGTTTAATAATGCCATTAGTATCCTCAACTATTTCAATTCACTTGGTGCCACGCACAATCTGGAGAGTGAAATTTATATCGGATGGATTACGGAGGCAGAAGGGATTGCTTTGGGTAATACGGCGGATCGGGTACTGGTGCACTTTTATCGGCAAACCGATGTCGGCATTATTGATTACGGTATTGAACGGCTTCAGTATCTGGCGGGTGCAAGCCGTAAAGTGCGTATCGCGCCGATATTTTCCAACGAAGGCCCGGCTAATACGGGTGACCCTACGTCTTATTTTATGGGGCCCTGGTTGGAAACCCATCCTAACGATCAAGTCTACAAAACCTGGATTAATGGCTATAACGCACTGTCGGCGACCTGGAAAAATAATCTGGAAGTGATGGGGCCAACCTGGTTTTTGTACAACCATTTTGCCGATATTAATGTGGGCAAACCCAATCACATTACCGCGAATCCCGTTAACCAACAGGCATGCACTGGTGCTTCAGTGACGCTGTCCGTGGCAAGCTCGGCAGCGACAAAAAGCTATTGCTGGATGAAGGACGGCGTATGCCTTGGTGATAACGCCTACGTTGCCGGCTCGAAAACGGCGACATTAACCCTGAACAATGTTCGCGCTCAGGATTACGGCAATTACGCCGCGCGCGTGATCAGTTACGATGCCGGTAATCCCACCAGTTTTACCTCTTCCGTTGCAACGGTTTCTCCCGCTGCAAATTGTGGTGGTACGACTACGCCGAATCTCGCGCTGAACAAAACGGTTACAGCATCATCTTTCATTGCAGCGGGCTACGAGCCGTATCGCATTGTCGACGGCAACACGACTTCATCCCGTTGGGCCAGTGCATATTCCGGTAATCAATGGATTCGGGTCGACCTTGGGGCCAATTACAACATCAATCGGGTGAAGCTGACGTGGGAAGCGGCCTACGCGACTGCATACCAGATTCAGATATCCACCAATGGCAATAACTGGACAACGCTGCGTTCTGTCACCGGTAATAATGCATTGATCAATGACCAGACCGGTTTGACTGGTACGGGTCGTTATGTTCGTATCTACGGTACGCAAAAAGCCTTGCCGCAATGGGGGTTTTCCTTGTTTGAGCTGGAAGTATACGGCAACTAATTTTTTGACATTTTTATTCCGGTGTGTAATCGGTATAGATGAGGTTCTGCATGGTTAGGGTTTTTCTGCTGGCAATAATGCTGGTCATGAGCGCGAGTCACAGTTGGGCGGTAAGTCTGACGTCGAACGCGCTGTCGGATTTTGCTAAAGGCGCGACGCTGGAATTTTCAGTCATCAGTAATTTTGATAAAGAAGGTGAATTCCTGGCGGGAATTCATATTCACAATGAATCCGCTACGGCGCTGCCAGCAGGAAAATCAAACTGGAAGGTATATATCCACTCCGTGCGCAGGATACTCGCCACGGATAATAAAGATTTCACCATTACGCGCATTCAGGGCGACCTTCATGAAGTCGCCCCCACTGATGCATTCAAGGGATTGAAAATCGGCGAATCATTGTTGATTAAATATCGGGCGAGGGCGCACATCAGCAGTTACAGTGATTTTATGCCGCGCGCCTTTATTGCATTGGCGGATGGCAGCTACGCGGTGTTTGCTAATACGGATACGGAAGACCTGACGGCGTTCGTCAAACCTTTTGTTCGTCCTGAACAATATTTGCGTTTTAATAAACCGAAGGATCAGTATGGTGTGGTAACGGCCACCAGTCGTTATCAAGCGAACCTGGCTATTAACAATCAGGATGCGCCGAGTGCCACACGCCGAATTATCCCGACACCCCAGACGATCAAATACAGCAGCGGCGAAACATTGATTGACAGCACCTGGTCCATCGTTGAAAAAGGCGGCTTGCGATTTGAGGTTGAGTATTTACAAGCGCGTCTTGCGGACGCGGGTATTAAGGTGAACGTCTCACCGACAGTTAAAAAAGAACGGCAGATAGAGCTGAACCTGGGTGCATCGTCTGACGTTGAAGGCGCTTACGAATTAAATATCACCGGATCGCGCATTGCGATATCCGCCCGTGACAGTCGCGGTATTTTTTACGGCATACAAAGTCTGATGAGCCTGTTTCCGGCAGAGCAAAAAGCGCAGCACGCCTTGCCAGCGGTGCGGGTTTTTGATGAGCCGCGTTATGGGTGGCGCGGGATGCATTACGACGTTGCGCGCAATTTTCACGGCAAGGATGCTGTCTTGACCTTGATTGAGCAGATGGGCCGTTACAAACTCAACAAGCTGCATCTTCACCTGACGGACGATGAGGGATGGCGCATTGAAATTCCCGGATTGCCAGAGCTGACCGAGATCGGTGCACACCGTTGTTTTGATCTGGCGGAGGAAAAATGTTTATTGCCCCAGCTTGGTAATGGACCTGATGCGACAGCGGCCGGTAATGGGTTTTTAACGGTAGTGGACTTTGTCGAGATTATAAAATTTGCTGCCCAGCGTCATATTGAAATCATTCCCGAAATTGACATGCCGGGTCACGCCCGCGCCGCTGTGAAAGCGATTGAAGCGCGTTACAAAAAGCTGAATCGCACGGGTGATGTCGATGCAGCGAAGCAATATTTGTTGTCCGACCCGGATGATAAATCGCAATACTTAACGGTACAGTCCTATTCGGACAATGCCATCAATGTATGCTTGCCTTCTACTTACCATTTTGCCGAAAAAGTTATCTATGAATTGCAACAGATGTACCGCACTGCCGGGCAGAAATTAGCCATCTTCCATATGGGTGGCGATGAAGTCGGTGTCGGTTCCTGGACACAATCGCGTGCGTGCCAGGCGATGTTTGATAGTAACGATAGTGACGTGATGGGTGTTGCAGATCTCAAGCCCTATTTCGTGCGCAAATTGTCGCAGATAACCAGCAAACGCGGCCTTGAACTTGCCGGCTGGGAAGATGGTTTGATGTATGATCCCAACAATGTCTTTGTGAGGGATCGTTTGGAGAATCGTCAGGTTATCGCTAACGCCTGGGATAATATCTGGGAATCCGGGTTGTCCGACCGCGCTTATCGATTGGCCAATGCCGGTTACGGTGTGGTCATTTCTTCAGCGACACATTTGTATTTTGATCATCCTCACGAAGCGCACGCGAGTGAGCGAGGTTATCATTGGGCCACACGCTATTCGGACTTATCCAAAGTCTTTGGATTTATGCCCGACAATCTGTACGCGAACGCCGATAAAACCTTTACCGGTGCTGACATTGAAAATCTGAATGCATTGGTTGGTCGGGTGCATGTTCCGTTGAAAAAGCCGGAAAATATTCTCGGCATGCAAGGGCAGCTCTGGTCGGAGACGGTGCGCACGAAAGCGCAATTTCAGGAAATGATTTTTCCGCGACTCCTGGTGATGGCTGAACGTGCATGGTACAAAGCGTCCTGGGAGGCTGACAAACCCGAAAGTGCGGCTCGCCGGGATGAGTGGCGGCAATTCGTTCACACGCTGGTTGAAAAAGAATTACCGAAGTTGGCTCACGCGGGCGTTGATTTCTATCTGCCTCCTCCCGGTGTGGTCCGCGAAAAAGGTTTGCTTCTCGCGAATACGAGCCTACCGGGATTAGCGATTGAATATAGCCTCGATGGTGGTAAACAGTGGAGAACGTATCCGCAAAACCTTGAGTTGGAGCAGGGTGTGACTACCATTCTGGTGAGAAGTCGGTTGGGCGATCAAACCAGCCGTGTGACACAGGTGGAATAACAGACAGAGGTTGTTTTGATGTCGAGTGCAAGCGGCTTTTCAGCCATTGACGATGCGCGTAATGCCATAGTGACGGGACATTATCAACAGGCTTATCTCCTGTTGACAGAGTTCCTTGCTACACATCCAGACAACCTCGATGCGTATTTTTTGCTAAGCCGTATTGCCTACGACCACAAAAATTTTCATAAAGAAGTGGAATGTCTGGTGGTGGCACATCGGTTGAATCCGCGCAACCCCACCATTGCAACCTACCTCGCCCGCGCCCTGGTTTTGTCCGGCGATACGGTTGAAGCACTGCGAGTATTATCGCTCGCCGAGCAACTTGAAGGGCACACCATCGAAACCTGTGACATGATGGCGGTTACCTATAATCGCCTGAATCGTTACGCAGAAGCGTCCTCCTATTTTGCGAAAGTGATTGCACTGGGCGGTATCCAACCGGGCACCTATTTCAATCTGGCATCGACACTGAAGTTTTGTGGTGATTTTGATGGTGCACGGAACGCCTATGAAAAAGCGATTGAACTAAAGCCTGATTACATTAAGGCCCACGCTGCGCTCACCAGCCTTGGCGGCATTACTGAAAATCAAAATCATATTGAACGGTTAAGTGAACTGCTTGGGTCCACACATAATGTCGATGACGCGCTCTGTGTGGCTCATGCGTTATCCAAAGAGCACGAAGCGCTAAAAAGTTTCGATGCAGCCTATATGGCACTCCATGCTGCGAAGCAAAAGAAAATAGTCTGCGATGATTATGATTTTTATGCGTATGAGCCACTGTTTAACAGGTTGCACGATGACCTGGCATCGGGTTGGGCAAATCACTGCGCTGGCTATGAGGAGGGAGGACACATCTTTGTGGTAGGAATGCCCAGAACGGGTACCACGTTGATAGAGAGAATTTTGTCGAGCCATAGCCGTGTCGCCACTGGTGGTGAGCTATACAATTTTTCCACGGCGGTTAAAAAGCACATCGGATCAAATAGCATCGACCTTATCGATCCGCTCTTTTTCAACCAGCTGTCGGGCGATAGCTGGTATGAGATCGGTAAACATTATTGCGAGAGCACCAGGTACCTGAAGGCCGACAAAGAATTCCTCGTTGATAAGTTACCGCTGAATGCACTCTACGCCGGTATGATCGCGCGCGCTTTACCCCATGCCAAAATTGTGATTCTTGACCGTCATCCGCTCGATACGATTATGAGCAACTATCGACAATTGTTCAGTTTTCACGATACAACCTTTGCTTACACGCTGAGCCTGCTGGAAACGGCAAAGTTTTACGTTCATTTCCGGCGTTTTATGGATGAGTGTCTGACATTGCTGCCGGATACTTGTTATTCAGTAAACTATGAAGCACTGGTTGCTGATCCGTCGGCGGAAGTTCGCAAGTTGCTGGATTTTTGTGGACTTGAATGGCAGGAAAGTTGTGTCGACATAGAACAGAATCGCAACCCCGTTGCCACTGCGAGTGCCGTGCAGGTGCGCCAACCGATCTCTGCAAAGTCTGTCGGACAATGGCGCCATTATGCGTCGCAACTGCAGCCGGTCATTGCCCTGTTACGTGAAGCGGGAATTGCGTGTTA
This sequence comes from Cellvibrio sp. PSBB006, assembly GCF_002162135.1. Lineage (NCBI taxonomy): Bacteria > Pseudomonadati > Pseudomonadota > Gammaproteobacteria > Cellvibrionales > Cellvibrionaceae > Cellvibrio > Cellvibrio sp. PSBB006. The sequence goes on along the minus strand of NZ_CP021382.1, from coordinate 1,739,917 downwards.
GTCCTTGCCTGATAATTGTTTTTGCAGCGCTTCGCGGCGGAATTCCGTCGGGGATGTGCCGGTAAAACGCTTGAAAAACCGCTGAAAAGATGACTTGCTGTTAAATCCTGACTCCATCAGTATCTCCATGATCGTCATGTCGATAAATTTCTCATCGCTCAGGTATTGCTTGGATTCTTCAATGCGATAAGAGTTGATAAACTCAAAAAAGTTAGTGCCAAACGCCTTGTTGATCGCAAAGGAAACGTCGCGGTAGGGCACACCGATCTTCTCTGAAAACTGCTCAACGTTGATACTTTGATTCAGATAAAGCTTCTGGACATTGATACCATCCATGATCTTGCGAATTGTTGAATCCAAAGGTTTGGTGTCTACGGGTGCATCCGGTTCACTGGTGTCTTCGGCGTCTTCCCTGGTGGTGGTGAGATATTGCGCGTGAGAGACACTGTAATAAAACAGCGCAATCAGCAGCACAAAATTGAGGTAATTATCGGTAACGCCAAGCGGGAGTCGGTAGAGATACGCCAGCACGCTGAGCGTCAGCGACCAGACGCTGGCAAACACAAATCCCAAGGTCAGGTAATACAGCCACCACAGCGCCGTTTCATTCAATTCGGAATGCTGTTGCTTGAGCATCTTATGGTAGTTGCGCACGGTCAAGGTCGCGGCAATAAAATACATTAACGGGATGATCTTCAGTGAGTACCACAAGCCATCAATAACATGATACAGCAGGCGATCCATGCCGAAGGTATCGAGCTTGAATCGATCAATGTCGATATCAAACACCGCAATAATCACCATAGCGATAATCATAGGTAGCAGGTGTATCAGGTAGGCTTGCTTCAGGCGAAAGTTTTCCTCAGTAATGCTACGCACGTAGAGCATCAGTAACGGCGCTCTCAGCAGCAGGGACGCGCAATAGAAGTAGGGCACCAGCACAGAAATGGTCGGGTTTCTGGGTATATATTCATTCCAGATCAAGAGGACGCCGATATCTGAAAAGGTCAGGCACAGGAAAAAGGTGGCGAGCAGTATTCTTGTTGACTTGCCGCGCGCAGGAAGAATCGGCTGGAATAACGCCAGGATTAAACTTAATCCGATGGTGAGGATGAGAATGACATCATTGATGTTGAAGATGGGATCAACCATTACTCGTAGCCTATCGTATAGCGTCGGAAAGGATTTGAACATTATCGGGTGAGGTATTTGTATTTATATCTGCTTCCATCAAGAATAGCAAAATAATCGCGCCACTTTTCTGCATTTGTGTGCGGATTTTTTAACGAAGTTTCAATGTGGTTGTTTTGGTGCAATGGATAAAAAAGCCCGCGATCTATCGCGGGCTTTTTTTCAGGTGGTTAATTTAAAATGCGGGTAATTCGTCTAACGTAATGACACGCTCGTGGTTGTACACATGCCGTTTGTGTGCGTTGGTGTTGTAATACTCACCGGTCCAGAAGTTGCTGGAACTGGTAACACCTTCAGCGGTATCTGTGTCATTCCAAACCATGAAATATAACCACCAGGCGCCTTCCGCAGCCATCAGGTCCGGGTCGGGGATGTTGTTGTTTTCGCTCAGCGCAACCATCTTGACTTCGTGTGGGTAGGCTTTGGCCTGGTTATAGGTGCCTATTTGCGATTCATAATTTTGACTGCCGTCATAAATATCAAAGCTGACGATATCAACAACGTCATCACCCGGATACCAGGCGGCGCTTTGACCATTCCACACCCAAATAAGATTATTTAAACCGTAGTGATTGGTTAAACGATCATAGAGGTATTGCCACAATGCAACTTGCGCATAAGCAGCGGGCACCTCGTCAGTGCGATCATTGCGGCCCCACCAGAACCAACCGCCCGAAGCTTCGTGCAAGGGTCGCCACAATACCGTTACGCCAGTGGCTTGCAATCGCAATAACTCGGCCGCAATCATATCGACGTCGGCTTCGATATTGGCAAAACTGGTGCTGGACGTATCCAGCTCGCCGTTCAGCATAGGAATCGTGAAGCTGGTATCTTCCGTGTAGAACTCTCCAATAATGCCTTCGGCTGCACCGGGATCGCGCCAGTGCCAGGTGAAAGTAACCAGTCCGCCACGATTCCAATGTGCGATGGCTTCTTCTGTCTGGGTTAAGCCTGAGATGCCGTTCCAATACAAACCGTAGTTCATAAAGTCATAACCCATGATCGCTGGCGCGCGATCGGTATCATTGATCACACGTTGATACTGATCAATATTGTCTTGCCACGTAAGATCCATTTGGCCCGACAGCATGTATTCGCCCCAAATGGATTGCAGGTAGCCGTAAACATCTCGTGTTGTGCCATCGGCATTTGGATTAACTGGCGTGCTGCGCATGGGCGCTTGAGTGGCACTTCCCATACCGGGGCACATGCTGTGCGATAAACAAATTTGTCCGGCTTCGTTGCCCCAACTACCGGTATCAGAATCACACAAGGTAATTTGATCCGCACCGATTAAACAATACGGAAAGTCACCGGGACCTGCATCTGCCGCAGAGCCGTACACGATACAGGAATAACTGTTTTCCCAGCCCCAGCCATCGCCATCCGGATCGGAATCGGCGGAGCGACAATAGGGCCAGCCGTTACTTACCGCATTCGGAATCATCTCCGGCTCACTGGAATTGCTTGAACTGTTAGAGCTAGAAGAAGACGAGCTGGCCACACTGGATAGCGAGCTGGAGCTGCTTGAAACCGGCACGCTTGAACTGGATGAAACGCTGCTCGACATCATTGACGACGAACTGCTGACAACCGATGAACTGGAAGACTGATTATTACCACCACCGCTGACGGTGAGGTTGCTCAACGTGGGTAAATAATTACCGCCGTGGGTGTTGGCACAAAACCCGAAACCGGCGTTTCCGCCAACACCAATATGGCTGTTGTAACTCATGCTGGTAACAATGTTGTTAGCGAGATTGCCGTTCCACAAATTGTTGATCGTGGCGTTATTCGGATTAACCACTACTTGCCAGGTAGTGGTAGCAGCATCGCCCTGATTGTTGATAGAAACGGACGCACAATATCCGCTGCCCCAATCACTTTGAATGGTTAAACTGGCGGTAGCTGTGCCGTTACTCGATGTGACCGTGTTGGCTTGCGCGGTACCGCCAAACAATAGAAGTGCTGACGTCATTGCAAAGACTGCAATGGCGTTTCGTTGTGAAAAAATCATGTTGCTCTCCAGTAAGAAAAGAATTTGTGTAGCGCTTTGTTGGAGTTATATGAGCACGACAAATACCCGGTTGAATTGCTATGGGCAGTGCTTCTTTTTATATTATTGTTTTTTTAAAGTGACTGTGTGCGGTAATGAAGAGGGTATATCTTGCCACACCTGCAAAACAGGAAGGTCTTATAAATCACAAAAACGAAAATTTGGCGTCTTGATAAACGTTTGGCCGGCGTGAAAATATTTGATGCTGATAACGACGGCTTAAGAAATCGTCGTTTGTTTTCTTAATTGTTCTACTTCTTCCATTAAGTCGACCATCATAGCCGCCAGCTCCGGCACGGCATCAAAATCCCGCTCCAATAGACTAATTCGGCGTGCGCGTCTCAAGTCATAACTGGTGAAGCGATACGTCTCAACATAACGTGAGCCGTCACCGAGTATACCCGTTTCAATATGTTCTATGACCCACTGAGGCTCAACGCAACACGCACGTGCCAACTCTTCGCAAGTCAATGCAACGTCGTCGAGTAGTGTACCTTGTAATGTGTCGGATTTAGTCATCATCAGACTCCCGTATTTCTGCGTGGGTTGAAGTTAAGTTCCTTCGCCATGGTTTCGTATAACTTACGGGATTTATCGTTATCAGCTGGTGGTAAAACCACAGCCAATTCCATATATAAATCGCCCGGTTCGTCCGCTGGAATACCGCGACCTTTTAGACGTAATTTGCGTCCGGCCTGTGAGTTTGCAGGAATGGTTAATTTGACGGAACCGGATGGTGTGGGTGCTTCAATCACAGCCCCCAAAGCAGCCTCCCACGGCGTAACGGGTAATCTGGCGTATACATCCCGTCCATCGATGCGGTAACGCGTATCAGGCTTGAAATGAATCTCCAGATACAGATCGCCAGCACCTCCGCCACCCACGCCCGGATTGCCTTTGCCGCTCAGGCGGATGTGTTGACCTTCTTTTACGCCTTTGGGGATACGCACATTCAGGGTGTGTTCTGTTAGCGACATCCGCCCCTGATCGTCGAGCTGATGAGTTTGCAGCGTGAGGGCTTTGGTTGCGCCCTGATAGGTATCAGCGAGATCAATCTGGATCTTGGCATGCCGGTCCTCGCCGCGCTGTTGAAAACCACCTGCGCGCCGACCCTGGCCGAACAGATTGGCAAAAAAATCGCTGAAATCTGCTGTGTCTGCACCGCTAAAGCCGCGCCCGCTATATTCGTAGCCTGCATCCCAATTATCTCGATCCCAATTAGGTGGAGGATGGAACTCCTGTCCGGGTCGATAACCTTGGCCTATTTGATCATAAGCGGCGCGTTTTTCAGGATCGCTTAATACATCGCGAGCTTCATTAACGTCCCGCATCTGTTTTTCTGCATCCGTTTCTTTGCTCACGTCCGGATGATATTTACGCGCGAGTTTACGGTAGGCTTTTTTGATATCCTCTGCCGTGGCCGTTTTGGGCACGCCGAGTATTTGGTAATAGTCTTTGAATTCCACTGAACGGCTCCTGCAATGATCAAAAGCGGCTTGAGGTATCATGCGGCGGTGAGCGTAAAATTGGCTTTCGTTGCGCTCTAGTCTAGCGTGATTTTATTGAGCAGATTTGCGCCGGATCAAAAAAGTTCCTGATTCCTGGCCGATAATGTCAACTTGTGTTGGTTAACGAATAGATGTCAGCGCGCCATCCTGTAGGATAGCTGGGCATCGATAACAAAAGGAGAATCACTTGAGTGAATCAACCATGAAGATCAGCCCACTGGCTGGCCATATTGCACCGTCGGACATTCTGATCAATGTAGCCAAACTGGTCACAGCATATTACAGCGAAATTCCCGATGTATCTGTTCCCGGTCAGAATGTGGCCTTTGGTACCTCTGGCCATCGGGGCTCATCGTTTGATAAAACATTTAATGAATATCATGTGTTGGCAATTACCCAAGCCATTTGTTTATATCGAAAAGAGCAGGGTATTGACGGTCCGCTTTTTATGGGAATCGACAGTCACGCATTGTCCGAACCGGCATTTGTGAGCGCGCTGGAAGTATTGGCGGCTAACGAGGTGGAGGTGATGATATCTGCCGGTGGTGAATATGTGCCGACGCCGGCCATCTCTCAAGCCATCCTGGTTTACAACCAGGGCCGCACCACGGGTCTGGCCGATGGTATTGTTATCACGCCATCGCACAATCCACCGAATGGTGGCGGTTTTAAATATAACCCGACTAATGGCGGCCCTGCGGATACTGCTGTTACCGGTTGGATAGAAAAACAAGCTAACATTTTTTTGCAGCAGGACTTACAAGGTGTCAAGCGCATACCCTTTGAGCGCGCGTTGCGTGCACCCACTACGCATACCTACGATTTTTTAAATAACTATGTTAATGATATGGGCAATGTCATTGATATGGAGGCTATTCGCAGCGCCGGTGTGCGCATGGGGGTTGACCCGCTCGGTGGCGCGGGCGTGAATTATTGGGGCGCGATTGCAGAACGTTATCGCCTCGACCTTACTGTCCTGAATAAAACGGTCGATGCAACATTTCGTTTCATGACAGTAGATTGGGATGGAAAAATTCGCATGGACCCATCATCACCTTATGCGATGAATGGATTGATCGGATTAAAAGATCGTTTTGATATTGCGTTTGCCTGCGACACGGATCATGACCGCCACGGTATCGTGACAAGCAGTGTGGGTTTAATGCCACCTAATCATTATTTGTCTGTAGCGATTGATTATTTATTCCAACATCGCCCTGAGTGGAGTAAAGACGCTGCTGTAGGTAAAACCTTGGTGAGCAGCCAGATGATTGATCGCGTGAGCGCTGGCATTGGTCGCAAAGTGTTGGAGGTGCCCGTGGGTTTTAAGTGGTTTGCGCAGGGCTTGCAGGATGGTTCGCTCGGCTTTGGTGGTGAAGAAAGCGCAGGTGCTTCATTCTTGCGCCGCGATGGCCGCGTGTGGACAACGGATAAAGATGGTCTGGCGCCAGCATTGTTGTCGGCTGAAATTATTGCTCGCACCGGCCGTGATCCCGGCGAGTGTTATCGAAAACTAACACAAAAATACGGCGAGCCGGTTGCAGACCGTATCCAGGCTGTTGCGAATGCGGAGCAAAAAGCCAAATTATCCAAACTTTCTCCGGAGCAAGTCACGTCGACAGCTTTGGCCGGTGAAAAGATCACTGCTGTATTGACCACGGCGCCGGGCAATAATGCCTCTATCGGGGGATTAAAAGTGGTTACTGAAAACGGCTGGTTTGCGGCGCGACCTTCGGGCACTGAAGATATCTATAAAATTTATGGCGAAAGTTTTAAAGGCGAAACGCATCTGCGAGATATCTTAAACGAAGCACAAACAATTGTTGATGCGGCATTAATTTAATGTTTGATAGATTGAGAAAAAAGCTCGCTATCAACGGTGGGCTTTTTATTATCCCAACGCAGTGTCCAGCACCATCATCAACACAAAACCGAGCATTAATCCCGCCGTTGCAAAACGTTCATGACCTTTGCGGTGGGACTCAGGAATAATTTCATGACTGATAACAAACAACATGGCACCGGCGGCCAGCGCCAATCCCCAAGGTAAAAATTGCGCAGAAGTGGTTACGATGGACGCGCCCAATACTGCGCCAACCGGTTCAATTAAACCCGATGCACAACCGATAAGAATTGCTCGTAAACGCGAGTAACCCGCGGCAATCAGTGCGACGGCTACCACTAAACCCTCGGGCACATCCTGAATCGAGATGCCAGTTGCCAGCGCACTGGCACCGAGCGCATCACTACCTCCAAAAGCCACTCCTATTGCCAGGCCCTCTGGCAAATTGTGTAAGCAAATTGCAAAAACAAATAGCCAGGTGCGTCGTAAAGATCGCGCTTTGGTGCCTTCGGGTCCTTTGATGAAATGCTCGTGCGGCAGAATGTGATCAATGAACAGCAATAGGGCACCACCTATCAAGATGCCTGCGCCGACAATCAGGCTCGCGAGCCATGTCGAGTAGCCGAGTTGCTGTGCTGATTGGAGAGCCGGAATGATCAATGAGAATGCTGTTGCGGCCAACATGACACCCGCGCCAAAGCCCAGCAAAGTATCGACGAGCTTTTCTGATAAACGGCGCGAGAAAAGCACAGGCAAGGTGCCGAGAGCCGTGGCAGCGGCTGCAATCGAACCGGCAAACAACGCGTCGGCAACACGGGGATCGTGAAATAGAATAGCGAGCCACACCTCGTGACCCAAGGCAACCGCGCCGCCCGCCAGGATGGTAAAACCGAGCAGGCGTATAGGTGTAAGAGAGGTTATCACTTGAGTATTCATATCGATTCTAGTGTTTAGGCAATCATCTAATAAGGACCATGAAACCAATTGCTAAATTTAATACTTATAATGGCTGTAATAGAGAATCATTACCATTTAAATTAATTTACCAGCCTGATTTGTTTCAGCTATAAATGTAAAGAATAAAAAAGCAAATCTTGACGCATAGTTCAACGGCAGTAGATTTTAGGCGGATTTCTCTTCTTTCCTCCTATTTAATTGCGATTAGCTATGATAAATATATTCTTATAAGCGAAATGGTCATTAACACAATAAAGGGTGCTATTTTTTTACTGGTGATGTATTTTCACCTTTGCAAAGATGATTTTTTATCTTATAGTCACAAAGATAATATGCTATAAAAGTCTCTGTGAAGCTTTCCGGCTTTCATATATTGGCACCGTTGACAGCGCTGTCATTAAAGAGTAGTTTTGCTGCACAAAGCGACGAGCGTCTCGTTTATCTAGCGAATTCTCCCTGGGAGGGAGTGAGGTCAACAGCGAGGCAATACCCGCTTTAATAAGAAAAATAGTGAAAAAGCACCTCCGGGTTTCCTGCATTTCCCGGAAAAGAATTCATCTTCTCCCCGAAGGTGAAACTTGCGCGATGTAACACCAATCCCATGGTGTTTGTGTCGGGTAAGGCGTGGTACCGGAATTAATTCCTGATGATAATAAAGGAGAGCTCCATGTATAAAACACAAAGCTTCAAGAAAAAACTGCTCGTCACTGCTATTGCTTCCACCACTTTAACTGGCCTCAGCGGCGTTGCGCTTGCGCAAGAAGCTATTGAGGAAGTTGTAGTAACGGGTATTCGTGCTAGCTTGGAAGCATCTATGGACACCAAGCGCAACTCCTCTGGTGTTGTAGATGCAATCAGCGCAGAAGATATCGGTAAGTTTCCCGATTCCAACTTGGCGGAATCTCTTCAACGTATTACAGGTGTTTCTATTGATCGCCAAAACGGTGAAGGTTTTCAGGTTACCGTTCGTGGTTTCGGTCCGACCTATAACCTGGTGACACTGAATGGCCGTACTATGCCGGCGTCTCAGTTGAACCAGATAGGTGGTTTGATTAATAGCCGCGCATTTGATATGAGTAATATTGCCTCTGAAGGTGTATCAGGAGTGCAAGTTTATAAAACCGGCAAGGCCAACATCAGTTCTGGGGGTATTGGGGCAACTGTTAACTTGACAACGACCCGTCCGCTTGATTCACCAGGTTTCAAAGCGACCATCGGCGCAAAAGCATTGCACGATACTACCAATCGTATTGGTGATGATGTTACGCCTGAAGTATCGGGTCTGGTTAGCTGGACAGATGACAGTGAAGTGTTCGGTGCATCCTTGTCGTTCTCGCATCAGCGTCGCGACAGTGCGCAAACAGGTGCTTTCATCAACAACTGGTCTGATTATTCTGGCCCTTACACTGATGCAACCTTTTTTGAAGGTATCAACGACCTTAATGTCGATACTGTTAACGTTACAAACGCTCCTCCAGTCGGCACCCAAACTAACTCTGCTAATGGTGTGCGCTATATTCACGCGGACTACGAGCGTGAACGTACAAATGGCCAGTTGACCTTGCAATTCCGTCCCATGGAAAATCTGACAGCGACCTTGGATTACACCCTTGCTGAGCAGGAGTCGTTCTACAACCGTGCTGAATTGTCCTTGTGGTTCGGGGGCGGTACCTTCCCGGCAGCGGATGTCCAGTTCGATGATAACCAATCCGTTGCTACGCCGATTTACTTCTGGATTGAAAACCCGACTGGTATCCCGCGTGATATTAACTACGCACCACAACAAAGCCATGTTCAAACTAACCTGGAATCACTTGGCCTGAATGTTAAATGGGATATCTCTGATCAGTTCTCCTTAACATTGGATGCCCACGATTCAAGCAGTGAAAGTCTGCCAGGTGACGGTGCTGTTGGTAACTTCTTCAGTACGGGTGTTGGTGCTGTGGGCGGTTATGGCCACGGCTATGTAAACACTGGCGATTTAATGTTGTTAGTGAATTCCTGGGATGATGATTTTGATCCGACTGGTACAATAACTGGTACAGTTCGTGATGGTGGTTTGGTTCCAAATGAGCTGGATAAAGGTGATCTGGGTTCAACGGTTCGCCAAATCAACTACGACCGTACCTGGTCCGACATCACTCAAGTTAAGGTAGATGGTCGCTTTGAATTTGATAATGACGCAGCGATTGATTTCGGTGTTGATTTCCGTTCAATGGAGAATGTGTCCAAGAGTTCATTTGACCAAACCTTGCTAGAGGGTGGTTGGGGTGTTGCCAATCCTGGTGATATTCCCGGAGACATGGTTGAAGAACTGGATTTCGGCTCTCTGTTCGATGGTTACGCTACTTCGTTGGACTCTGATGCACAAGCCTTCTTCGATGCTGCATCTGGTGGTACCGCAGAAGTTATGTTGAATGGTTATATTGGCGATGCGGATAAGTTGGGTGAATATTTATCTGAGGCCAACGGCCTTGCCTGGGCTCCAAACCCAGACGACAACGTAAACCGCACCATCAAAGAAGACATCTTCGCAATTTATAGCCAGGTTGATGTTCAAGGTGAGCTGGGTAATATGCCTGTCGATGTGTTGGCGGGCATTCGTTACGAAAGAACTGAAATTGAATCCAATAGCCAGGTTGCCAGTGCTGCAGTGGTTTGGCAGGGTGATAACGACTTCACTGTAGAAACGGGCAATGTTGCTACGGCCCCGGTTGTTGTAGGTGAGGCGGATTACAGCCATGTACTGCCAAGCCTGGATATTGCTGTTCACGTTACCGATGATGTGATTACCCGTTTCTCTTGGGGTAAATCTATTGCTCGTGCCAACTACAACGATATCACTGAAGGTATTGGAAACATCGGTGGTCCAGCCGGCGGTCCTACCATCCTGGGTGGTAATCCTGGCGGCGCGAGAAACGGTAATGTTGGTCTGAAGCCGATTGAATCGGATAACCTGGATATTTCGGTTGAGTGGTACTACAACGAGTCAAGCTACGCATCTATCGGCTTCTTCGATAAGCGCGTGCCCAACTTCATTGGTACTGCACAGATCCTGACGACCTTGGAAGAGACTCGTGATCCAACTAATGGTCCAAGAGCAGAGGCGGCGATTGCAGAATTGGAAGCGAGGAATATTCCAGTAACGCAGCAGTCGCTGTTCCAGATGGTGGCATCAATGAGCACTCCAGGAGAAGGTTGTCGAAATGCGCCAGACGTTAACCTTTGTGGCGCGGATTATGATTCTGAGCCTTACGAAGCATGGGAAAATGGCGTAGACATCGTTGCTCTGCCGAACGATCCATTGTCGGTAAACCTGGTGCAAACACCGGTTAACTCTCAGGACGCGCGTTTGTACGGTTGGGAATTTGCGGTGCAGCACTTCTTCGGTGACACTGGCTTTGGTTTGCAAGCTAACTACACTGGTGTAAATGGTTCTGTGGCATTTGATGTGGAAGCTGATCCTTCTGTTACTCAGTTTGCCCTTACCGGTTTGAGTGACTCTGCTAACTTGACGGCCATTTATGATAAAGATGGTCTGCAAGCGCGTATCGCTTATAACTGGCGTGATGGGTTCCTGGATAACCCGGCCGTTAGTGTTAACGAGCCGCAGTTCACGGAAGACTACGCGCAAGTTGATATTTCGGTAGGTTATGCAATCACTGACAACTTCACCGTAACGCTTGAGGGTATCAACGTTCTTGAGGAAGATAAGCGTCAGCACGGTCGTTCGCAAAGACAGTTGACTCGCCTTGAAATCCTAGGTGCACGTTACGCCTTGTCTGCGCGTTATACCTTCTAAGTTTGATAGCTTTTTGAAGTATGATGAATGCCGCTCCTCGGAGCGGCATTTTTTTAGTTATATTTTTCATGTTTTTGAAAAACAGTATTGAGATTTCGAGTATGGCTAGTTTCGAATTGTTGAATAACAAAACGCACCAAGATTTACGTATTGCCACAGGGTTTCCCGAGGATGTGAACTGCCATGGAACCGTGATGATATTACCTTGCGAAATACAAGAGGTGCAGCGGGAGTACCCCATCATCTTTCGGAAACACAATCAAAGCGGGCATTTTTTCCCTTGCGCATTGTTGGGCTTTGAGCAGAAAGAAAATTTATATCTTGATGAAGCAGGGCACTGGCAATCGGTTTATAAGCCGCTGTCGGTCGCGAAGGGTCCTTTTCTTATTGGCCTCGATAGGAATGAAGACCTGGAAAAGCAAGAGCCTCTGGTTTATGTTGACATTGATGACCCCAGAGTAGGGCGGGCTGAAGGTGAGAGAGTGTTTAATGATGCCGGAGAACTAACGCCTTATATGGCAAGTGTGAGTAACGCGTTACGTATTTTGCATGAAAAATCCCGGGAAATACCGCAGATGGTTGAAGCTTTTACGGCATTGGAGTTAATTGAGCCGGTTAATATCAAGCTGGATTTTAGCAATGGGGAGAAGGTGAACTTTAGCGGCGCTTATACGATTGATATTGAGAAGCTGCAAAACCTTAAGTCAGACGAATTACTCTCGCTAAACAAGGAAGGCTTTCTATCTAGCGCCTTCTATATTGCCGGTTCATTAAATAATATAAGTAAGCTGCTAACGCTTAAAAACAATCAATAATGGGGGCGGGCTTTTCGATATCCAGAAACTCTTTTAGAGAACTCTGCATTTATCTTGATAGAGAATATTTATAATTAAACTGGCCGTATTGACTTCAGAAAGCGGTACACTCGACATCATATCAAGCCGCAGATATGACTACTATTTATAATCTGTTATTACTTAGCATATTCTACCTGTCCATCATAAACTATACATTATCGCTGTGCAGGTAGCTTTGGGGGCTTCATGAGTTCTGATGTTGTTAGAAAAAAGGTTGTAATTGCTGGCGGAGGTACATCGGGTTGGCTGGCAGCTGCCGCTCTGGGTAAATTACTGGGCAAAAACCTGGACATCAGCCTAATTGAATCTGAAGAGATCGGCCGTATCGGTGTTGGTGAAGCTACCATTCCTCCGTTGAGAACCTTTCATAAACTGTTGGGTATCGACGAAAGGGAATTAATGAGTGCAATCCAGGGAACCTTCAAACTTGGTATCGAGTTTATCAATTGGGGGCGCTTGGGTGATAACTACATACATTCCTTCGGGGTCACCGGAAAAGATTGTTGGGCGTGTGATTTTCAACATTTCTGGCTCTCGGCTCAAAAAAAAGGTATAGGAGAAAGCTTTGGAGAATACTGCCTTGAGTTGATGGCCGCGAAACAAGGAAAGATGCTGGGTTCAGATGAGTCCGGTGTAAATTATGCCTACCATCTTGATGCGGGGCTCTATGCTGGATTTCTAAAAAAGCACGCTCTAAAACACGGTGTAAACTGGATCGAAGGAAAAATTACTACCGTTAACATAGATCCATCGAATGGTTATATCCAATCGCTTTTACTTGAGGATGGTCGCACCATAGACGGTGATTTGTTCATCGATTGTACCGGTTTTTCTGCTCGTTTGATTGAGGGTGCACTCAATACCAGTTATGAACCCTACGGACATTATTTGCCGTGTGATTCAGCCGTTGCCATCCAGACAGAATTAGCCGGACCTCCGCGTCCCTACACCCAGGCTATTGCACACAACTTTGGCTGGCAGTGGCGTATTCCGTTACAGCATCGTGTCGGTAACGGGATGGTGTACAGCAGTCGTCATGTTTCTGACGATGAGGCATTGGCGACATTGATGTCGAATCTGGAAAGTCCGGCGATTACTGAGCCTCGTGCCTTTAGGTACCGCACAGGAAGACGTAGTAAGGTCTGGAATAAAAACTGCGTTGCTGTAGGGCTTGCTTCCGGTTTTCTTGAGCCGGTTGAATCAACGTCCATTCATTTGGCAATGTCGGCGATATTACGCTTATTAAAATTATTTCCGCTGGATGAAATCAGGCAATCAACTGTTGATGAATATAATCGACAATCGCGCGAAGAGATGGATCGAGTGCGCAACTTTATTGTCCTCCATTATCATGCAACTGAAAGAACGGATACAGCATTTTGGCGTTATTGCAAAGATATGGAAATTCCTGAAGCCTTGGCGCACCGAATTAAATTATTTAAAGATACTGGCGCAGTTCCCTTGCTTGAAAAGGAGTTGTTTCTTGTGGATTCGTGGACACAGGTAATGTTTGGGCAACACATTATGCCTGAAAGGTATCACCCGATTGTGGACTTAATGGAAGAAAGGGAGCTTGATAGGTTCTTGAAAGGACTGAAAGCTATGGTAGATAAAAAGCTTGGACAAATGCCCTCGCATCAGGCCTTCATCGATAGTTACTGCAAAGCTCCAAAAATTTCATAACAGGTTTTCAGCGTAATTCAGGAAATTGTCGTGCAAAATAATTCGATAAAGAACATTGTAATCTTGGGTGGCGGTTCTTCTGGTTGGCTTACAGCTGGTGTTATTGCGGCTGAGCATAAGTCTTATCAGCCCGAGGGAATACAGGTGACGGTAATTGAATCTCCTGATGTCGCTCCGATTGGTGTGGGTGAGGGAACCTGGCCCAGCATGCGGATTACCCTATCCAAAATGGGCGTATCTGAGACTGATTTTTTCCGAGAGTGTGATGCTTCTTTCAAGCAGGGAATAAAATTTGCCAAGTGGGTAAATGGCAAAGATGATGACTTTTATTATCACCCGTTAGTGTTGCCTCAAGGTTTTAATGAGGCCGATCTTGTGTTGCCTTGGCAAAGTATACGTGATGAGGTGTCTTTCGCGGATGCGATCTGTTTTCAAGGGCACCTGTGTGAGCGTGGGCTTGCCCCCAAACAAATAACGACACCCGAATATGCTTCTGTTGCAAACTATTCATACCATTTCAATTCATTAAAGTTCGGTCAGTTTTTGGCTAAGCACTGTGGTGAAAGATTAGGTGTGAAGCATGTTATAGATCATGTTCTGGAAGTAAAGTCGGCAGATAACGGTGATATCGCTGCGCTAAGTACAAAACAATCCGGTGATATTGAGGGTGATTTATTCATTGATTGCTCGGGGTCTGCTGCCTTGCTATTGGGTAAGCATTACCAAATTCCATTTATATCAAAGAAGCACATATTGTTTAATGATGCGGCATTAGCGGTACAAGTGCCTTATCCATCGGAAGATAGTCCAATTGCGTCACATACTGTTGCGACCGCACAAAGTGGAGGGTGGATTTGGGATATCGGCTTGCCGACCCGTCGAGGTGTAGGTTATGTGTATTCGAGCGCGCATATTGACGAGGAGACCGTAGCTGATGAGCTGCGCCGTTACATCGAACCCTCAATTGGCCGTGAAAAAGCAGCGTCATTATCTTTTAGAAAAATCCCCTACGATCCGGGACATCGAGCCACATTTTGGCATCGAAACTGCGTCGCGGTAGGTATGGCTGCCGGTTTTCTTGAGCCATTAGAAGCGACGGCGCTGGTGTTGGTCGAAGCATCTGCAGCAATGATCAGCAATGATTTACCGGCAACAAAAGATGTTATGCAAATTGTAGCCAAACGCTTTAACCAGCGTTTTTCCTACTACTGGGATACGATCATCGATTTCGTAAAACTTCAATATGTACTCACAAAGCGGACGGATACCCAATATTGGATAGATAACGTTAAGCCTGAATCTGTACCAGTGAGGCTTCAGGAACTGTTAGAGTTATGGCGGCATCAGGTTCCCAACAAATATGATTTTCCGCTTGCAGAAGAAATGTTGCCGGCCGCCAGTTGGCAATATATTTTGTATGGGATGGGATTTGTGACGGAAAATCGATCCACGCAAAAGCGCTCCAGTGACTTTGCGATATTTCAGCGATACCGTCGGGAAGTAAAGGCATTAACTGAGCGTTATACTGCTCACCTGCCTACTAACCGGGACCTGATTAACAAGATTTGCCAGGTCGGGTTACGGCGGTTGTAACCTTCTTCATATAGCAGACTATTGGGTGTTCGGATAGTTTGTTTTTTCCTCATAACTTCTATTTTCTCCTCAGTAAGTCGTTCTTAAAAATCATATAAATGATCTATCGATGTAATCGTTTACTCGGTTGGCTTTTTTTATGGTGTATTGGGCTCAATCTATTTATACCGCTTTGCATATAACACATTGGAAGCAAAGCAATCTTTTACAAAGCGTTGACAAAGTGACTGCGTAAGTTAATACTGCGCCGCGAAGTAACCGGTTTCATATTGATGCCGGATTATAATCAATAAGATCTATTAATATCTATTTCAAGATAAATTATCAAATCAAAATACAAAGCTGGCAGGAAGCTATTTTACGCACCTTCTTATTGTTGATTTATATGACAGCGCTGTCATTGCTGTCCAAAGATGATTTTCGCCATTGGCTGAACCCGGCTAAAAGTGAACGGGGATGCCGGTAAATTACATAAATAATGAAGTTTTGCCCGAGCATACTCGGGCTTGAGAATTTGCCTTCTCCCAGAAGGTGAACTCGCTTACTCAGCTTTTTCCTGTTGCTGTTAAGCGTGCGTAATCCGGGAAAAATATTTTCTACCAATAATAAAGGAGAGCTTCATGTATAAAACAATAAGTTTTAAAAAGAAAATCATGGCCACGACCATTGCGTCGATGGCTGGATTCAGCGGCCTATCCATAGCGCAAAATAATGATGCCGGCGTGATGGAAGAAGTTCTTGTGCGTGGTATTAAGGGCTCACTTGAGCGCTCAATCGACGTAAAACGAAACTCCAGCCAACTCGTTGAAGCCATTACGGCGGACGATATCGGTAAGATGCCCGATCAAAACGTGGCGGAGTCGTTGCAGCGTTTACCAGGCATTCAGATTGATCGTAATAACGGTGAAGGTACAAAAGTCCGTATTCGCGGTCTTGATCAAAATATTACATTACTTAATGGCGGCACATTTATTTCTGGTATGGAATATTTCCAGCTGGGCGAAGCCAAGCAAGAATTCGATAGTTCGCTTGAAGGTATTCCATCTGAGTTGCTGGGTGGAGTTGAGGTGTATAAAACACCGAAAGCGTCAGTGGTAGAAGGCGGGTTGGGTGGAGTTATTAATTTAAAAACCCGCGACGCATTTGACCTTAGAGAACCATTGGTTGCCGCCAATATTAAAGGTGATTATGGCCTGGATGCGGAGGATGCTCAGCCTTCAGGTTTCCTTGTGTTGGGAAATAATTGGGATGATAAATTCGCGGCGATTTTTTCTGTAAGTGCCAGTAAAAAAACCGTTCACAACGATTCTATTCAAAGTTTTTCTCGTGAGAACACCGCTGTTAGATGTACAGAAGGTGGAACCTTTGATGCAGAAGCTATGATGTGCTCTGCTGGCCAATCCTATTTTGCACCGGGTATGTTTTATGTTACCGACAGTGAAGCGGAGCGGGAGCGCATCGGTGCATCATTAAATTTGCAGTGGAATATCACGGATGCAATGCAAGTGGGCATGGATTGGTTCCATTCAGAATTGGAGGTTAAAAATCGCCAGTATTCAGTGAAGCACCCCATGAATACCGATGGTGCTGCGGGTATTGACGAGAGTCAGCCATTCGTCATTGATAACAGCAATCCTATCGGTATTGTTAAATCTGCAACCTTTAATGTCCCTGGAGCAGAAACCAATTCTGCTGGTGAAGTCAGTGAAGGGACAGCAGATAACTTCGCCTTACGATTCAAACATGACAGTGGTGGCAAACTGCGTTTCAGCGGTGATGTAGCTTACGCAGAATCGGAACTGGAGCAGCGCGCAGGCTACAGTGATGCGCGCTTTTCTCCCTACGCAATGACTACCTGGACCGGCGAAACCGATAACGGTTGGTCTCACTCAAATGCGAACGTTGGCACGGGTACCGCCAGTCGTTCATTCAGCTTTAATAGTGGCACGCGTCCTTCCTTTGCCTTTGCCAACCCGGCCTGGTTGAACGATCCTTCGTTTCTCACTTACAAATCACATTGGGCTCTGGGCGCTGACATTGAACAGGAATCCTTCGCTGTTCGGGGTGATGTCGAGTACGACATTGAAGTCGGTCATTTGAAAAAAATTACCTTTGGTTTTCGCTATGCGGAAGATGAAGCTGATTTCCGCGAGCTACGTTATTTGAGTGATTTCAGCAGAACCGAAGGTGCAATGACGCCGAACCGTTACGACGAAAATGGTAACCTTATTGCTGCCAGCACGTTTGATCCGAGTGTAAATCCCGGGTTAGGTGGAGCGGGCATTCAGGAAGCGGTTTATCACGATCTCTGTGGCAATGGCGGAATCGTAGCTGGCCGCGAATGTGACATCGACGGTGACGGCCTGGATGACAACCAGCCTTTCGGGCCTTGGGGTTACTTCATGGATGCTGCCATCGGCTTAAAAGCTTTTGAACTCACTACATCCAGCGGCATCAATATGGCCGAAGCTCTGTACGGCCCCGCTATCCGTACTGGCGATCAGGATTCTCCTCATGATACAGCCACCAATAACCATTTTAATCGCTGGAGTGGTTCGCCGGGTGTGATTCCATGGGAAACCTATCTTATGAATCCTGATCGGTCGATAGCACTGAATAACTTCTTTCCTTCCGGTGGATATCAATCCAATGTAATGATGGAAGATGCGAACAAAATAGCCGCCGATGTTGAAGGTTGGATTGATGCCATTACCCCCAACACACCCGGACAGTGGTTCCAGGTACCCCTGGAATCGTGGAATGTAAAAGAATCCACAACCGCATTCTATGGTGAGGCTGATTTCGAAGGTGACAACGTCCCGTACACGTTGAATGTTGGTGTACGGGTTGTGCAAACCGAAGTGGAAGTATCGTCTGCTGAAACCACACCTGAATCTTCCTTGTGGTCCATCGCAACTGACAGCTGGAACAGCCAGGGTGTTTTACTCGACGATAATGTCTTTACCGTTAAGACTAAAGAATATTGGGATGTGTTACCCAGTTTGAACTTTGTGTTGGATACAACGGAAGAAACCAAACTGCGTTTCTCTGCATCACGTGTTATCGCGCGGCCTGACTTGCAAACCTTGGGTAAAGGGTTTGCGAAAAACTTCACGCGTGAAGATGATCCGGATTTCGGCACTTACTTCCGCTTTACCGGCGGTTCTTCCGGTAACCCCGGTCTTGATCCCTATCGCGCAACCCAAGCGGATGTCGCATATGAGTGGTATTTTGATGATTTAGGATTGATCTCTGCCGGTGCCTTTGTTAAAGCGGTTGATTCATTCCTTGCCGGTGAAACGCGTCTGGAATTTGGTGTTGATACCGGCCCAGATGGCGGAAATCTGGGCAGCGTAAGTCGCACGGTGAACGGGTCTGGTGGTAGTGTAAAAGGTCTCGAATTTACAGCGCAAAAAGCATTTGAAAATGGTTTCGGGGCGACCTTTAACTATACCTTTTCAGATAGTACAGCGGATGTATCCTCCACGACTCACAGCAACCTTGGTTTACCCGGTATCTCGGAACACGCGTTCAACTTGATTGGCTTTTATGAGAATGACGCAATCAGTGCACGTATTGCATACACTTGGCGCGATGAATACCTTTCTCCTTTTCGGTCAACCTTTGGGGTGCTTGGCTTGGAAAATGGTGCCTCTGAGTTCTTCGACGATTACGGGCAATGGGATGCGAACGTCACCTATGATCTCAATGAGAACTTCTCCCTCACGGCAGAAGCGATCAACATTACCGGTGAAGAGCAAACCAGTTATTTAGGGTATGCGGGTCAGACAATGACCTATACGTCGCAAGAGCCGCGGATTGTGTTCGGGGTAAATTATCGCATGTAAGTAAAGCGACACGAGCTATCGTAAAGTAAATAAAAAAGGTGCATCAACTGATGCACCTTTTTTTAGCTAATACCTGACAGGATATTTAACCTCTGACTTAAGCCTTAACCTTATACCCCGTCTTAAAAATCAGCCAAACCAGAAACAAACACAACAACATAAATAACATGATCATTCCCAGGCTGATGCCGACCTTGACATCAGCGACGCCGTAAAAGCTCCAACGAAAACCACTGATTAGATACACCACCGGGTTAAATAACGTAATCGTTTGCCACAGCGGGGGCAGCATATGAATAGAGTAAAAACTGCCGCCTAAAAATGTCAATGGAGTAACGATCATCATCGGGATCACTTGCAGCTTTTCGAACCCATCCGCCCAGACGCCGATAATAAAACCGAACAAGCTGAAGGTGACGGACGTGAGCACGAGGAAGCCTAGCATCCAGATAGGATGAATAATGGTGAAGTCGACAAACAGGCGTGCTGTGGCGAGAATGATCAAACCGAGGATGATGGATTTGGTGGCGGCGGCACCGACAAATCCGACAACAATCTCCATCGCTGAAATCGGTGCTGACAGAATCTCATACATTGTGCCGGTAAATTTCGGCATATAGATACCGAAGGATGCATTAGAGATACTTTCCGTCAATAACGACAGCATGATCAAACCCGGCACAATAAACGCGCCGTAACTGATGCCATCAATTTCTACCATGCGTGAACCAATAGCTGAACCGAACACAATAAAATATAACGATGTTGATAGCACAGGCGATGCAATACTTTGCATCAAGGTACGCCAGGTGCGCGCTAATTCAAAAATATAAATAGCTTTTATGGCATGAATGTTCATGCGTGTCCTCCCACCAAATTAACGAAGATATCCTCCAGAGAGCTCTGGCTGGTTTGTAAATCCTTGAACTCGATACCCAGTCCACTCAGTTGTCGCAAGAGTCCGGCAATGTCTGCTTCCTGTTGGCTGTCAAAGGTATAAATCAATTGATTGCCATCGGCACTTAACTCCAGTTGATAATGACTCAGTGCAGCGGGAATGTCGGTTAAAGGGTGTTGCAACTGTAAGGACAGTTGTTTTTTCCCAAGTTTTTGCATCAAGGTGTTTTTGTCTTCCACCAGAATGATTTCACCCTTGTTGATGACGCCAATGCGGTCTGCCATCTCTTCTGCTTCTTCGATGTAGTGGGTTGTCAGGATGATAGTGACGCCGTTGTCGCGTAAGCCACGTATCATTTCCCACATATCGCGGCGCAATTCCACATCGACTCCGGCTGTAGGTTCATCAAGAAATAAAATTTGTGGTTCATGGGCCAGGGCTTTGGCAATTAACACTCGTCGTTTCATTCCGCCGGAAAGTGCCATAATCTTGCTGTCTTTTTTGTCCCACAGCGACAGGTCCTTCAGCACTTTTTCCAGCCACGTATCCTTGGGTGCTTTGCCAAATAACCCGCGACTGAACTTCACTGTATCCCATACGCTTTCAAACATACTGACGGATAACTCCTGCGGCACCAGGCCAATCTTCGCGCGTGCTGCGCGATAATCGTGAACAATATCGTGACCATCTGCCAAAACTTGGCCGTTGCCCGGATTGACGATGCCGCAAATAATGCTGATCAGCGTAGTCTTGCCTGCGCCGTTCGGCCCAAGCAGAGCAAAAATCTCGCCGCGACGGATGTCGAGGTTAATGTTACTGAGTGCTTTAAAGCCGGATGAGTAGGTTTTGGTGAGATTATTTACCGAGATGATCGCTTGCACACGACCTCCTTATGTTGGTGGTATATATCGACGAGTAACTTCCAGTACTTTAACGTCCATGTCAATCGCCTTAGTACAATAGGCAGTGACGCGGCAAGGGCAAGCCGACAAGTTCCCATTCGCCATCGGACTTGGCAATCACCATCAGTGGCGAGCTTGTGGCCTCTTCAATACGCCGTCCATCTTTATCCAGTGGGGTTTGCAGAATTTTTACTATGGCGAGACTATCCCTGATGGGCACAATGCTTAACAACTCATAATGCATTCGGTTCTCGGATTGTTGCAGCATAGCAACCGGCAAGCGCGTGATAGATCGCTTTTTACTTGTCGAATCTGCCAAGGGTTTCAGATTGGGTTGTGGTGCTTGATGGCGCGTGCGAAAGATATCTTCAATAGCCTTGATCATGTTGGAGCGTTCATCATCAAACATATTATGGAGCGGCAGTGTGTCAATATGTGTCAGCATGGTTTTCCCTCGATTGCATTATGTTGGTGGGAATGCTAAAACCTCAAGTTAGCTTGAGGTCAATAGGTAAAGCAAAAATGGCAAAGATTGATCCGCAGTATTTTCGTCAGGAACTGAGTGTGGGGGAGGTGGCGAGCCGTAGCGGCGTGGCGGTTTCTGCTGTTCATTTCTATGAATCCAAGGGTTTAATTAAAAGTTGGCGCAACGCCGGCAATCAGCGACGCTATCACCGCGACGTGCTGCGGCGTGTGGCGCTTATCAAGGTTGCGCAACGAACCGGTATTCCACTAGCCTCTATTCGTGATGCTTTGCAGACACTGCCGGATGAGCGCGCGCCTACCGCCGCCGATTGGCGACGCCTGTCTGCCCAGTGGCGACAGGAGCTGAATAATCGTATTCAGCGCCTCACGCAAATGCGTGATCAGTTGAATAAATGTATCGGCTGCGGTTGTTTGTCTTTGCGTGATTGTCCTCTGCGTAATCCCTGGGATGAGCTATCAGCTGAAGGCAGCGGAGCACGCTTGTTGGACCCTGATTAATGTCACATTGCAATGAGTAGTCGAATGGGCATTATCGAATTCGACAGCAGGTAGCGAAGATAAGAAAAATGGTTGTTATGGATTGGACGATCGGTGCCGCTATCCCAGCGGCACTTTGGTCAATTTATGGTTTCGTCCAGCAAAAGACTGCGTTGATCAAAAAACTTCATCAATCAAACGTTTTCGCCAGAATAATGCCGCCCCACATCAGGTTGCGATCACCAGCGCCTTGTTTGATCTCGGAGCTGTGCCCGCGCAACACATAACTCAAGCGATAGCCTTCGGCGAAAGCGATGGTGTATCCCGCCCAGGCTTCGAACACAATCGGATTTAATTCATTGTGATCATAAGTCACCGGACTATCGCGAAATTGTCCTTGTAAAAAGGCGTTATAGGCACGCGCTTTTATCGCCATTCCCGCCCAGAAATAATGTTCGCGGATCGGTCTGGCACTGGTGTTATAGGTAGATTTTTCCCCATAGCTTGCCAGTTCCGGGTTAAATGATGACCAAGGGGTGTGATATTTACCATCGCGAAAACTCAGGCTCCAACTCGCTTCTGTCAGATAACCGACTGATGCTTGCAGCGTGCTTTTCACTTCCATATCACCGAATAGGGTGCCCAGGTATTGCTGTCGGGCTATCGCGTAACGGGCTGTTAATTCACCGCCCTCGCTGATCTGATTATCCCAACCCATGGCTTCGTTGCCATTGAGTTTGTCATGGATGGTGTTTTGAAATTCACCCACCAGATTTAAACCCAGCGCGCCTACAGTCAGTGTCGTTTTCCAGGAAACATTACTGTTCAGGTCCATTTGTTCGCGCGAATTGGACCAATAAATCAGGCTCGCATAGGGCCGATCATCGGGATTTGCAGTGGTGACCGTAATATCTTCCGGGGTGAACCCAAACAGGCCGACTTCAATGCTGTGGTTATCAATACTTTGCGCGGACTGGTTATCAACACCCAGGAGGTGATCAATAGCGCTTAACGGTTTATCCAGAGAAAGCCAGAGCTCCTGCGCCTTGCGGCCCGAGTAGGTAAAGTTGAAGCCGTAGGTGTAATCCTGGTCCCGCCCACCCAGGGCGAGAATGTCATTATCAATCGCCAGGGCCCAACTGGATTTCAGCGGCTCTTTGTATGGCAATAGCACCACCTCTTGATAAGGGCGTTTTTCTTCCTCAATCAATGTGGCAATTTGCAGTGAGTTGTAATCAACCTCTTGGGCAGACACCAGAAGTGGCAGGGAGGCTAGACCCAGGGTGAGTGTTTTGATTGTGAGTCGTAAAAATCTGTTCATCATCAATTCCTTCGGTTACTGCGCAGCTGCCGGCTCTTAGTGGTAGACCGGCAGCCACATGTAAAAATCTGAATGTTTGTTTAGATGACCGGTCGTCTGTAAAAAACCGCACAAATAAAGCCACAAAGTGAGGCGTTGAATTAGGTGTGCTGACACGCAACTGCCATAGGTGCGGCTTACAATTGACTGGTCGTCTTTAAAAGGAGGTAAAAAATTTTACCTGTCAGGGGCGGTTACCGAGGATTTCCGGTAACAACATCAAGAAAGCATTCATCGGCTCACGGCACTTGGAGGCCTTCATGCGCATCAATGTACCTTCCCAGGCATTAAATAAAAATTCCGCCAGTACTGCCGAGGAGATGGTGCTTTTGAGGCTGCCATCCAGGCGGGCTTCTTCCAGGACATCCTCGATAGCCTGCGTGTTGTTACGCAGCATTTGTCGGACTTTCAGGCGAATGACTTCGCTGGAATCTGACATTTCCTGGCACATATTGCCGATAAAACATCCGCCTTTAATACCTTCTTCACATCCGCCAATATTGCCGATAAAGAATCGATTCAGGCGCTCCAGTGGAGGAATGCTGCGGTTGCCGAGCAGATGACGATTGTGTTGAATCCGTTCCTCGGTCACTTTTTCCAGAGCTTCTACGGCGAAGTCTTCCTTGCTTTTGAAGTAGGTGTAAAAAGACCCTTTGGGTACATCGGCAGCATCAACAATATCCTTGATGCTGGTACCGTTATATCCACGGGTCGCCATGACTTGTAAGCCGGCGTCGAGGAGATGGTCTTTTTTCAGTTCACGTTTGCTCATGGGGAAAATATATGACCAGTCGTCTGGTTTGTCAAAGGGTAACTTAGGTCATGTTGTTCTAAGCTACTCCCAAAAAGGAATAGTTAGGATAGCGGCTATTTGTGACGAGCGCGTAAACGCAGGACGGCGGCGGTCTGATCAATCACAAAATCAAACCGCCCTAGGATATCTACGCCCAGCAAACCATCAAACTCGGTCATCTTGTGCATGGGGAGCAGTGCCAGAATATGATGATTAAAAGCCAACTCGTCGATGCGCAAAGTATCCACAGTGAACAGCACACTGTCGACTGTACCGCTGGCGGTATTCAGGCGGATAGGTTTGGTGGATTTAACCAGGAAAGGGTATTTTGCCGTGTACACATTTGACACGCCGCTGAGGGACGCGCCGGTATCCAGCAAAAGGCGCGCCGGATAACCCTCAATGGTGACATTGACCAGGTACTGATTACCAAAGCGGACCAAGGGGATACTCAGCTCATCGGGTAGCGATGTACCGTTCAGCTCGGCCAGAATATCCTCGGCCTGCTGCTGCATCGCCGGATCATTAACCGCCATCATGGCGTGATACTGCGCTTGATAATTGTCTTCCAGTTTTGCGTAAAGTGAAGCGAGGATTACATGAAGTTCGGCGTCGTTGGTATTGAACTCCAGCAGTTCATTGAGCTGGCTCAGCAGCCACTGTGAATTGCCGCTGAGCAGGTTCGGTTTTTGATAAAGCCGCATCAGATATTGGCGAACGTACGCCATGGCCTGTTCAAATTTTAAGGCATCCACCTCGTAGTCCAGATACCGAAACCATGCCTCCAGTGAGGCTTCATGATTATCAATTTTTTCATAGATTTGCGCCAACAAAAGCCAGGCGCGGGCGGATCTCGGTGTTTCTGCGAGGTGGCTTTGCAATAGCCGGATGGCTTCTTCAAAACGGGACAGGGCAATGAGTTGATTAGCCCGCTCCCATGAAAAGACACTCACGGTTGTGTCGGCTTCGGTCTGATGTGGCTCCGTGCCAGTAGGTGCAGGTTTGGATGGTTGGTGATGTGGCTCACGGGGAGCAGAAAGTTGAATGCTCTCGGGAGCAGGGCTGGAGGCCTTGAGGCTATGACGATACTCACTGGCCAGAAAGCCCAGTGCAAAGGCTCCAAGGGTGATACTGATGAACGTGAATCTTGCCATAATCTTGTCCGGTAACTGCCGTGCTCTCCAATGCCGTGAATGAGGCTAATGCCGTAACGTGAAGGGCAAACTATAGTGGATACACACTACAGTTGATACAGACAGCAACGCTGTTGCAGCCTGGAGATATGACAAGCTACCGGATAGAAAGTTGAATTGGATGTCGCCGGTGTATCAGGCTTCCAACGCGTCGAGCCGCTCGATGGTCGAATGGATTTGCTGTTCCATCTCCACCAACAACTGCCCATGTGCGTCATCCAATCCCGCAGCGTGACACGCTTGCACAAGTTCAAGAACGTGCCGCTCGGCCTTGATGCGTTGTTCAAGAATTTGCGTGGTGGTGTCAGAAGATAGCGCCGCTGTTACATGATGAAGAAGCATCTCTCCGGTTTCCCGATCCGGGTCAGGAACCGAGGGCAGGTCGCCCAATGCGCGTATGGCCTGCTCAATACGCTGAATAAATCCCTGGCGTTCTTGCATGATCATGCGCAGTACAGGCGTTATGTGGTCGTCATTCAGATACTCTACCGCGTCCTGACAATGGTCTACCGTTTCGCGACTGGCTACCAGCAGGTCGTTCAGCGCAACTTCTTTGTCGGTGCGTAATAAATTCATCGTGTTACTCCATCAGGGCTGGTTCACGGATTTGTTCAGAGTCCATGGATGAAATCTCAACCGGTTGAGGCCGGATGACTTCCAATGCTTCGGGGATCACTTCAAACAACGCGGGGGTAATATTGACCGGCTCGCCGTCCGCATGGATTTCGCGCAGCCGTGACGTCTTGATGTGGATGCGTCGTCCCGAGGCGGTAAAAATTTTATCGGTCAATCGTTGCTTGCCGCTGCGCAGTAAGGGAGCCAGCGTCAGCAGTTCCCATAAGGTCAATGGTGGCACGCTGTACAAACATAATTTGCCGTCATCAATGGTGGAGTGTTCATCAATCACATTGCCGCCACCGTAGTAGCGGCCATTGCCGACGGCCAGTTGGATAGAGCTGACTCGATAGGGTTTATCGTCCACCGTTATCGTTGCGCGAAATTTGCGATTCTTTTTTAGCGCCGCGAATACCGCAGCCAGATAACTGAACACGCCCCATTGCTTTTTTATCTCCGGTGTCAGTTCGTGAGTTACACGCACCCCGAGGCCGATGTTGGCCGCATTAAAAAAATAATGCCCGTTCACCACGCCCAGATTCATACGGCCGCGGTGATTCTCCACAATTAGTTGAAAGGCTTCCAGCAGATCGCCGCTCATACCTAAAGATCGCGCCAGATCATTGGCGGTACCTAAGGGCAATATGGCAAAAGGTAGCTTATGTTGAAAAAGCGCCGGTGCGGCGGAGCTGATTGTGCCATCGCCACCTCCGAGTATCACCAGGTCGATGTGATGGCGGTGGTCTTCGATCAATTGACAGGTTTCTTGCGCACTTTGCGAGCTTGTCTTGATCAGATTGATGCCTGCGGCTTCCAATAAAGCTATGCCCTCCTGCATATCGGTGTCGCCGCCGGATCGGCTGTTAGGGTTCACAATCAGTAGCGCGGTACGCGATGTATTTGTCATGTTTGATGCTCAGTCGCTAATCCAGATGCCCTTGTGTCAATCAGCTTTCGGTTTCACTTTCCACTTCATGCCGCCTTTGTAGCCATCGTGCCAATAACCAGCACGACAAGGCCCAGGCTGCACCGGCTGTCCAGCCGGCGAGTACATCCGTGGGCCAGTGTACCCCGAGGTATACCCGGCTGAGTCCTACCAGCAAGGTGGCGGTGATGGCCACCAGTAAAATGTAAGCCTTCATACGTTTGCGTCGCTGGACGCGCGCGAGCAGGGCACCCATGGTCAGGAAAGTGCTGGCTG
The DNA here is from genome assembly GCF_002162135.1 of Cellvibrio sp. PSBB006. Taxonomy (NCBI): domain Bacteria; kingdom Pseudomonadati; phylum Pseudomonadota; class Gammaproteobacteria; order Cellvibrionales; family Cellvibrionaceae; genus Cellvibrio; species Cellvibrio sp. PSBB006. The sequence goes on along the minus strand of NZ_CP021382.1, from coordinate 1,712,654 downwards.
CCAGCATCGAATGCCCACTGGGGAAGCTCGCGGTATAGACGCGCGTATGGTGCGGGACCAGGTCCGGTCGCTCACGGTCTATGGTGTTCTTCAACAACGTACTCACGCCCAATGCACCCAGTGTGGCCACTATTAATACCACGGCCATTCGACGTTTGCCGTCCAACAACAGGTAGCCCACCACTGCAATGGTCAAGAGTGTCAATATGGCATTGCCGCCCAAGGCAGTGATATCACGTCCGATTTCTTCCACCCAGCCTGGGCCGATTGGATCGCTGAGGTCCGCCGGATTGCGCATGCTCAAGAGCAATGCCTGATCGACTTCATGGGTATCGCCTTCCATGACTTCTTCTGCCAATTCCGCAAAGCCCCAAAGCGCTCCCAGGATGGCAAATAATGCCAATAGCACCGGTAATTCATGGCTGCCCAGCCATTGCAATACACCGGCAATGCGGCCCTGGGAGCCGGGTTCCGTCGTTAGAAAGGATGGTTTGTCCGGATTCTCGTTCATCAAATCCCTCGCTATGACTGCGCAAAAACATACATGTCGCGTGATCATATACAGAAATAGCAGGAAAGGTCTGTTGTTTGCCACTCGCTTTGCTTCCTCGGGTGGCTAGATGACACTTTGCTTAAAGCGGTGGGCATGATGTCTTGCGACGAGTGTTGAAGTGGCTATTTGCCAGTGATATCCCAGCGCTGTGGCTGAAGGTGCGTCAGGGCAAAGTTGTGCATACGCGAGCGCGATCCCTCGCCGGTTGCTTTGGGTGGGTAGTAAAGCGGTTTTAAGTCGGGATGTTCGCTCAGTAACTCATCCAGCGCCGCACGGATTTCGCTGAGCATTTTCTCCAGATTGGCATTGAAATCCGGCCGCTTACGAATGGTATGACCCAGCTCCACCAGTCGCAGAAAATACTTGTCCGCCAGTTCAAGCAAGGCGTCCGGCAGCTGGTGATGTTGGCACAAACGCACCTCAGGATGTTGCTGGCAGTAATTCAGCAACGCGGCATAAAAACACAAAGGTTTATTGGCCAAAGGAACTTGTTTGTTGCCTAATGTTAGAGCTTTGTTGGTGAGATCCAGGGTTAAGGTAAGCGGTATGATCTCGGCGGTGTGGTGCTCGGTTACCGGCACAGGCTTACGTTTTAGATAGGGGCGAATCAGTATCAGTAACAAACCGGCCAGGAGCAACGGGTAGCCTGATAACCCGCTGAGCCAGCCCGGCTCCTCGACATGTAAGCTCAGATTGATGGTTTGTTCCGGTGCAATTAACTGCCGAACAATTTCTTGCTTCGGGCTGGTGTGGGTATCAGCCACCACAGTTTGCAAGCTGTGAATACTGACCGGTAGTGACTGCGCGGCAATGGCTTCATTCAATTCCTGTAAATAGTGCAGTACCTGACTGGCGTTGCCCGCCATATTTAATTCGGGGTTTGGCAGGGAAAGGTGCGCAAGATCCAGCGATATACGATTTTCTACCGCGAGGATGCCTCGCTCAATATTGAACTGCCGTTGCAGTGATGCGCCCGAAGAAAAGGCTACCTGTAACACCACATAACTGAACACAAAAAACAGCCAGTGATAACGGGTAAAATGTTTGCGCAGGTAATACATATTATCGCCCCACAAATTGCTCGGGACAGCCTTCAGAAAAATGCAACTGGCCGAAATAGGTTGAAGCCTGTTGTTCGGCAATCGTGGCCAGGTTAGTTTGCAATGCACAAAACAAATCAGTGTTGCGATTATCCATCTTCAAATACCAACTGCTGCCGCTGATGTCGGATTCGCTGATCGGTTGAATATAATTTTCCGAGAAACGTTCGTGGTCATCTTCGGACCAATAACTGGAAATCATATCCACTTGTCCACTGGCTAAGAGCTGTCGCAAACCGGTGTGACTGTGGCTATAAACAATTGTCACCTGATCTTGCAAGCCGAGTGCCTGCAGCATATGCATGGGAATACTATGGCCTGAGCGGCTGGTGGGATAATCGACCAAACCGATACGTCTGCCGATTAAATATTCACGTGATATAACCGGCTTTTCATGCAGTGCAATCAGGTATGCCTGATACTGCGGATAACTGGCCAGCCGTTTGTAGCCGTAGGTTTTTTCTGCATCAAAGGCTTCCACAATATTGTCTTTTGTATTTACCACATCGCCCAGACCTTTGCCGATAAAACTGATTGCCGCTGCTTCGCCGCCCCCCCACCAGGCTTGTACCTGATGATACTGACGCTTGACGACCGCATCTGCACACAGGCGATTGGCAAGGTTGCGTGCAACATATTCCGTGTTGACATACACGGTTAATTTTTTATCAGGCGCATCGGCGCCTGCCACGCAGGTGTAATGCTCTTCAATGATCGAAGGCAGTCGATAGTCCACCGCATTTTGCGTGTCTTTACCCACGTACCACATCAACATGGCGGCGAGAAAAAACAACACAAACGGATAGGTTTTAGGGGCAAGCCATTTCAAGTCGTTCATTGGAAAGTCATCGCGTTGACAAGATCAATTACATAAAAGATCCGTGAGTGCGAACCACCAGCGTCAGGTTGAAACCGGATTGAACGGTTCCTGAACATCGTTAATTAGCAATATTTATTCCCATCCATCACTGGCGGGTAGTAAAAACGCTGATTTCACGTGGGAATTTGCCTTCTCTCACAGATCATGATCAAAAAATGATTGTTTCGCGTTGCAAATCCGGTTTTACCAAACGCTGCCTAATCGTTGTCCGCTCGGACAGGTATTAAAAATCATGGCGTTATTCATCGGTCTGCAAGGCAGATGGGTTAAACGCACCAAAGCGATTCATCTTGCGTGGCTATCAGGGCCATTGGGGGCATTCTCTGGTGCAAAAAAACAACAAAAACAGGTTCAGGTATTTTTCATTCTTTCGCCATCTTCTATTTACATTGGTGCTTAAGCAGTGCGCTAACCCAGACTTATCGCCTTAAATAAGTTTATTTGTCGACTCTAAAACATTGATGTGAAAGATTTATTAACAAGTCATTTTGAATGGCAATAACTCCTTTCTGTCTGTTTCGAATGTATTGACTATGCACGTAATCGGATTCCTCATCGCCCGATGTTGATTGTCAATTCTCATTCGGATATCACCATGATGCGCGTGCAACTGTTTACCAGCCTGCTGTTGTTGACCTTAAGTTCCCAGGCATTTTGTTGGGGTCAGAACGGCCACAGAATTGTGGGCCACATAGCCAACTCCCATTTAACTGAAACTACCCGGAAAGCCATCAAGCCGCTCTTGGCCGGTGATCTCTTGCCGGAAGTCGCCACCTGGGCCGATGAAATGCGATCGGCCCCGGACGATTTCTGGCAAAAAAAATCAGGCCGTTGGCACTACATCAACGTTGAGCAACCTGAGGCATTCGAACCTGAGCACTACCATGTTCCACAGGATAAAGATGATGTTGAGGATATTTATGGCGCGACCCTGAAAGCGATTTCGGTACTTAAATCGCGTCGTGCTCCGCTGGAAGAACAGCAGTTTTATTTTCGCTTTCTGGTGCATCTGGTTGGCGATATTCACCAGCCCCTGCATGCCGGTCACGCCCACGATCGTGGAGGCAATGACATTAATGTGTCTTTTTTTGGTGATACAACCAATCTCCATTCTTTATGGGATACCGGTTTGATTGAATCTCGCCAATTGAGTTATCGGGAATTTGCCGAGTTTATCGATACCCGCGATGCGCAATTTATCAAACGCCACCTCAATTCCTCGCCCGCAGATTGGCTCAAGGAATCCATGGTGTTGAGTAAGTCTGTGTATGCCAGCGGAACCGGTGAATTGGGTTATGCCTACATCTATCAGCAGATGCCGCACGTGGAATTGCGGTTAGTGCAGGCCGGCATACGCCTTGCCGGGCTGCTGAACAGTATCTATGACTCGCGCGCGAAAGTAGGCGTTCATGCGACGCCTGCATTGACCGTGAAAGTCGCAGAGCCAAAGCGCCCATAAAAAACACCATAAGAACACCACAACAACAGCGCCCTGTAATGATGAACAACATTAAACCAACACACATGAGTCAAGGGGAATTAATCATGCAACATTCGCCATCGAGTACGCGGAGTATGATGAAGAAGCGTGCGCTTTGTCTGGCCATTAGTGCCGGGTTATCCGGCTACGCGTTCGCACAGGACACTACCTCGTCAATCCTCGGCAAGATTACCAGTCCGACCGGTTCACCGGCGACGCAAACCAGGGTGATCATCGTTCACCAACCCTCGGGTACGGTGAGTGAAGTTGTCACCAACGAAACCGGCGCTTACAGCGTAAAAGGTTTACGTGTTGGCGGACCTTATCAGGTAACGATTGATTCCGAGGTTTATCGTGATGCGCAATTGAATAACCTGTATTTGCAAGTGGGAAAAACCTTGCGGCTTGATCAGCAACTGGAAGATCAGGTACTGGAAGAAGTGCTGGTCATGGGAGCGGTAATTAATTCCACCACCACCGGTGCCAGCTCTGTGTTCAGTGAAGATGATATTCGCAATGCACCTTCATTCAACCGCGATATTAAAGATATTGTGCGCAACAACCCTATGGCCATCGTGGATGAAGATGGCAACCTCAGCATCGCCGGTAATAACCCGCGCTATAACAGTATCACTGTGGACGGTATCGGGCAGAACGATGACTTCGGTTTGAACTACGGCGGCTATCCCAGCCAGCGCCCGCCGGTATCTTTGGATGCTGTAAGTCAGATCAGTGTGGATACCTCACCCTTTACCGCCAAGGTCGGTGGATTTTCCGGTGGCTTGATCAATGTGGTGACCAAATCCGGTACCAATGAATTACATGGCTCTTTGTTCTACGAAGGCATGGACAGCAGCTTTGCCGGCGATCCGGAAGGAGAGGGTGATGTAGAGCTGGGTGATGAAAGTACTTTCGGTTTTACCGTCGGCGGCCCGCTGATGCAGGATAAAGCCTTCTTCTTTGTCTCCTATGAAAACTTTAACAGCACGCTGGCCAAACTTTATGATGTGGATGGCAGCGGTGCAAATACCAGCAATATCTCCGCAGCAGATTATCAACGCTTTACCCAAATCCTGAACGACACCTATGGTTTCACAGATTCTGTCGCCGGTGGTGTAGAAGAGAACGATGAAAAAATTCTGGTGAAGTTCGATGTCAATCTGGCTGATGGTCATCGCATGGACTTCAGTTACCAGGTGCAGGATAACGAAGAGGATCGCAACAGTTCCGATCAAGACTATCAGTTGCGTATGGCATCCAATGCATACACGTTGAAAACGGAAACCACCACCTACGTATCCCATCTGTTTTCTGATTGGACTGATGCGTTCTCCACTGAAATTGGTTTGTCCTATAAAGATCTGACGACGCGTTCCAATACCAATTCGGGTCTGGGGCAAGTAACCGTGGATGTCGGGTCAGATGAAATTATTTTTGGACGCGATCGTTACCGCCACGCCAATATCGCCGATACATCCACATTGATATTAAATATCGACGGTAATTATTTACTTGGCGATCACGACATTAAATTTGGTTACCAGGGCGAACGCCTGCGTTTGTATAATCTCTTTGGTGACAGTACCGCTGGTGTATGGACGTTTGATTCGCTTGACGATTTTGAAAACAGATCACCTTCTTTCCTTTCTTACCGCAATGCTTACACCAACAATGCTGAGGATCTTGCCTATGGCATCGAGCGCTTCACTCACTCCCTCTATGCAGAAGACACCTGGACGGTAACGTCCGATCTTACCCTGACGTTTGGCCTGCGTTACGAACAATTGGCAACGGATGATGTACCGCCGGAAAACGCTAATTTTGTAGAAACATACGGTTACAGCAACACCGAAAATCTCGACGGGCTGGATATCCTGTTACCGCGCTTCAGTTTTAACTGGGATTTGAATGACACCATGACATTGCGTGGCGGCGTAGGGCGTTACAGTGGTGGTAAACCTAATGTATGGACAGCGAACTCTTTCACCAACGACGGTATTACTCTGGTGTCGGCCCCGACGAGTGTAACCAATGCTGTCATTGCTGATCCCGACAATGTCAATTTCACCGATGTGCCTCAGGCAGTCAGAGATGCGATGACGCCGGGTAGCGGCAGCACCAACTACATTGATCCGGATTACGAACTGGAATCCGATTGGCGCTTTCAATTGGGATGGGATCAGGAACTGACCATTCCCTGGGTTGGCGATGGTTTCCTGTGGAGTACGGAATTTAATTACAGCAAAAAAGAAAATTCTTCGTTCTGGGTTGATACCTCGCGCGTGGAAGCCGGGCGTACCGCTGATGGTGAGCGCATTATCTATGAAAGTATCTATACGGGTGATCTCGCCAGCAATTATGACTTGATGTTGACCAATGCCGATGACGACGGGCGCAGCATCATCTGGACCACCAATCTGCAAAAGGATTGGCAAAACGGTTTCAGCCTGTTTATGGCTTACACCAATCAGGATATTACTGAGGCCAACCCCGGCACCAGTTCAACGGCCTCGTCCAATTACCAATACAATGTTGCACTCAATCGCAACGAAGAATTGGTGGGCACCGGTTATTACGAAGTAGAGCATCGCTTCCTGATCAACTTCGGTTATGCCGCGAACTGGTTCGGTGATAACGAAACGCGCTTCAATTTATTTTACGAACGTCGCTCCGGACGGCCATTCAGTTGGACGCTGGGTGCGTTTAATGATTACGATTTTGGCGACCAACGTGACTTTTCCAACAGCGATGTCTACCTGCCGTACATTCCCAGTGGTGCTGACGATCCGAACATCGATTGGGCTGGCAGCGGCTTGAGTTATGCGCAGATGGCAGAGTTGGTCGATGCAGCAGGACTGAGTGGTTATGCTGGTGGTTATGCGCCCAAATACTCCTCAACACAACCCTGGATTACCGAACTGGATTTCAGTATCCAGCAGGAAATTCCTGGTTTTGCCGATGGTCACAAAGGCATGATTTACCTCACCATTGATAACCTGTTGAATCTTATCGACAGCGACAAAGGCAAGGTGCGTCGTATGGAATTCCCACAGCAAATCTTGTGGGATTACGATGTCAACCCGGTCACCGGCCAATATCAATACGATGAACGCTTTGGTGGTTCTGATACAAGCAACTGGAGCGAATATATTCCAGAAGCGTCTACCTGGCGTTTGAAAGTTGGCCTTCGCTATAGTTTTTAAAGCGCTAGCCAGCGATATTATTCAGTGAGTCTACTCCATGAGTTTGAGCGGGTTAGCCCGCTCATTTTTTTGTTGGTTATATGAGCATATAGGCCAATCAAGGTTGCTGATAACCCGATGGCTGAAATTGCAATGTTCCGGTGCGCGGATCGCTAGTAAAAAAGAATCCAACGTAATTTTTTTGAACGGGATGGTAAATAGTCCAACTGTGCACGACGTATTTCTTCACTGTCGTTTTTTATCAAGCGCCCTTCGATAGTCAGCGCCGCCATACTTTGTGAGCCCGTATTGGTTACTTCGACCTCGACCAGATAGCCGTTGTCGATCTCGCTTATTTTTACCGGATTAAAAATAACGTCAGGTGGTGATTCGGTTTCAACGATAGCGGTCCACCCTAGATAGGCGAACCCGGCCAGAAGCAATAATAAGCCGCACCCGCCCAGCACTTTTTCCCATGTGGGTGTGTTTGCTTCGCTGGTTTGTTCATTGACATTGTCCATTTTGAATCCTGCCATATAAAATTCTGACGAACTAACGCATTATCTATCATAGGATCATTCGTGAAGCGGCGGCCCCGATTCCCGCAGGAAACCCGAGAACGATGATGCCCTTAACGGCGTTATAAAAACTTTTGTCTGCCAGGCTTTCGAATACCCACAGCATAAAAAAGCTGATCAGAAAAGCGATCAGATAACCACTCGACGTTATTCGAACAAAAATTCCCCAATGAATCGGCCAGCTACTTAACTGGGTGGGCGAGCATCTGGAACTGGCAACAGCAAAAGCATGCATAACAATCAGTGTGAGCAACAGTAAAACCAATGCATGCCATGTCGTCATCTTGTAAGACAACAGAACCATCTCTTCGGTGGGCGCCAGATTAAAAGCTAAAAATAGCGCTCCGGTAGCGAGAATGGTTAAATCATCTTTGTAATTGCGGCCTTCTTTTTCTTGAGCGTCGTCTTCAGATTTGCTTCCTTCGCTCACAATATTGCGTGCGAGCAGGGCGCCGAGGCTTCCCGGTACTGCTTGGAGCAGCAAGATTGAATACGCAGACCCCGGATCCATATCCCATTGGATTACACCTAGGGCAGAAAGAACGATACCTGTAGTCAGGAAGGCAACGGCATAGGACACCAGCACATCTATTGCGTTATCCCAAAAGGTTTTGCTCCTTCGAAAACCGATCATCGTCGAAATGCGATAGAACAAGGGCAAGCTGAACAGGATAAGACAAGCCAGACGCAACGGGCTGATATAAAACCCGATCCA